>JANMEL010000132.1:0-1677 GCA_031376885.1 Chamaesiphon sp. OTE_70b_metabat_96 | reverse complement strand
GTACCTCTTTGGATTAGTAGACTTGGTAAAACTCAATCAACGCTCGAAATTCAGTTAACTAATTTCCCGATTTGAGAAAGTCCAGCAGCACGGGGTTGACCCGATCGGCATGAGTCCAGTTGATGGCGTGCGGGCCGTCAGGTATCACCACTAGCTGACTATGCTTAATCAGCTTCGGGAGCCTGTTCCAGTGGAGTCGAGCGGGAGAATGCGATCTGCATCACCCTGGATGATTAACGTCGGTACATCAATACGCGGCAAGTCGGCACGGAAGTCGGTTAGCCAAGAAGAAACACAGTCCAGCGTTGCCTTGGCTGAAGCCCCTGCCGCTACTTGCCAACTCAGCCGAATCGCGTCATCAGTAATTCGTTGGTGTAGCTTCTCTAATCGAGAATTGCTGCCAAGAACGTCAACATTATAGAAATTGGCAAAGAATGCTGATAGATAAGATGGCCGATCTGCGACGATCGCCTGCTCAATTTTGCTAAAGACACTGACATCGACCCCTTCAAGATTGTCGTCTGTCTTCAGTAGGAACGGCGGCACTGGAGCCATCAGCACCGCCTTACTGACTCGCTCCGAGCCGTACTTGCTTAGATAGCGCGTCACTTCACCCGTCCCCATCGAGAAGCCGACCAGTAACATATTCCGCAGGTCGAGCGTCGCGATCGGCTTGTGCAGAGCGTCGGTAAAAGTTTCGTAGTCATAGCCAACTGATGGCTGACTAGAACTGCCGAAGCCTCGGCGATTCTCCAGGGGAGAGGCTGTGCCTACGGCAGGCTTCGCCAACGCCAACGTAAGTAATCACCCGATAACCCGCCTTTAATAAAACCGCAACCTGTTTCTCCCAAGAATGGCCATTGAGCGGAAATCCGTGGATCGGTACGACGGGTTGACCCGATCCCAGATCTTCGTAGTAGATATCGATCGTGCCAGAGTTTTCTTGACCCACTGTAATGTAAGGCATTGAGAATCTCCTTTGATTTGGGTAATTTATGTGAACTGGTTCGTTATTTGCGATCTACTGAGATTAGCTAGATCTGAATCGGTTATCTCCATGTTTCAACTTTCAATGGCAGATGCTAATTGAGCTTAGTCCCCTCCAAATCAGACAAGACAGACCAATCCGCGCCATCTAACCACTCCCAGTGGGTCGCCAGGTTATCACCGTCATTGCGAAACGTATATGTGCTGCGGTATTCTGTTCCGGTATACGACCAAACACCATCACGGATACTCCGCCGACCGAGATGAATTCTGCCATAATTGTCAAATAGCTGCGAGGGATATGTTTGGCTCGCAGCATCATAGCCGATAATTTCCATCCCATTTATCGGTGCGTCGCCGATTTTCGCATCAAAGTTGTTAACGAGAAAAAAACCACCTGGTAGCCATTCGTAGCTTTCCTTAGCCGACCACCGGACGGATGAATCGTAGGGGTTTTCCTTCGACTGTCCCGATCCATAAGACAGCCCTTCTAAATGCCACTTGCCGACAAATACATTTAGAAGTTGGAGTTCGGGACTGGGGGTGAGCGGTGCCTGTAGAGACTGGACTTTTGTAGCAGTTGCTTTGCGTGTCATGTTGGAGCTTCCCAATATTTGATGATGGATGCAGTGATGCTCCTCAAGGGAATCGCTGCATCCGTGGTCATAACTCGTCTACGAGATTTTCGTC
>JANMEL010000131.1:0-15406 GCA_031376885.1 Chamaesiphon sp. OTE_70b_metabat_96 | reverse complement strand
GTGGCAATTGTCGTAATTTATGGAGCCACCACAGGAGATTGGCTCAAAGGAGTCCTCGCCGGGATTACGCTGGCGATGGCAATTTTGCCGAATGAATTTCCAGTTGTCGTGACAATCTTTTTGGCTTTGGGAGCTTGGCGGCTTTCACAGAATCATGTTTTAGCACGTCGCACTTCCGCCGTCGAAACCGTCGGTTCGGCAACTGTTTTATGTGTCGATAAAACTGGAACGCTGACCCTAAATCAGATGGCTGTACAGCAGCTATTCGCCTACAACCATCCCGAAAATCCTCAGCCTTATGATTTAGCATTACACTCACAAGTGCCGCTCCCTGAGTCGGTTCACGAGCTAGTTGAATTCTGTATTTTAGCAAGTCAACGCGATCCATTCGATCCGATGGAGAAAGCGTTTAAGGAGTTGGGCAATTACTCTCTTGCAGGTACCGAACATTTGCATGATGATTGGAAACTGTTGCGAGAATATCCACTCTCACCGCAGCTACTCGCAATGTCTCACGTCTGGCAGTCAGCGGATAGCAAGTTGTATGAAATTGCCACTAAAGGCGCACCAGAAGCGATCGCCGATCTCTGTCATTTTACGCCCGAACAGCAGAAAACTCTGGCAACACAAGTTAGTGAAATGGCAACGCAAGGATTGCGAGTATTAGGTGTTGCTAAAGCGTCTCTACTAGATGCACCGCCGCCATTTTTGCCGCCACATCCGGTAGTTACTCCCGAACATTTACCGGACAAACAACACGATTTTCCCTTTCAATTTCTTGGCTTAGTCGGACTGTCAGATCCAGTTCGCCCAACTGTAGCAGCAGCGATTCAAGAATGTCATACCGCTGGAATTCGAGTGGTGATGATTACGGGTGACTATCCAGAAACGGCTCAAACGATCGCTCGTCAAGTGGGCTTATTGCAAACGGGAGACACGATAACTGGATCGGAATTGGATGGCATGAGCGACACCGAACTCCAACAGCGGATTGAAAATACCAGTATCTTTGCCCGCGCCGTTCCCGAACAAAAATTACGCATCGTTAATGCCCTTAAAGATAAGGGTGAAGTTGTGGCAATGACTGGAGATGGTGTAAATGATGCCCCTGCGCTCAAAGCCGCCCAAATCGGCATTGCAATGGGGCAACGGGGGACAGATGTGGCGCGGGAATCGGCGGCGTTGGTGTTGTTGGATGATGATTTTTCGTCGATCGTCCAAGCGGTGAAATTAGGGCGGCGAATTTTTGATAATCTCCGCAAAGCCATGTCATATCTGATTGCAATTCACATTCCGATCGCGGGGATGTCGTTGATTCCCGTGTTGTTTAAATTGCCATTAGTATTACTTCCAATTCATGTTGCCTTTTTACATCTAATTATCGATCCGGCTTGTTCGATCGTCCTAGAAGCCGAACCTGCCGAAGCAAATGTCATGAAGCGTCCACCTCGTAATCCTAAAGAACCGTTGTTCGGCAAGAAAACTTTAGGTTTAGCCATGCTGCAAGGGGGCGGAATCTTGGTAATTATTCTGATAGTCTTTGCGATCGCTACATACCGCAAGCAAGGTGAATTAGATGTGCGAGCATTGACATTTACGACGTTAATTTTCGCGAATCTAGGACTAATTTTGAGTGAAGGTTCGACCTCTCGCCTGAGTCTAAAAATCCTGAATTCACCCAATCCGGCTCTATGGTGGGTCATTGGTGGCGGAGTGTTTTTTATGGCGATCGTGCTTTACATTCCGTTCTTGCGGAACTTGTTTAGCTTCTCCTTTTTACATCCGATCGATCTAGCTATTTGTTTCGGTGGAGGATTAATTAGCTTGCTCTGGTTTGAATTGTTAAAGCAAACTAAAAAATGAGATCTTAAATAGATCGATATAAATATTTATGACATTATGGTTACGGGTGACAACAATACCACTGTGAGCGAGGGCGATTGAAGCAATGCGGAGATCTTGTGTTCCAATCCGAGTGCCCATTTGCCTAAACTGTTTGAAAAAGTCGGCGGCAGTGAGATCGTACGATCGGATTTCCAACTGAGAAAATAAAGAGAACGTTACGAGGAGTCTGTCGTAGGCTGCAACCAAAGTTTCAGGGGTTTGGGCTTTCCGAATCTGAGCTAATCGCCCACCATACTGCTCTTCTACGGTTACTACCGTCGTTTTGAGTGACCAGTTTCCCATGTTTAAACTGAGCATCGAGGATGCTTTTGAGTCGTTGGCGTAGCTACCGGAGGTAATCGATCGCCTCTTTCTCTGTTATCCCATTGGCGGCAAGCCAACGACAGAAGCCATGAAGGTGCGATCTGTGGGATTTTGGACAAAGACCTGATACTGCATCGTCGTGACCTACTGTGAGAATGGAAAGGACGGTTATACCTATATTTTAGCTAAATCTAACTAAGCGCAACGATTCTCTTTGCCTACAGGGATAACTCCTGCCATCACGATCGAATATTCTGAGCTTGTTCTAGATTCAGTTGGATCGCTACCGCCTGAGTTTGCACCAAGAAGGCATCCACCAGAGGCTTGCCAAACTGCATCAACTGCTCCACAACCGCGCTACCTGCTGTTTCCGGTATACCTGCATCAAAAGGTGGCTCAGGGTGATATTCCATCATCAGTTGGGTCATTTTTGCTACATCCTCTCCACATAGCAATCTTAGCAGCGTCAATCCAAAATCAATGCCTGAAGTCACCCCAGCTCCAGTGATGCGATTCCTGTCGATTACCACTCGCCGATCTATTACTTCGACTCCCAGCATTGCCAATTGCTCACGAAATGCCCAATGACAGGTGGCTTTGTAACCTTGCAATAAACCAGCCGCAGCTAAAATCAGCGAACCTGTACATACGCTAGTCACATACTGTGCTGCTTGTGCCTGCTGTTTCAAAAAGTTCAGGATTTCAGCATCCTGCATAATTTCGATTTGTCCAATTCCACCACCTGGAACGCAAATCACATTTAGCGGCGGGCAATTTGTCAGTGTGACTGTCGGTGTAATGATTAAACCTTCATTACTTTCGATCTCATCCAATGTTTTCCAGATGAGATGTACCCGTGTATTTGGTGGAAATGAGAGAACTTGATAAGCCGCCATCACATCCAGTTGGACAACACCAGGATAAACCAAAAAGCCAATGTGTAGTGGAGTCATATTTTTAACGATCTGAATTTTTCGATCCTGGTTCGATCGTAGACCGAGGCTTTAGACTTGGATAGTCCTCAAGTGGGTACACTTTCAGCATTATCATGATTTATTCCCTGCATCCTCTGTTTCAATCGCTCTCCACTGCTCCTACTGAGCAATCCTTGCGCTCGAGGTTTATGGATGGAGTTAGTGAATCCTTTGGCGTACAACGCTGGGGAATTTATCTCTTAGGTGATGAGAATTATTCAGAAAGTATCGATGTTCAAGGTGTTTCTGATGATTTTGTCAATCGATATCAACGATTTGGTAAATCGGTCGATCCAGTTCTCAATTATGTGATTCAATATCATGCTCCAGCACATGAAGAATTAGTATTACCTCCAGGTGGCTGGAAACAGAGCAAGCTCTATCAAAGATGTTGCTCCCAGTATAATCACGAACATATCATGACTGGTGCGATTGTCGGTAATGGACAATTAATTGGGACGGTTAATTTTGCACGAGTTGGCGATAACGTACCTGCATTTAACTCGCACGATCTAGCCAGTTTAGGTGCAGCTTGTAGTCATTTTTCGACGAAGTTAGCGGAGTTACGCCGACAGTCCGATCCGGTTCGAGATCCAATTATTCAACATCTCACTCCTCGCGAAATTCAGATTGCGATGCTCGTTGCCAAAGGATTAACCAATAAAGAAATCGGAACAGAGTTATGGATTACTCAAAACTCTGTCAAACAAGCTTTGAAGCGGATGTTTAGAAAGTTGGAAGTTTCCGCTAGAACGGAGATGGTTGCAAGATTAAGAGATTTATTTTAGATATAAACAATCAAAATAACAATCTCACTTATCCCCAAAATGCAGGGTGGGTAATGTCCACGAGCAAACTTACACGAAGCCTACCCTACTGATTCCCTATTTATCGATTAAAATGTAAAGACAAACCAGATTAATGAGCTTATGAGTACTCAAATCACCATCACACTCACCGATGATGTTTACCAAAAAGCCGATTCTCCAAAGGAGAGGCTTCTGCGCAGGCAGAGGCTTCGCCAACGCCAACGATTTGCGCGGTTGGCAAATCGGGATCTCGCCAGTGTTTTGGCAGACACCATCCAAAGCTCCATTCCCAACATCAGCGCAGCCGCGACCATCCTCGAACCTGTTTCATTACTTTCAGATGCAGACGTATTAGTACATACCGAACTGCAAATGGAACCCGCTGAGGATATTCGGTTGAGTGAATTACTCGATTGTCAGCAAGCAGGGATACTTACCGACGGAGATCGATCGGAATTACAACTGTTAATGCAAACTTATCAAGAAGGACTCTTGCGAAAAGCCACTGCCATCAGTGAAGCCGTCAAACGTAAATTAATTAAACCCCTAAGCGAGTGAGCCAGATTTCTGAAGCAGTCCGTGTTAGAGTTCGAGCATCAGCACAAGACCGATGTGGCTACTGCCAAAGTTTGCAAAAATATGTGTTAGGAATTTTAGAGATCGAACATATTATTCCCAAAGCCGCAGGTGGTTCAGATGAAGAAGAAAACCTCTGGCTTGCCTGTCGATTATGCAACAGTTATAAAGGTATCCAAACTCAGTGACAAGATCCTGAAAGCGATCGAAATGTCAAACTATTTAACCCAAGATTTCAACAATGGACACGCCATTTTACTTGGATAAATAATGGCACACATATTGAGGGAATTACTGCTTGCGGTCGTGCCACAGTTATCGCAATGCAACTCAATAATCCTTATGCTGTGCCTGTCAGACAAGCCTGGATCTCCGCTGGATGGCATCCACCAACTGAATCATAATTAATAGTGGCAAAAATGTTGTTACCGATAGTAATAACACTAGCCTACCCAAATAACGATCGATTCCGCAAAGCGGAGGCTACGCCAACGAAAGATCGATATATTGCTACTTCACAAGATCCTCACAGTATCGACCTAAGATGAATAGCAGTATCTAGCGACTGCTATTTGTGACGCATAAATGCAATGACACTATTATCATTATTGGGGCGGGGATTGCTGGGTTAGCGGCAGGTTGCTATGCCCAGATGAATGGTTATCAAACTCAGATCTTTGAAATGCACGATAGACCAGGTGGGCTGTGTACGGCATGGCAGCGACAGGGATATATTTTTGATGGTTGTATTCATTACTTGTTTGGATCTGCACGAGGACAGCCTTTTTACCAACTCTGGGAGGAACTTGGCGTTGTACCGCACCAACAATTTGTTCATCACGATGAATTGTTGCGGGTGAGTGAACCCGACGGGAAAACTTTAATTGTTTACAGTAATCCCGATCGATTGGAACAGCATTTAAAAGAATTATCACCGATAGATCGCCGATTAATCAGTGATTTCTGTTTGGGAATTCGCACCTTTACTCGTTTCGATCTGTCACTACTTCAGCAGCAGCCCAAAGCATTGATGCAGTTAGGAGACTGGGGAAAGTTAGCGCGGAAAATGTTGCCATTTATCTGCCCACTGGCACAGTGGGGAAATATTTCAGCAGCAGAGTTTGCCAAGAAGTTTCAAGATCCCTTTCTCCGCCGCGCTATTCCCCAGATGTTTGGCTGGGAGGATATTCCTGTGATGGTGGGGATGTCTTTATTAGCTTATATGCACACCAAAAACGCTGGGTTTCCGCTAGGTGGATCGCTGCAATTTGCTGAAAAGATTGCAGATCGCTATCTGGAATTAGGCGGCGCAATTCACTATGAGTCGCAAGTAGAAAAGATTTTAATCGAGAAACATCAGGCGATTGGGGTGCGGTTATATAACAATGAAAAATGCTTTACAGATCGAGTAATTTCGGCTTGTGATGGTCACAATACGCTGTTCGGTTTACTAGATCGGCAATATGTCCCTCGCGAGATCCAAAGTTACTACGATGGACATTTACCAATTCATTCCCAACTACAGGTATCACTGGGCGTAAATCGCGACTTATCAGCCACACCGCATTGGACTACTCATTTGCTCGATCGACCTGTCGTAATTGCAGGGGAAGAGCGGTATGAGATTGGGGTCAAACATTATTGCTTTGACCCATCGTTAGCACCACAGGAAAAATCGGTACTGATGGTTGTATTGACGACTAATTATGATTATTGGCAACGTATTTATGGTCGTTCAATTTATGATGCAGAGGAAATTCAAGAATCACAAATTCTCATCGATATTTTAGAGCGATTTTATCCTGGGATTAGGAATGATATTGAGTTTGTAGATGTGGCTACACCGCTTACCTACGAGCGTTATACAGGCAACTGGCAAGGATCGAGTTGTGGCTGGCTCCTGACCAAACAAACCCTCCCATTATCGATAAAAGGATTACCCAAAACATTACCTAAACTGCGAAATTTTTATGCAATCGGGCAATGGGTGGAACCAGGTGGAAGTGTGCCAGTGGTGGCAATGTCGGGACGCAATATTATTCAGCAAATTTGTCGGGAAGACAAACGAATTTTTAGGGCGACAATACCAACGATGCAACAGGATATTTAAGATGAACGTAGAACACAAAAATGCAGTAGGTACATTCCCAGTTTGTAGATCGTCGATCGCCTCAATATGTATCAACTTCACGAGATCCTCACAGTACTAACCTAAGATCGATCGCAGTACCTAATAGTTGCTGTTGATGACGATGCTAACACCGATCGGAGTTTTGATTTCTAATGTCATCTCATGCACCTATTTGGACACTATCTACTCCGCAAGTTTACGAAACTCTGTCAACCTCAGTTCAGGGACTTTCCGAAGCAGAAACAGCAGTCAGAATTAAGCAATATGGGTTTAACGAACTACCCGAACCAGCAAAACGATCGCTACTACTCCGGTTCACCGACCAATTGACCCATTTTATGGCACTCTTGCTCTGGGTGGCGGGTGGACTGGCTTTTGTCTCTGGTACTCCTAAAGTTGGCTGGGCAGTTTGGGCGGTAATTTGGATTAATGCTGGGTTCAGTTTTTGGCAGGAGTTCCAGGCAGAACAAGCATTAACCGCTCTCAATAAGATGTTACCTGCCAAAGCTCAAGTTTATCGAAATGGGACGTTACAGTCGATTCTGGTGCGGGATATCGTCTCAGGCGATCCGATCCAATTGGAAGAAGGCGATCGCATTCCCGCCGATGCCAGACTGGTTTCCGCCCAGTCTTTGACTGTCGATATCTCCGTACTGACAGGCGAATCGCTCCCAGTTGCTCGATCGGCTGAACCAGTCTCCAGCGCACAGATGCGACCTGCTGAAGCTGGCAATCTGGTATTCGCAGGTGCTACCGTTGCGGCGGGGCGGGGATTGGCAGTTGTCTATGCAACGGGGACTCAGACTGAGTTTGGACAGGTTGCTCACCTGACTACCACTGTCAAGCGAGAACCCAGTACTTTGGAAGTGCAAATCGATGGTGTGGTACATATCATTACGTCGATCGCCGTTGGCATGGGTGTTATTGTTTTTCTGCTGACTTACCTATTGGTGGGGATGGAAGCCAAGGAGAGCTTTATTTTTGCGATCGGCATTATTGTCGCCTTCGTGCCAGAAGGATTATTACCAACTGTCACTCTGGCTCTGGCAATGGGTGTCAAGCGGATGGCAAAGCAAAATGCGTTGGTGCGTCGGCTCTCCGCTGTGGAGACATTGAGTGCTACCACGGTGATTTGTACGGATAAAACAGGGACATTAACTAAGAATCAGATGACGGTTTGCCGACTCTGGATTCCAGCGACTGAAATTACAGTTACGGGAGTCGGTTACGATCCGACAGGCGGCGAAGTACAAGTTGCTGATGAGCGGATGAAATCCCAGGTAAAGCTACTGTTGGCGGGTGCGGCTCTATGCTCCAATGCTCGTCTCAACCATCCCGCAGGTTCCAGTCAGTGGCAGGAAATCGGCGATCCGACTGAAGCCGCGCTGCTAGTAGCTGCTCTCAAACAGGGGTTGAAACTGGAAGAATTACAGCGTCAACTCGATCGAACTCAGGAAATCCCCTTCGATTCGCTGCGGCGAATGATGAGTGTCGTGCTCAAAAGAACTGGAGAGGATTCCGGTTTGGGGTTTGAATTGGATGGGCAATCCGCCAAGCTCAAACCGCTGACGGCTCCCGCTCTAATTGTCACCAAAGGATCGCCCTTGGATGTACTCAACTGCTGTCAGCAGATTCTCAAAGATGGCAAGATCGTCGAGTTATCAGCAGATGCACGAGCGGAAGTGACTGCGACTAACGATTACCTCCGGTACAGCAAAGCTGAACGATTTGCCAGTCGCGGTTATCGAGTGCTGGGAATTGCCGCTAGAGAGCAAGTAGAGCAGCAGTCTCAAGATACTAAGGAATTAGAACAAAATCTGATTTTCCTGGGGTTGGTGGCAATGATCGACCCGCCCAGAGTCGAAGTTGCGGACGCGATCGCCAAATGTCATCAAGCTGGAATTCAAGTGACGATGGTGACGGGAGATTATGGACTCACCGCTGAAGCGATCGCCCAACAAATCGGCTTGGTAGAGGGTAAAGCCAGGATCGTTACGGGTGAAGAGATGTCCCATCTTTCGGATGCTCAGTTAGCGCAAATCTTGCACCAAAAATCTGGGTTAATTTCCGCCCGCTTCCAGCCCGAACAGAAGTTAAAGCTGGTGCAGGCTTATATCAAGATGGGTCACATTGTCGCTGTCACGGGTGATGGTGTCAATGATGCACCTGCTTTGAGAGCCGCCAATATCGGGATTGCGATGGGGCTAAACGGTACCGATGTAGCGCGGGAAGCGGCGGATATCGTGCTGATTGATGATAATTTCGCCACGATTGTGAGTGCGATCGAACAGGGACGAGCGGTTTATCAAAATATTCGCAAGTTTATCACCTATATCCTCTCCTCCAACATCCCAGAATTGCTCCCATTTCTGGCGATGGTCTTTTTCAAGATTCCCCCCGCGTTAGTTATCCTCCAAATTCTCGCGATCGATCTAGGAACAGATATGCTGCCCGCTCTAGCGTTGGGCGCAGAAAAACCCGAAGCAGGTACCCTACTGCAACCTCCCCGTAAAAAGTCCCAACAATTACTGGATAAGTCTTTGTTGTTGCGGGCTTTTCTCTTTCTCGGATCGATCGAAGGAGTGGTAGGGATGAGCGGATTTTTCCTAGTTTGGTGGGCAAATGGCTACGGGATTAGCGACTTGCAATCGCTCAATGGGGCGATCCTTGCGAGATCGGCAACCGCCAGTCAGATGGCAATTTATCATCAAGCCACAACTATGACACTGGCTGCGATCGTTGCTTGTCAGATTGGCAATGTGTTCGCCTGTCGGAGCGAACGCACCTCAATTTTTCGGCTAGGCTTTTTTAGCAATCCTTTAATCTGGCTGGGGATTGCGGCTGAATTGGTATTGATGCTAGCGATTATTTATATCCCACCCTTACAAAAAATATTTGGAACCGCACCGCTAGAGACTTGGCAATGGTGGGTACTAATTATTTGTCCACCATTAATTCTGGTAGCTGATGAAATCCGTAAGCGTGTCGTTGGTAAAGGTGGCGATTCTCCCGTGGAGACGCTCCGCGAACGAGATCGTGCAGCGATCGCTAATAACTCAACTTCAGCATCTAAAAAACCTGCGAAAAAACTCTTTTAATTTGAGCATCTTAAACTAAATTTTTCACCATGAACATAGAACATAAAAATGCAGTAGGTACATTCCCAAATTTTCAACAGATTGAATCGGCACTCCGTCAACTTAAAGCAACTGGCTTTCACATGAATAATGTTTCAGTTGTTGCCGAACATCTTGATTCAGCATCCGATATATTAGCGCGATCTACGGATTCCACGATCCAATCTGAAGATGGGTTTGTCTGGGGTAACACAGTCGAACGAATCGAACATGGAGCCTTAGATGCCGGGGCGATGGGCAGTGTCGTTGGTGGTGTCGTCGCTGGACTAACAACGCTAGCATTTTCAGCCTTTAGTGGTGCTGTCGTGTTAGTTGGCATTGCGGCTGGAGCTTTTTATGGAGCAGTATCGGGTGGCATCCTCGGTGGTGGCGTTGGCTTTGATATTACGGAAAAGCAAGCTCGGCATTACAGCGATCTTTTAGGGCGAGGATATTATCTAACGATCGTCAAGGGAACTGATGATGAAATTAGTCAAGCTGAGTTAGTTTTAAAGAATAAGAATATTCAAGATTGGATGATTTTTAATACGCTTTAAATCGCTCGAACCCAAATCAATTTAGGAGATTTTTAGATGGTTAGTCAAATTTCTAAACCCAGTTCCGAAACCCTCAATCTATCTACTCCCCAAGGCTTACTATCGACATTGCAAGCACTACGCCAGACCATTGAAAGCGAAGGAAAAGCCACCTTTGACGAGTGGAACCCACACATTCAGCGGACGGCGTTTATCGATAGTGCCTTGAATTTAGCTGAATATATAGCTTTACGTCGGCACGATCTCCGCCCACTTCAGGCTGCGCTGATGCCTTGGGGTTTATCCTCATTAGGTCGGATTGAAGGACGGGTGATGCCCAATCTCGATGCGGTAATTGCCACTTTAGAAGTCATTTGTGGCTCTAAATCAAATCGACATTTCCAGCGTCCACCTGTTGAATTTTTCTTTGAAGGCGATCGATTATTACAGCAGCACACGGAAGAACTATTCGGTGAGTCATCAGCCCATCGTCGAGTCAGAATTATGGTCACGCTGGATACTGAAGCCGCCACCAACTATGAGCTGGTACGAAGTTTTATCCAACGCGGCGCAAACTGTATGCGGATTAATTGCGCCCACGATACTCCCGAAATCTGGCAAGGCGCGATCGATAATATCCGCCGCGCCGAACGAGAAACAGGCACGTCATGTAAAATCATGATGGATTTAGGTGGCCCCAAAATTCGCACGGGATCTGTACTTGCGCCACACCATAAGAAGCGGGTATTTAAAGGCGATCGAATTGTACTATCACGGCGCGAACCCGAACTCGAAAATAAAGTAGAAACAGATAAATCTATAGAATATTTCCAGACGAGTTGTACGATTCCGAGTATTCTCGATTTATTAGCTGTTGATACCCCTGTATCCATCGACGACGGTAAAATTCAGACTCAGGTAATCGATACCGAATATCCAATCGCCCACGAACAGCCAGGACTATTATTAGAGGTAATTAATACTAGTCCCAAAGGAGTCAAACTCAAACCAGAAAAGGGTTTGAATTTCCCAGACACAGTTTTAGCTCTGAGTCCACTAACCGAACAAGATTTAACCGACCTAGATTTTGTTGCGGTTCATGCGGATATTGTTGGCTACTCATTTGTCCAACGACCTGCCGATATTGAATTACTGCAACAAGAGTTAAATAAACGTTGTGAAAACCGACTGTCTCAACCTGCGATCGTTGCCAAGATTGAAACCGCGATCGCCGTTACCAATCTGCCTGAATTAATCGTCTATGCTGCCGGAAAGGGATCTTTTGGGGTAATGATTGCCAGGGGCGATTTAGCTGTTCAAATTGGCTATCAACGTCTCACCGAAATCCAAGAAGAAATGCTGTGGATTTGCGAAGCGGCACATATTCCGGTGATTTGGGCAACTCAAGTATTAGAGAATTTGGTCAAGGATGGCATTCCGTCGCGGGGCGAGATGAGCGATGTTGCCATGTCCGAACGTGCTGAATGTGTGATGTTAAATAAAGGGCCATTTATTACCGAAGCGATCGGTATTCTCGATGATGTGCTGACGCGGATGGAAGCTCATCAATTGAAAAAAACGCCTCAATTGCGGGCACTCCATTCATGGTGATTGGGTAAGTAGATTCGATAAGATCGTACCGATCGATTGAGATAAAAAAATCAGGATAAAAAAATGAGAAAATTAAAATTACAGATGCAAGTATCGGTTGATGGTTTCGTGGCAAGAGCAAACGGTGAAATGGATTGGATGGTGTTCGATTGGGATGATGAGCTGAAAAACTATGTTAATGAAATAACCGAACCTGTTGATTGCATTATACTCGGACGGAAACTTGCACAAGGGTTTATACCCAGTTGGACATCTCAAATTGCCAATCCGGAAACGGCGAATGCTTTTGCTCACAAAATGGTTGACACCCCCAAAATAGTTTTTTCACAAACGATTGAAAATGTGGAATGGGAAAATACAAAGCTAGCTAAAGGTGATAGTGCCCAAGAAATCGCTCAACTTAAAAAACAACCAGGTAACGATATTATTGTTTATGGAGGTGGCAGCTTTGTGTCATTTTTAATAATGGAGGGACTAATTGATGAATACAATCTTTTCATTAATCCTGTAGCTTTAGGAAAAGGGATAACGATATTTAATAGCTTAGAAGATAAGCTAAATCTGACACTTCTAAAGAACAAGACATTTGATTGTGGAATCGTTGTACTTTGCTACGAGCCAAAACGATGAAAAATAGTTTATGGCTCTCATGGATTTACGATAGAAATGTAGCGATTGCATAATTTTGTAAATTATTTATTTTATATCTTTGAGTAACTGCAACATAATATCCTAAATAAATTATGAAAGTTGCTATTTTTAGAGCCAAGTCATACGATCGCCAATTTTTTACAGCCGCTAATTCACAACATCAACATCAACTGACATTTCTAGAACCTAAGCTCGATCGACACACCGCGATCCTGGCTAAAGATGCTACCGCCGTTTGTATCTTTGTTAATGATGAAGTCGATCGAGACACACTAAAGGCTCTCGCTAGCGATCGTGTCAGCCTAATTGCTTTACGCTCTGCTGGGTATAACAATGTCGATGTCGAAGCTGCAAAAAATCTGGGCATCAAATTAGTGCGAGTTCCTGCCTATTCCCCTTATGCCGTCGCCGAACATACTGTGGGATTAATCCTGACGCTCAATCGCAAATTACATCGAGCATATAACCGCGTCCGCGAGGGCAATTTTTCATTAGAAGGATTGCTCGGATTCGATTTACACGGACGAACGATCGGGATTATCGGTACGGGCAAAATTGGCACAGTCACCGCTCAAATTATGACAGGGTTTGGTTGCAACGTTATTGCCTACGATCCCTTTCGTAATCCCCAATGTGAGGCGATTGGAGTCCAATACATGGAGCTATCCCAACTATTTTCCCAGTCGGATATTATTACGCTCCATTGTCCGTTAACTCCAAAAAACCATCACTTAATTAACAAAGAGGCGATCGCCCAAATGAAGCCCCACGTCATGCTAATTAACACCAGTCGGGGCGCATTAATCGACACAGGTGCGATTATTACTGCCCTCAAATCATCCCAAATCGGAGCATTAGGATTAGATGTCTACGAACAAGAATCAGCATTATTTTTTGAAGATCGATCCGATCGAATTATGCAAGATGATACATTTGCCCGCCTGATGACTTTCCCGAATGTGATAATTACCGGACATCAGGCATTTTTTACTGAAGATGCGATGCAGGCGATCGCGGAAGTGACATTATCAAATATCACCCAAATAGAACAGAAACAGCCCTGTGAAAATGAAATTTAGATTCAGGAATTAACTGAAAATGACACTCAAAATCGGTATTAATGGCTTCGGACGAATCGGACGGCTAGTGGCACGGATTGCCATGAGTCATCCTGAATTAGAATTAGTCGGTGTGAATGACCTCGTTCCTGCCGATAACCTTGCTTATCTATTCAAATACGACTCCACCCACGGCACATATCAAGGCACCGTTGCAGCCCAGCCTGATGGCATCTCCATCGACAATCGCTTTGTATCCTGTCTGGCGATTAAAGATCCGGCAGAACTCCCTTGGGGTAAACTAGGAGCCGATTATGTAGTTGAATCCACTGGACTTTTCACTACCTACGAGGGTGCCCAAAAACACATTCAAGCTGGGGCAAAACGAGTAGTCATCTCCGCCCCAACCAAAGACCCCGATAAGATTCGGACTGTAGTAATGGGAGTCAATCATCAGGAATTCAATCCCATAACAGATGAAATTATCTCCAACGCAAGCTGCACCACCAACTGTCTAGCTCCAGTTGCCAAAGTCTTGCACGACACCTTTGGAATCGCCGAAGGTTTAATGACTACCGTTCACGCCATGACTGCCACCCAGTCTACTGTCGATGGCCCCGATAAAAAAGACTGGCGGAGCGGACGGGGAGCCGCCCAGAATATCATTCCCGCTTCAACTGGCGCGGCAAAAGCAGTCGCGCTTGTATTACCCGACTTGAAGGGAAAGTTGAGCGGGATGGCGTTTCGGGTGGGTACTGCTGATGTTTCCGTCATCGACCTAACCTTTAAGACGGTTAAACCCACCACTTATGCAGATATTTGTACGGCGATGAAAACGGCAGCGGCGGGGGAATTGAAGGGTATCTTGGGCTATACCGAGGATAAGGTTGTGTCGATGGACTTCCGCACCGATCCTCGTTCGAGTATCTTTGATGCCACAGCAGGTATTGGTTTAAATGCCAACTTTTTCAAAGTGGTGGCTTGGTACGATAACGAGTGGGCTTACGCCTGTCGGGTTATCGATCTGATGCTGTTTATGGCAAGAAAAGATGGGCTAATTTGAATCAACTAGAAGATAAAATTCAGTATCTCAATCTGGTAGAGTCAATATTATCTTTGGCTGGCAATATTATACTGTAATTTAAGCCTCTCCTTAGTCTCTAAAATATGCCCTACAGTAGCTTTAATCTGCTTCAAGTCCAACGGCAATTCGATCTCAAGGTTGTCAAAGGGGTATTTTTCACCGATCTCCCCACACTTGCCGCTGGTAAGTGGTTAACAGATCTTTTGTCAAAGTCAGCACCTTTTGCAGCAGCTCAGGGGAGTGAAAAGGTGAGATCTGAGTTAATTGTCGCCCCGTTGTTGTTTGAGCTGCGCGAACTGCTAGATCGCCAAATTGGGTTATTTTCCGGTACAGACTTTACGATCGATGTTGAGTCGGGATTAAATGGTGTGTGCGATTTTTTACTAACTCGATCGACAAACGAACTGATTATCGAAGCTCCAGCTATTGTTCTCATTGAAGCGAAGAAGGGTGAACTCAATGCTGGATGGGGTCAATGTGCAGCAGAGATGGTTGCTGCCCAAAAATTTAATCAAGCAGGTGGGCAAGAAGTAACCACAATTTATGGTAGTGTCACAACCGGAACCCAGTGGCAATTCCTGAAATTGACGGGACGAGATTTGACTATTGATGTTACTGAATATGCTCTCGATCCGATCGACCGAATTTTGGG
>JANMEL010000104.1:0-38600 GCA_031376885.1 Chamaesiphon sp. OTE_70b_metabat_96 | reverse complement strand
TAATTATTCGTCAGAGCTATGGGTTTAAAAATTTCGATCTGATGAAACAGAAGTTATTAGCTTGCTTATTAAAATAATTTCCGCTCCGCTCCAATTATTTCAATAAGCAATGCTTATCACCATACCAGCGGGAGAGCCGATCTCTAAAAGTTTCAGGAGCAGATTTTTCGTGGATAATTGAGAGTGTGTCGAGATCGAAGCTGTTCCCAAGACAAGCAGCTAGTCGTAGCACTTGCTGAGTAACTTTAGGTAGTTTTCTTAGTTTAGCAACGATTAAATCCACAACATTTTCAGTAATGCCCACAGACTCAATCCGATCGATCTGCCACTGCCATTGTTTTTGTTGTCGATCGAATATCAGCAGGTTTTCTTGGTAAATCGTTTTTACAAATTCATTGATGAAAAACGGATTTCCTGAAGTCTTTTGCAAGACTAACTCTGCGAGAGCAGTAACGGTATCTCGCTCCTGAGAGAGCGTATCTGCAAGCATGTGAACGATCGCATCGATCTCTAAGGGTTTGAGAATGATGTTGTCGATCTTCGCCCCTTGCGATCTCCATCGATCGATCGCGATTGTGGTGAGGTGGTGGGGACTTACTTCATTGTCGCGGTAGGCACCTACCACTAGCAGATACCCCGGATTATTTTTGGCGATCGTTAGTTCGATTAGCTTCAAACTGGCAGCGTCAGCCCACTGCAAATCGTCGATGAACAGTACCAACGGGTGAGATTGTTGACAAAAAACGCTGATAAACTTTTGAAATACGGCATTGAAACGATTTTGGGTTTCTGTGGATTCCAGTTGTTGCACTGGTGGTTGAGAACCAATAATCTGCTCGATTTCAGGAATGAGATCGATAATTACTCGACCGTTCACACCAACAGCAGCGAGGATCTGTTCGCGCCAATAAACCAGTCGCTCTTGACTTTCACACAGCAGTTGCTCGATCAGAAGTCGGAATGCGGCGGTAACGGCCAAATAAGGAATGTTCCGTTGAAATTGGTCGAATTTTCCAGAAATAAAGTAGCCACGCTGCTCTGTAATCGGTCGATAAAGTTCCCGAACGAGCGCAGATTTACCAATGCCAGAGTAACCACTAACTAGCACCACTCGAACGTGTCTTTGCTGCGGATCGCACTCGATAATATCTTTAAATTTTGATTTTAAAATGGCTACTTCTACCAATCGACCGTAAAGTTTTTGCGGAATTTTTAGTCGATCGGAAATATCGTGAGTAGCGATCGTAAACTCTAGAATTCGATCGGTTTGGTCTAACCGTGCTAAACATTCTACTAAATCTGCTTCGATGCCTAAGACATTCTGATATCGCTCCTCAGCCATTTTTGCTAATAACTTCATCACAATATTGGAAACAACTTGAGGAATCCTTGGATCGATTTCGTGCGGCGGAATGGATTGTTTTGCAATATGACAATGAACTAACTCTAGAACGTCATGAGTTTCAAATGGTAGCCTCCGAGTTAGGAGGTGGTAAAAAGTTACCCCTAAAGAGTAGAGATCGGTACTGTAATCGAGCGAGCGATTCATTCTGCCAGTTTGTTCGGGTGACATATAAGCCAATGTTCCTTCTAGAACACTGAGACTTTTAATCGTTCGATTTTCCTGTGGCAAATTGGTCGAGATCCCAAAATCAATAATCCTAAGTTGTCCAGTGTCTGAGTTATAAATGATATTCGCAGGGTTGATATCTTTATGAATAATATTAGCTGCATGAATTTTACCCAGTGTCCGCGTAATTTGAATGGCAATAACTAGAAACTCTGACAGTGAAAACTGTTTAGATGCCATCAGCACATTTAACGACACACCGCCAAAGTCCTCTAGCACTATTGCCAGCGTATTTTTATAGGGCAACAAATTATAGGCTTTAATAACTCCTTCAACTGCCAAAGAACGAGTAATTTCATACTCTTGCTTGTATCTAGTCAATTCTGCCGGAGTCGGATAATCTTGTTTGAGAACTTTGAGAATAACTGGTTGTAAACTGGCGTTATTAACAGCTCGATACACCACAGAATTGGCACTATTGTAAATACTGGAGATAATTTGGTAGTCGGCAATATCATTCATCGCTAAATTTCCTCACTAGTAATTATTCGCTTTGATATCCGCTCTACTCTAGTCCATAAAAACGAGCGGGATTATCCCAGAGTATTTTCTGCACAATCTTCTTGGAGAGTCGATCTTCTAGACCGACCATTTCCGAGACTACCGCTGGCTGATGATCCATATGCGGGTAGTCAGAGCCAAAAATTAAATTATCTGTGCCGATAAACTCGATAATTTTATCTAGATAAGGTTCTGATGGCTCGATCGCAATAAAACATTGGCGACGGAAGTATTCAGATGGGGCGATCTTGACATTGCTGGAAACTTCCCAGTGCAAATCTTCATACTCTCGATCGAGTCGCCAAAGCCAGTATGGTAGCCAGCCGCAGCCAGATTCTAGCAATCCAATTCTGAGCTGAGGATGACGTTCTAGTACTCCACCTTCAATCAGAGCCAACAATGCCATCATTTGCTCCATTGGATGAGAACAAGCATGTAATGCAAATCGAGTGTTAAAGCGATCGGCTCCAGCCGTAGGCAAGCGAGAGTGAGATCCTTCGTGGATGCTCACCGCAATGCCTAATGCCTCACACTCGCACCAAAATGGCTCGTAAGCAGCGTCGCTCAGTAGTCGCCCTTTGACGGGATTGGGGCGCAAAAACACAGCCTTGAAGCCAAAATCAGCGATCTGCTGCAATTGGGCAACCATTTCGGTTGGTTCGTGCAGATTGACAACTCCTACACCTCGAAGCAGCTTGGGATTATAGCTACAAAAGTCTCGTAGCCAACGATTGTAAGCGCGCACGAAGGCACCTACCAGTTGAGGAGACATCGAATCTACAGCACCGATCCATGAAAAAGATGTTGGATAAACAAAAGAGATATCCACCCCCATTTGCTGCATCGCCAAGACATGCGACTCTGCATCAAAACCAGCGTGCAAAGATCGGGGATGATTTTGGCTAACTTGTTTGGTTCCTTCGAGTCGCAGTCGATCTGTATATTTGTAGAGCAGCGATTCGCCACCGATCGTCAGCTCTGGAGTAGGTGCAAAGTCTCTAAAGGCAGGCTCCAAGTATTTTAGCCATAGATCGGGTGGTTCGATGACATGGGCATCAGCATCAATAATTTGGTATTGCTTTAACATGAGAGATCTACTGTTGATGAGAGGGATTGCGAAAACTTTACATCCACATCGGTAAGGGGTTGAGTTCGTGCTCCTGAAGCGGCTGTTGTAACCAGCCTAATTGGACTGGCACTTCATAAAGTCGTCTTGCTCCCAACCGTTTCCAGAAGTGACACAATCCAGGCACAACCACTTTCACCACTTTCAAACCAAGATCGGGACGAGTCAGATCTAGCACCAATAGTTCCATTCCGTGTTGCTCGACTATCTGTTGGCAAGCGATAATGTCTTCTAGTAAATCGTCGCTCCAAAGTTGCGGATAGTCAGCAGGACGCTTTGGCGGAATGCTGTCATCAGGCATTAGATAAGGCTGATTGTCGATCGTCGCTGTTTGCCACCAGTCGATCGCGATCTGAAAAGTTGCTGGCGTATAACGAGTACTTCCATCAGGATTAGCGGCTAAAACGGCACCAAGTATTTTGTTCATGCCATTTAAGGCTCTATAAATCGCAATCTTCGGATCGAAATGAGCACCAAAATCAAAGATAATATCCTCCACATCTCGATCCGTTCTCCTCGATATCGCCGCAAAAGCCGGAATATTCAGATCGCTAGTCAGATCTAGAATCCAAAAATCTCGATCGATCGTTCGGTAATAATCCTTCAGAGCTTGAAAATACGGATCGTCAAAGCTATCCAAATCTACGCGCGGTTTCTGTAGGCGGTTGCACCACCATAAAGCTACGCAATCCCGCTCTACCAATTCCATAAAACCATGCAAGATCGCTTCTTCGAGTGTATTGCCAGCCGCACAACCATTAGAATCAGCCCAACAATCGATCGGGGCTGGGGTAGGATAGCCGTCATAGCAATAAGCAGTTGGCAAATACTTAAATTCTTGCCGCGTCAGAGACCAAATTGGTGTCCAGTCAATTTCTCTGGCTTCATCAAAAGGTGCTGGCACCCGTTGTAAGCCATCCAAAAAACCAGTACATTTAGCATTCCACTCTTGGCGATTGAGGTACTGTGCTGTACTAAAGTTCATACAAGCATTGGGGTGAATCGCTTGTGCCATTTGCAGATAACTACCTACTTGCCGGATTTCGTCTCCTTGAAAGACACTCGCATATCGCTCGATCGCTTCACAGAAACTGCTACATTTAGCTTGCAGATCGGTTTGTGCCGTACCGCCGCTTCTACCCATGATGTTATGGCGCAAGGTATCCAGATCGTCAAATACCGTGGCAAAATGATGTCTGGCTACATAAGTATGAATTAAATCCGTTGAATCTCGATCGACCTTCAGCAGTTCTCGAACGACTCCAGTAATCGGACTAATGTGGTGCTGATACTTTTGCAACGTTGCTGCTGGAGCCAATAAGCGATGTTCGCCACTGGCTAACAAAGGTTTTTTTCGGTGTCCTAACAAGACGGGTATGGGTTTGCCTTTCAATAGCCCGCCGCCTCGATTGCCACATTCTGGACATTGAGGTCGTTTGACTAAAATGTGATTTTGTGTTTCTAGCGATAGAGTGTCGTGGGTGACTAGTACCCCTTCTAGTCGCCGATTGCCGCCTCTGACAATCCATTTAAAAACTTCCGTCGCTGCCATTCCCAGCGCGGTTTGAACTGTGGTAGGTAGGGCAGCTAGTGGCGGAGTGAGCGGGATGGAAGTGTGGTTGTGGCGGTGAATAAATTCTTCAACGGGTCTATTGCCGCGTAACCGTTGTGCTAGGCACTGCCAGCAGCCCGTTTGCGCTGGTTGGAAAATCGGCCCGATCCACAAAACTGTACCTACAGGTTTGACTAGCATCCATGCGCGTGACGAGTCTAGAGCTTGGCGATTGTGAGCAGACAGTCCCGCTTGCAGATAATCATCAGTCAAGACAATTTCGATGTCGGCATGTTCGGCTACTTGGATGTGCAAGGCTGCCAGCGCAGCTTGAAATTGGGCAATCGGCAAATTAGCACCAAAAGACTTCACCGCCACTGTCGTGGTTTGCAATCGGGAGTAGGCTTGTTGGGGATCGATGCTCAAATGCTCGCAGAAGATCGCTAAGTCTGATGGTAAAGGATCTTCGCCGTTAACCAGATAGCCTTTTTGTTCCAACTGCATCAGTGCATATTGAACTTGGGCAAAGGCAAATATTTCCCCTAGCTCGGACGTTGATTCTGTTAAAAGATGAGGTCGAATTTCTTCAAGAATTTGCTCGATCGACTGCTGTCGATCGAGCAACGGAGCTAATAGTTGAAAAAGACGATCGCACCGCAATGAAGAAGTTCTTTCTGTTAACAGAAATGTGGCTACTGCCTCTATTTTCTCAACTCGAAAATAATTTTTGAACTTCATTTGACTGCATGTTTAAAATAGAAAAATCGAAGTAAATTTACTTCAAGCCGCGATCGATCTATCAAGATGCGAATAAAAATATTCCGCCTAGATGCTGCATGTTATCTTCATCGCCGAAAAAACTCTGTAATTTTTCTATCTCTAATGTTTCCAAACCTCTAGGGCGATCTGGCATTGGAAATATACTGCTTAACTTATCTTTGTGGATCAGTTTATTGGCAGGATCTTGCAAAACTGCTATTAACTGCTGCTCATCTTTCCATGCGGCAAGTAATTCATCTGCCCATAACTCCGAATCTTCTTCAAATTCGAGTATCCCAGCGATCCCTTTACTTAGTAAATCTGCCAGTTGAGCTGCTTCCAAGTCAGCTATTGCGCCCACTTCCGATTGATTCGATCGATCTGAAATAGCGAGCGGTGTTCCATCTTTATAACGACCGATCGTTAGAGCACCAGCTCGTTCGCGATCGCATTCGAGCTTTGTGGCAAGTTCGTCTACTTTTTGCTCAAAAAGTTGGAGATTTGTTTCGAGTTTTTGCCAAACACAGTAGCTACCATAGCTATATTCTCCACCGAATGGGTCTTTTTTGAGAACCAGTGCTAGACTAGCTTTTGGATCCCATATTTTAAGATCGTGGTTGTTGCGATATTTTTCATAATCGCTTTTCAAAAATAAAGGCTGACTAATACCATCTACAAAACCAAACGGCCCCACACAATTATCATTTGAATCTTTAATTGCATAGCCTACTTCACACCCTACAATTTTTGCAAATTCTTTGCATTTGTCGATCGTTGTATTAGCTGCTTCTTTTAGCTCTTCCAGGTTATCGTGAGCTAGCGAAATCAAGGCATCGATCGGATAATCTGTTGAAGCTTTGCCAATATCCCAACGTTCTGGAGGATTATACCAAGCTTCATCAACCTCTCGATCGTCGAGACGATAGTTATTCTTCCAGTCGTCTTTCATTCCTCCTGTAAAAAGAGGATCTAAATCGCTAACTTTCTTGAACTGCTCGCCATCTAATAAAATACTATAACCATGAGCGGACAGGAAAAAGTTCTCACACATCTTTCCGTAACATAATGCAGGATCGCGCTTCTGTTGCTTTATAAGTTCTATTTCTTGCTTGAAACTTTTCGTATTATTTAATTGGCTAGATGTAGATGTAACATTAGGCGCGATCTCTGTGGCGATCCATTGTTTGATTGCACCTACTTTTTCTGGATCGAAATTGATGAAGATATATAAAGAATATTTTCTGCCATAAGACTTAATCATCCCTCCTTGCAGATCTTGAAAAATCCGATCGTAACTTAAAGCCTTCTCAATCGCATCAAAATCGATCGGCTCGGTATTATGAAGGAGGAGATCGTTCTTTTCCAAATTATCGGTGTTGCTCACAGTGCCTCCTATGTTGATTTTCTAAATAACTTTTGATTCCTTCGCGTAGCTTTTCCTCTAGAGAACCGCCTCATCTGTTGTTAACAAATTAGATTTTTAAAAGCCTGCCGATACAACTCACAGGCGGGAACCACTTTATCGCCCAATCGCTCGATCGATCCCAGACTACTGAGCTGGTAAGCTAGAATCGGAGCTAATGTTATCGGTTTAGTGGCACTCATCACTCGATCGAGAGCTTGCGCCAATTCTGGCTGTTCTGCCAATGTTACCCAATGACGTTGTAAGTGATGGTGATAAATTCCACTAGCCGTGGGAGCAGTTTCTAGCAGTTGCGCTAGAGTTATGTCGCCACGACTCAGATGATAGAAGGCAATATTCACCAGTGCGGGATGTCCCCCCACCAGCTCCATTAGTTGCCCAGCATCTACTCCATCGTCCCAGTCGAGTCCGTAGCATCGAGCTAACTGCTGCACTTCCGCTAGTGAGAAAGTATCTAACTGAATCGGTAATCCCACATTAAACGGGGATTGATTGAGCTGAAGGGGAATGTAAATCTCTGTGGAGTGAACCACAATCAGGCGGAGCTTTTGCCAAATCGGGAGGATTTTGGCTAGTTCATACCAAGAGCGCAGCAACGGCAAAAAATCATGGGCGATTTGCGGATGCTCGAAAATGTAATTCAGCTCATCGAATACCAATACCAGCGGCGTAGCAATTTTATCTAATAGATAGTGTTGGAAGTAGTCAGTGCAGCTAATTTTGCTCCCTAGATCCTCATCCCAATACTCGTCGAGCCTCGGTTTGAGCTGGAGCTGACGCGCTACATTCGTACAGATACAACGCAAAAATCGATCGAGATCGCTCACAATTGATTCATCAACTTGGGCGAGATTGAGGCTGACAGTATGGTAGCCCAAGTTTTGCGCCGATGCCAGTACCCTCAGTAGCAGGGATGTCTTACCCATTTCTCGTGGTGCTTTGATCCGCACCAATGCTCCTGGCTTGCTAATTTCTCGATCGATCTGCGCTTCAAAGGGAGTGCGCTCTAAATAAAATGGGGAGCCGAGCGGAACTGCACCATTGGGGTAGCGCGGTAATGTGTCAAGCGGCAGAAAATCATTGGTGAAACTTGTCTCAAAGACGATCGATCCGTTCCCACCAGTACAAATCGACTCAGGCTGGAAAGTCTGCGGCGATCCAATATCTACTGTTGAAATTTCTCGCCAGTCTAATTCTAGTTTCCGGCAAAGTTCTTCAAAAGTCGTGTAGTCAACAGCTTTGCCAGTCAGAAATTTATTCACTGTAGCGAGTGCAAAGCCGACATCCTCAGCCAAAGAGCGTTGGCTGGGAAAGCCATTGCGGTTGAGTGCCAGTCTGACTCGATCGATGCAATTCTCTTGAACTCTGAGGGATCTGGGCATAGCACCTCTGACAATCGACAATTCAATCTTACAGGATATTTCACAATTTAGGTAGTCTTAGAATATACATAAGTTATAAATAAGTTAGTCATTCTTAGGTGCGAATTTAGTCAGCAGTCGAGTTTGATAGATGTATCGAATGCGCTCGAACCGAATCTAATCAAGATCTACTGGGAATCGACTATGCAACTACCTTTAGGCCCCCAAACCCCCGCTTTTGTCCAGCTCACGCGCTGGATTTTTAGCCCGATGTCATTCATGGACGAATGCGTTCGCCGCTTTGGAGACATGTATACCCTCAATATGGGTAAAAATAATCTAGTCTTTGTCAGCAATCCTCAAGCCTTGCAGCAACTTTTGACTCAAGATACCAGAGCAGATTTTCATGCTCCAGGGGATCTGAACGATTTATTCAAATTCTTGCTCGGTGACAATTCGGTAATTTGCTTGAGTGGGACACAACATCAACGCCAACGACAGTTGATGATGCCACCATTTCATGGAGATCGAATGCGAAGCTATAGTGATGTCATCAATCGAGTCACGACGGAAACGCTCGCGCAAGTCCAGATCGGTCAAACTTTCGACGTGCGGAAGACAACCGAATCAATCACCATGCGGGTAATTATGCAAGCGGTGTTTGGAGTAGATCGGGGAGAGCGCGCCGAACAACTAGCACATCTATTAAGCGAACTGCTCGATCGCAGCAGTTCTCCCCTGAGTGTCTCGATGTTATATTTTCCGATCCTCCAACAGGAATGGGGTGGCATCAGCCCTTGGGCGATCCAACTGCGCTCTCAGCGAGCGGTAGATGCCTTAATCTACGCCGAGATCGCCGAACGTCGGACTCACCCCGATCCCTCCCGTACCGATATCCTCAGCCTATTGATGGCGGCGCAGGATGAAGCGGGTGAATCGATGACCGATGTTGAATTGCGGGATGAATTGATGACGCTGCTGTTTGCCGGACATGAAACAACGGCGACAGCTTTAGCGTGGGCATTATATTGGCTGCATAAATTACCAGCCGTCAGGGATAAACTAGTAGCGGAACTCGATGACTTGGGCGCAGATCCAGATGTTAACGCGATCGTCAAAGCACCCTATCTCGAAGCTGTTTGTAATGAAACCCTGCGGATTTATCCGGTAGCAATGTTGACTTTGCCTAGAGTTAGCCTCAAATCTGTGATGCTTGCCGGACGCGAAATACCACCAGAGACAATGGTAATGGGATCGATTTATTCAACCCATCAGCGAGAAGATTTATATCCCCAACCCCAGGAATTTCGCCCAGAACGCTTTCTAGAGCGACAGTTTTCTCCGTTTGAGTTTTTGCCTTTTGGTGGTGGTGCCAGACGCTGCATCGGTAGTGCGTTTGCCATGATGGAGCTGAAACTTGCCCTCGCCAAGATCCTCTCGCGGTGGGAACTGGAATTGGTAGATAAGCGGGATATCCATCCCAAACGCCGAGGTTTGGTTACGGCTCCCGAACGCCCGATCCAACTACTGGTAAAAAGTCAGCGATCTGCGATCGATCGCCACCCAGTTCACGTAATCGATCGCGGAGCATTCGCCTAGCGAAATCCCTAGAAATCCCCCCTTTTTAAGGGGGGAACCGGATCCGGAAGTCCCCCTTTTTAAGGGGGATTTAGGGGGATTTAGATCTACGATCGGAGCCAGTAAGACTTTTCAGACACCCTCCCATTAACTGGACATTACATTTTATTTCAACATTAATTGTTAGATTTTTATTCTATTAATCAAAGTCTAACAATCGATCTAATTGCAGAGTAAATTTGCTCCTGAGAATATCAGTAACAACTATGCTAAAACGACTTTTTATCCTCAAACTTGCTTGGCTCTTATCCTGCTTGTTACCGCTGCCAGTCTTGGCACAAAGTATCGAGGGGATAAATATCTTTGGTGATAGCCTGGTAGATAATGGCAACGCTTTTAGAGCCACTGGGGGACAAGTTCCGCCCAGTCCGCCTTATTTTAACGGACGTTTTTCTAATGGCCCTGTTTGGGTCGAAGGTTTTACCACCGAGTTAAAATTACCAGCCGGAACGACAAATAACTTCGCAGTGGGTGGAGCCACCAGCGGCACGGGAAATACAATTAATGTCGCTCTCCCAGGTTTGACGACTCAACTCGATGCCTTTTTACTCAGCTCACCTACAGTCAATCCCAACCAATTATTTGTCATCTGGGCGGGTGCGAATGACTATATCGGCGGCGGTATTACCAATCCAGCGACGGTAGTTGGCAATCTATCCACGGCTAGTCAAAGGCTAGTAAATGCTGGAGCGCAGCAAATCCTTGTGCCTAATCTTCCCGATTTAGGTAAGATTCCGGCTGGGTTGGCAGATCCAGTCCAAAGTGCCGGACTTTCCCAATTATCAGCAGCTCACAATAGTGGTTTGAGAACATCTCTGCAAGCTCTGTCTCAACAGAATCCCAATTTGTCGATCGTGCCGACTGATATGGCAGCATTATTTAATGCCGTCATCACCAACCCCGCTCGATTTGGGTTTACCAATGTCACTCAACCTTGCTTGAATACGACCACTGGGGCTGTTTGTGCTAGTCCCGATACATTTCTATTCTGGGATCCACTTCACCCCACTGCTGCGGGTCACAGACTGATCTCTGCTTATGCTTTAGATACTGTTACGGCGGGAAGATCGATCGCCGCTCAGACTGAGATAGCTTTAGGTAATGCCAACCGTCAAACCCGCGATATTAACGGTCGGTTACTCGCACTGCGAACTACCGCGCGGCCGATAAATGGACAGGTCGGTGTATTTGCCAATGGTGACACGAATTTTGGCGATCGATCTGCCACTAGCACCAACACGGGTTTTAATATCGATACTAAAGGTTTTACAGTCGGTGCTGATTATCCAGTTAGCAAGAATCTCGCTGTAGGTTTAGCAGTGAGTTCTGCAAGTACTAATAACCAATTGAATAATAACCGAGGTAATGTTGGAGTTAGCAGTACCGCTGTCTCTGTCTATGGCAACTATACTCAGGACAAATTCTACACCGATGCCCTGATTAATTATGGTTGGAACAGCTTTAATATCGATCGCAATATTCAGGTACCAGGTTTTACCCAAGCCACTGCCAAACCTAATGGCAACCAATTATCATTACGAATAAATAGTGGCTACGATTTCGGCTCCAATAATGGCTTATCATTTGGGCCAACAGCGGGAATTCGTTATACCAAAGTCAAGATCGATGGCTACACCGAGCAAAACGGTGACATCTTAAATCTCAAAGTCAATCCCCAAGAGTTAGACTCGTTGATTTTTAATATCGGTGCCCAAGTATCCTATCCATTTAAAACTTCCTTTGCGACGATCTCACCTTACTTTGCTGCTAATTTCGAGCATGAATTCGCTCAAAATGGTCGGCAGATCTCGACCGAACTCGTTACTCAACCTGGGATTGCCATCCGCACGAGAATTGGTGCGAACGATCGAGATTTTATTCGCTTGAGTACTGGCTTCCAAACGCAGTTTAGCAACAGTTTATTTCTCAATTTGGGTTATGAAACGATCGTCGGTAAAGATAACTTTCGCGATAATTATCTCAATGCCACAGTCCGCTATCAATTTTAGTCGGACTACAAAGGTCGATTCTCCAAGGAGAGGCGATCGCCTAAGGAATGAGGATTAAATAACTTGCGTAGGTTGGGTTGAGCCTCGTTTCTAACGGTAGGCTGTCGCCAACGCCAACGCAAGTCAGTCACAAGTTAGTCATTCGTAGTCTCGAACTCAGCTAGGAGTCGAGTTAGATGGATGTATGAGATGCAAACCAGCAGAATTTGAGCTATGTTACATACCATCATCGACGCACTAGATCGAGTCATCCCATCGTTGGTACAGCCACTGCCGAGGAGCATCGTACCGACAGACGAGACACAACACAAACACACTAATTGCCTGTGTGCCTGTCGTGGGAATTTTCCCCATCAGAAACTACTCATGCCAGACTACAACCTCACTTGGTCGATTCTAGAGCGCGATGGATCTCAATGTAGTCAGGAGGTGAGTGCTGAAATGGTGACAGCCTGGGAAGCCGCCGGAATTAATTGGCAGCAACGGGCAGTCATCAATCTCAAAATGGCATCTAAAGAGCTGTGGACGCATCGCAAGCTACGTCAGGATGGCAGCTTGCTGATGGGATTAATGCTGCACGATGATGGGTTTGGTTCGTCCCGTATTCTCCTGTCTGGCTATCTCCAACAGCATTTTCCCGCTGGTTATTATGTCGCAATTCCCGATCGCCAAATCGGCATCGTCACGCCACGTAATCTCTCAGTTAGCGAACGAAAAGATACTCAAGATTTGCTCCAATTTTATTACGATTGGGCATCTGTACCGATCGGTTCCCAGCTACTCGCCCCTGAAGATCTCATTCCCCAACATTATTGCTGGAACTAGCGGCATTCGTTCGCGGAGCCTCTCTGGAAGAGAATCGGCATCGATAGAGCCACCACTCGCTCATTAAGAGGGTGTTTGAAAAGTATCCGGATCGCACTCGTAAACCTTAGAGAATCCCCCTAACCCCCCTTGAAAAAGGGGGGGTTCGGATCCGGCTCCCCCCTTTTTCAAGGGGAGCTGGGGCGGATTCTCCAGGGGTAAAGATAACAAATTTGACTCTTCAAACAGCCTCTAAGATTTTTTCATCCGATCTAATGCAGGACACCTCAACTCAGCAACGAAGTTCCCAAAAGACCTAAGTAAGTATACTTAGCATCCCCCAAAAGTCAACAAGGATTACTCTCTTTTGTTAAAGGTAGATCGAGACGTTTTTCAGATGTTTATTTTGAGAGAGATCTCTAAGCTACAAATAATCGAGTTAACAAATCGATCGCCTCAGACAGCTTTTGGGCATAAATCTGGATAATTTCACACTAGGAAAGGAGTAAGTCACTCAGAAGTTAGTCATTCTCAGTCTCGAACTTAGTTAGTAGTGGAGTTAAATCGATAAATGAGATCCAAACAAGCGCACAGTCGAGAACTAGGATGCAATTACTGAAGATCGATCGGCGAATTCAACGCTGGATTTACTTTGCGGCTCTAATTTTCTGCGCGACTCTGCTCGTAGTTTTTTTGCAGCACAGATCCTCGTTCCAGCCGTCCGTGACAATACCCAAACAGATCGAAATAGCTCTGACTGGCGAACCGATTCAAGCGATTCCGCGAGAAATCCCAATTAATCTACCGAAAGTAACTTTGGGTGAGAAATTATTTCGAGACGTGCGCTTGTCTACAAATAATCAGAAATCTTGCCTCAGTTGTCACAGTTTTAGCTTGGGTGGAGCCGATGGTCTTGCCCATTCGATCGGCATCAATGGCATCCCGACTGAAGTTAATACCCCAACGGTGTTTAATGCGCGGTTCAACTTTCGACTCAATTGGAACGGCCAATTTACCAATCTTGACGATCATCTCGATGCGCTGATGAGCAATCCAAAGGTGATGGGCGTTCAATGGCCAGCGGCGATTCGAGCATTGGAGCAGGTGCCAGAATATAGGCAGCTATTCGATCGGGTTTATCCAGATGGATTGACTCCCACCAATATTAAAGATGCGCTCGTCGCTTATGAATTGTCGCTCAATACGCCAAATGCGCGGTTCGATCGCTTTTTGCTCGGCGATAAACAGGCATTGACAGCCACCGAAATAGAGGGATATCGGTTGTTTAAAGCTAATGGTTGTATCAGTTGTCATCAAGGGGTGAATGTCGGTGGCAATATGTTTCAACCCTTTGGGATTATGAGTGACTATTTTGCCGATCGCGGTCGGATAACTCCAGCAGATTTGGGTCGCTTCAACGTTACTAAAAATGCAGACGATCGCCATCTATTTCGCGTTCCGAGTCTGCGGAATGTCGCGCTGACGGCGCCTTACTTTCATGATGGTTCGGCCAAGACATTAGAGGAGGCGATCTCCCAGATGACCAAATATCAACTCGGTCGCACCCTGCCCACCGAGCAGATCGCCGCGATCGCCAAGTTTTTACGTACCCTCACTGGTGAGTATCGAGGCAAGCCGTTATGAAATCGATTTTCGATCGCAAAATTTTAGCACCCCTGAGATCTGGTTTCCGCCCCAACCGCGATCGCTATTTACAACTGTTTTTAGCACGAGGGGGATATCTGTTGCCCGCTGTGCTGGTGATATTAATCATTCTCTGGGTGAAGTCGCTGGCGATCGATATCGAGCGTCACAATCGATATTTGGGTCATTTGCGCCAAGTTCAAATCTTAGATGCGCGGATCGATCGCAATGTCTTGCAGGTGCGAGATGGACTTCTGACTTATTACGACCCAATTGTCAACGATTTAGCGCAGATTAAACAATTACAGACCGATCTCCAGCGCACGCCTAATTTTGTGGACGCAGATAGTCGGAAAGAACTCGACCTGCTGTTGCAAAAACAGCTCGGTATTTGGCAGCAGAAAGAAGAGGCAATCTTCAAGTTTCAATCGCAAAATGCGGTTTTAATTAACTCGTTGACATATTTCCCGATCGCCATTGCCGAGATCGCGGCCAAAAGTACCACAGCTCCCGCCCTGAAGGATCGGTTAAATACCCTGCTGCGAGATATTTTGTTGTTTAATCTCTCCACCGAGAAAACCTTAATTCCACAAATCCAACGAGAAATTACTCAGATTTCCACAGATGTGACTCCCACGCCTGAAGGGACGACGATTAAAATGGCACTGAATCATGCCCAAATTATTCTCAATAAACGCGATCGAGTCAATGATTCAGTCAAGACGATCGCGGAATTGCCCACCGTCCCCAGTAGCGAGCATCTGGCAGTAACATACAACGATCGCTATCAAGCCGCGATCGATACAACGAACAACTATCGACTCTGGTTTTACCTGCTGTCGATCCTGCTGCTGGTAGGGATTGCGACTTGGATCTTGCTCAAAATCAAAGCCTATGCCGCAGCCACCGCCCAAGCTGAGGAAAAATATCGGAGTATCTTTGAAAATTCCGTGACGGGGATCTGTCAGACGACTCCCGACGGTCGTTTTCTCAGTGCCAATCCCGGACTAGCCAGGATCTATGGCTATGAGTCCGTCACAGCTTTAATGGCAAACGTGACAGATATCGATCGACAGATTTTTGTATTTCCAGAGCAACGGGCAGAGTTGGTGCAGTTGCTGCAAACACAAGGAGCGGTGGCAGATTTTGAGGCTCAAGTTTACCGTCAGGATGGCACGACGATCTGGACTGTGGAAAATATCCGGTGCGTGCGGGATGGGAGGGGTAATTTACGCTACTATGAAGGCACCGTCACCGACATTAACGCCCGCAAACAAGCCGAAGCAGCCCTCCAAGAAGCTAAACTCGTAGCGGAAGTTACCAACCTTGCCAAAAGCCAGTTCCTGGCGAATATGAGCCACGAATTACGCACGCCGCTGAATGCGATCATCGGCTATAGCGAGATGTCGATCGAAGAAATTACCGATCTAGGCATCCCCAGTTTGGTACCAGATATCCAAAAAATCCACGGTGCGGGGCAGCATCTCCTGGGACTGATTAATAATATCCTCGATCTGTCTAAAGTCGAAGCTGGGAAGGTCGAACTCTTCCTCGAAACCTTTGAGATCGAGCCATTGCTAACCGAGATCGCGGCGACGCTGCGCCCCCTAGTGATGAAAAACCACAATACCTTAGTTATCAACTGTCCGCCCGATCTTGGCTCCATGCACGCGGATATCACCAAACTACGGCAGAGCCTGTTCAACCTGTTGGGTAATGCCAGCAAGTTTACCGAAAATGGCACGATTACATTAGGCGTAGAGCGAGAACCAACGGGTTGGCTCGCTTTTTCGGTCGCCGATACCGGAATTGGGATGACTCTAGATCAACAGGCAAAGCTATTTCAGTCCTTTACTCAAGCCGATGCCTCCATCACCCGCAAGTATGGTGGCACGGGCTTGGGATTGGCGATCGCACAGCAATTCTGTCAGATTATGGGCGGCGAGATTCAGGTGGCTAGCACCCCAGGCATAGGCACAACCTTTACGATTCGCTTGCCAGATCCAGTCCAAACAATCCCACCGGAACCAGCTAGTCAAAATGAGGATCGACCAAATACTAGTACTACTCTGAGTATCTCAGTTCCTGGTGCTAGTACCATCCTGACGATCGATGATGACGCTAATGCACGGGATCTGATGCAACGCTTTTTAATTCGATCGGGATATAACGCGATTGCGGCAGCCAGCGGAGTAGAAGGACTACGCCTTGCCAAAGCACATTTACCCGCAGCCATTCTGCTAGATGTCAAGATGCCCGATCTGGATGGGTGGGGAGTCTTGAGTCGGCTCAAGTCCGATCCCGATCTCGCCAATATTCCCGTGATGATGGTCACAATTGAGGGCGATCGCGCCTTGAGCAGTGCCTTGGGAGCAGTTGACTATCTGGTCAAACCCGTTGACTACGATCGGTTGATGACGCTGTTGGAGCCATATCAGACCAACTCTGCCCCCACATCCGTGATGGTAGTAGAAGATAACCCCGAAAATCGGGAGATGATCTGCCGCCAACTGACCAAAGCCGGGTGGAGAGTTTTGGCAGCCGAGAACGGGATCGAGGCACTAGCAGTCATGCAGACAGAAGTACCTGGAGTAATTCTGCTAGATCTGATGATGCCCCAAATGGATGGATTCGAGTTTCTGCGCCAACTCCGCCAACATCCGCAATGGCGATCGCTGCCCGTAATCGTCCTCACCGCCAAAGACTTGAGCACCGAAGAACGTCAGTGGCTAGACAGCCAGACTCAGCGCATTTACCAAAAAGGTGCCGGGAACAAACAAATCCTCGACGAAATCCGCACTTTAATCGCCCATTCATCCCCGTAACGATCCGCTCCTAGCAATTCCAAATTCAAAACCAGTTGAGTACATTCCAGCCTTTTAGCCCTCATCCCCCAACCCCTTCTCCCAATTTTGGGAGAAGGGGAGCCGGAGAGGAAAGCGCAGTCTCTTGCTCCCTCTCCCAAGCTTGGGAGCGTCGTTTTTATTAGGGGGTTCCCCCCGAATAAAAAAACGACAAGACAGAGGGCTGGGGTGAGGTCAAGCCAATGCCGCACTCCCACAGAATTTCTGAATTTGGAATTGCTGCTCCGTTCCAGTTCCACCAACGATTGAAATCGTTGGCTCTAGGCTCTTCTTAGACGATCGAGATCGGGGATAAATTTATTGCAAAACTCTAAAATAATGTTATAAAAATGCTCCAACCTCGCCAAGTGCAGCACACATTAATGGCATACTTACGCCACGAACTATGTACGCCGATCGATGCCACGATCGGTTACAGTGCCATGCTGCTCGAAGAGCTAAAGACACAGCCAGACTCGATCTTCGTCGCCGATCTCCAAAAGATTCACACCTGTAGTCAACAACTATTGACACTGGTAACTACAATCCTCGACCCGGTGCAACTAGAAATGAGCCAGATCGACGGCGAACTGAGTCGGTTTGGTGCCGAGCTAAGAATGGAACTGCTCACCCCATTAAGCACGATTATTGGTTACTGCGAGCTGCTCTTGGAGGAAGCTCCCGCTGAATTAATTCCCGATCTAGACAAGATCCACACTGCTGCCCAGCAGTTGTTGAGCCTGGTAAATGATATCGTCAATCTTGCCCAGCAACAGTTACAGACGTTGACCTCACCCACAGCTACTCCACCTCAACTCTTGCTAGAACATTCAGCCACCGCCACCATCATGCGGAGCGCAACCACTATACTTGAGACACTCGATCGAGAGTCTACCATCCCGCAATCACAGGGAGGGATGATTTTAGTCGTTGATGACAACCCGACTAATTGTGACTTGCTCTCGCGCCAATTAAAACGGCAAGGCTATACAGTCACGACAGCCAACAGTGCCAAACAAGCCCTCCGCCTACTGAAAGCGATCGCTTACGACCTAATTTTACTAGATGCGATCATGCCAGAGGTCGATGGGCTAGAGTTGCTCCAGCAGCTCAAACAGGACGATCGATTCAAGCACATTCCCGCGATCGTGATTTCGGCTCTAGAAACGATCGATGTTGCCGTAAAATGTATCGAACTCGGTGCCGAAGACTATTTGCAAAAGCCCTGCGATCCGATCTTGCTCCAAGCCAGGATTGCTACCAGTTTAGAGAAAAAGCGACTGCGCGATCGCGAAATCCTCTACCGCCAACAAGTGGAACACCTGACCGCCACAGCCGCCGCGATCGAAGAACGCAACCGCATCGCCCGTGAGATTCATGACTCATTAGGACATTCCCTGACGGCTTTAAACGTCCAGATGCAGGCTGCTGCGACATTGTTGCTGACAGATCCGACTCAAGCCCACTCGTTTCTGGCTCAAGCCCAGCGTTTGGGTAAAACTGCCATGCAGGAAGTCCGAGAATCTGTCAGAGCACTGCGGACAGACGAACGCACCGAACAGCCTTTCGCCGAGACGATCGCGGCTTTGGCAGAAGAGTTTCGGCAAGTTACGGGGATTACCCCAAACATTTGCCTTCAACTGACACAACCTTTGTCCTTTTCCGTATCTAAAACCCTCTACCGGATCGTGCAAGAAGCATTGACAAATATCTCCAAATATGCAGAAGCCACTCAAGTGCAAATTCACTCGATCGCCACCGAGCAGCGGATCGACATAAAGATTACCGATAACGGTCGCGGATTTAATTCTCACCAGCAAACAACCGGATTTGGACTACAAGGGATGCAGGAACGAGTCGCCGCTCTCAACGGCAAGTTTCACTTAACAACCTCACCCGGATCTGGCTGTCAAATCCAAGTCGAACTCCCCCTGTTGCTCAATTAAAATCTAATACCCCATTCATTTACCATTTACCCTTTACCCTTTACCCTACCCCTGTTAAGGTGAGCACCTGTATTGCTAATCTCCGCAACCCACAAACCAACAAAGCGGTCGGCTTCACCAAACCAACCGTCTCAAAAAACCTATGCTTTGAGGGGGGGTTTGGGGGGGGGACACTCCCCCACCCAATGGGGGGTCTGGGGGTCAGAACCCCCAGATCCGGGTTCTGTTAGCACCAGAAATGCCAACGGATCTGGCGCAAGAAATAATCACCTTAACAGGGATACCTTTACCCTATCCCCTATCCCCCCCCGACCCCCAATGATTGACTTACTACTAGTAGACGACCAAAGTTTGATTTGCCAAGGTTTGGCAGCAATTCTGAATCAGGAAGACGATCTGCAAGTACTTGGATGTGCAGAGAATGGACAAGCGGCGATTGCCCAGGTCGAATCTTTACAGCCAGATGTAGTCTTGATGGATATCCGAATGCCCGTAATGACCGGGATTGAAGCAACGCGGCTAATTGTCGATCGATTTCCCACCATCAAGGTATTAGTCCTGAGTACATTTGATGACGATCGCGATATTGCGCTGTCGATGCGAGCAGGTGCCAAAGGATATTTGCTCAAAGACATGCCTGCACCAGAACTAGTTGGCGCAATTCGGTTAGTTCATCGCGGCTATACCCAAATGGCACCAGGACTGATGGAAAAGCTGGTTACAAATGTTGCCGATCCCGCCGATAGTATTCCTCCAACCGAGCCACCAGCCTTAAAGCAAATACCCGCCAGAGAACGCGATGTCTTGCGGTTGATCGGGCAAGGCTGCACAAATCGCCAAATCGCCAGTCAATTGAACCTCGCCGAAGGAACTGTCAAAACCTATGTGACTCATCTGCTCAACCGTTTGGCACTTAGCAATCGATCGCAACTGGCTATTTTTGCGAATTCGTTTTAGCTCCCTACTACAAACCCGATTTCTTCAAGAAATCTATGGTAAGTGCTTTAAATAATCAGCGATCGCACCTAAGTTGCTAGTTATTTATTTACTTGAGGTGAAAAGGCAGAAGGAAACGACTAAGCAAATAATTAAGCTGAATTGGGGGACAGTGACCAAAATTAAGCCGCATAACGACATAGTTGAGCGGTGGAAGGAATTTTTGAGTTGTCGCCAAAGTGTTGAGTCCGTCCGCTCCAACGCATTGTTAGCCATTGCCATCGCTCCTTATCTCTCGTTCAATAATTTCTTTAACAAACTCAGGGATTTCTTTTTCTAGATCGATCGCTCTTAGCTTTAATTTTTCATAGATTTCCACATCATCTCCTTCCCAGAAAAGATCTACTCTCCTAACTTGACGCATCGCAATATGAGCATAACTTTCTGGATAGGCCCAGTAGCATGATAAGCAAATAGACTTATCTTTAACACCAATCCAATTATCGCAATGCTCACATGACCAAGATTTTGCTCTATTAGCAGAACCGCAGAGCAACATAAAGTTTTCTGGCTCTAAATCTGGTTCGCCATTAACTTCAAACGGGACACGATGATCGATTTGCAATTCGCGTTCGCTAACTTCTTCTAGATAAATAAAGCATTTACAACCGTTTTGTCTAATCAATTCATCTTTAATCTGTTTTGATAAGCCTGTTCTACCAGAGGATCTGGAAAACCTAGCTTTGCTGACATCTCCAAATCTATAAGCAGCTATCTTTCTTCCGTCGCTTCCTGTTACTCGAAAGGTTTCTAGTGGAATACCATTCTCCCGAACATCTCTAGCAGCTCTTGGAGGATGATTATAGCCATAGGTTTCTTTCAAGTCTTCAGTTGTAATAAAACCGTATTGTAAAATATGATCGATAACGGCTTTTGGTCTTTTTGCTGTCACCGACTGACAAAGTTGCACGAAATCATCGGGTAGCTGTTGAGAAGTTTCCATGCTTTTCTAGGAGAGTCAGTTGCTTTGGTGCTTTGCTAATATAGCTTGTTAGGTCTGTAAATTGTCGGCTTATTAAATCTGGCGACAAGTACAAAGACTCTGTAGTTATCTCCGTTCTACCTAGTAGTGTTGATTGCGAAGATCGTCCAACTTCGATTTCAATTCTCTTGAGTCCTAAGCTTTCGGGTAATACCCTGCCGAAAGTTTTGTTACCCAGCCTGCCATCATAACTAATTGCAAATGCTATTCCTCTTTCATTTAGGTGTTCAAGGGCTAAAACGAATTCTTCAAAATCAATTCCAGATAAATATCTTGAATCTTTACACCCACACACCCCTTGATAAGGGGGATCCATATAAACAAAATCATGATTTCGGACTTGGGTTAGTAATTGCTTGTAATCCAAAGATGTAAATTTGCATTTGCCTTTCAGAAGGCTGGACACTCCTTCTATATTTTTTCTCATAGTTGCGGGTTGTGTTCCTTTTCTCCTTTTATCGGGACTTTGATTAAATAAGCCTCCAGAATTATAACGAACAGCTCCTTTTACACATCGTGCTAGTAAATATAGAAATAGCTTTGGATCGTTTGTTTTATTGAATTTTTTTCTGACTTCAAAATAATGACCGATCGAATCAGAATGTTGTTCGCTCCATATGTCTGCATAGGCATCTGCCATATCACCTGGATGCTCTATAATGAGCTTAAACAATTCGATAAGCGGATTATTAAAATCGTTTAACCAAAAGTTTTGAGCACGTTGTTCGGCCGCAGCAGCGATGCTAATTGCCGCAGTTCCAGCGAAAGGTTCTATCAACCTCTCTACTCGGTTGGGCAGAAACCTAAGAATATGTGCTGCGAGGTTTCGCTTACTGCCCTGATATTGAACTGGATGAGGTAGATTAGACATCGTGATAAAAGAACAAATGAGCTTACAGGAGTTTATCACGAGATTTAGAATAGGTTGCTTAACCCACAGCTATTTGTGTGAATTAGGAATCAAGATCTGAGATGGCTAACTATTTATTAGACTGAATCTGTCAGTCTAATACCCCCATTCGGGGCAGTTAGATGGACATTTGTCCATCTAACTACTGGGGAAAAGGGTGATTAGATCGAAATGTAGGGTGGGTATTCCCCTCTGAGTAAATCGTTGACCTTTGGTCTGCCGTAGGTAATCGATAGTCAAAGTTAGAACAAGTTAGTCACAAGTTAGGTTTCAACTTAGTTGGTGGTGGAGTTTACTAGAGCTATGGCAATGCCCAACTCCCAAAGCCACAAACAAAGGTATTCCACTGATGAAGACTAGCCAAGTGCCGCACACACTCATGGCATACTTGCGCCACGAACTCGGTGCCGAAGACTATTTGCAAAAGCCCTGCGATCCGATCTTGCTCCAAGCGAGGATTGCTACCAGTTTAGAGAAAAAGCGACTGGGCAATCTGACGATTCTCCGGGAGAGCGACTCCGCCAACGAAAATAGGACAGCGAAGTCCAACAGAATTTATACATACCGGAGCAAGATCGATGCCTAAAATTCTGTTAGTTGAAGATAACGATATCAATCGAGATATGCTCTCCCGTCGGCTCGAACGGAAAGGATATCAAGTAATTATTGCTGTTAATGGCACCGAAGCTGTCGCCAAAACTCTGTCAGATCGACCCGATATCGTGTTGATGGATCTCCATCTCCCCATACTCGATGGTTGGGCAGCCACCCGACAGCTCAAAGCCAATCCCCAAACGCGAATCATTCCAGTCATTGCGTTGACGGCGGATGCGAGTGCTGGCGAACGCGAAAAAGCACTAGCTGCGGGTTGCGATGAGTATGATACCAAACCAGTGGATCTGCCGAGATTGCTCCAAAAAATTACCAAGCTGTTAGAGCCAGTCGTCGTAACAGCCCCAGCACCCCTAAACTCGCCCCTAGATCCCCGCTTACAGCAGATTTTACTAAATCGTTTACGTCACCAACTCGATCCGCCGATCGAGCGGATCATCGGTTACAGCGACTTGCTATTGGATATTCTGGGCGAACAACAGCAGCCAGAACTATCCAGCGACATTCAGAAGATTCACGCTTCTGGAATACGGATCCTACAACTGGTGCAGGCGATGCTCAACCCAGTGTTATTAGAGCTACAACAGCAAGAAATCGACATTTTTACTCCAACCCTCCGGTTGGAAATTCTCACACCGCTGAGTACGATTATTGGCTACTGTGAGATGTTATTGGAGGAAGCAGCTACCGACCTCATCCCAGACTTGGAGCAGATTTATACTTCAGCGCAGGATTTGCTAAGTGTGACAAACAGTCTAGATAGTCCGATCGATTGGAAATCGTTGGCGAAGCCTTTGGGAACGAAAATCGATCCCGACGATCCAAGTCTAGCAGCGAATTGGACGCGACCCAACCCAATCGATCCCAAGCGATTTCCAATTGCCACAGATCGTCGAATTTTAATCGTAGACGACAATGAATCTAACTGTACATTGTTGTCGAGACAGTTAGAACAGCAGGGATCTCAGGTAACGATCCGGGCGATCGATCGAGTCTTAGATTCCCTTGCCACAATGCCCTGCGATCTGATTTTGCTAGAAATCGGTCGAACAGATCGTGGATTGCAGGTGTTGGCGCAGCTCAAACAGGGCGAGTGGCGACACATTCCCGTCTTAATCTTGGCAGCAGCCGATCGAGTCGATCTGGTGATGCGGGCGATTGAGATCGGTGCAGCAGACTATCTGACTAGACCGTTTCAGTCAATGTTACTTCAGACTAAGATTGCGGCTTGTGTGGAGCTACAGCGGCGGCAGGGACAAGATGAGAGCTTCGATAGTCTGTTTGAAAATGCTCCAGTCGGTGTTTACCAAGCGACGGTTACAGGGTGCTATCGGCGGGTAAATCCGGCTCTAGTCGAACTCCTGGGATATCCCGATGCAGCGACGCTGATGGCGATGGTGACAGATATTGCCGAGCGCATTTATGTCGATCGCAATCGCTATACGGATTTCAAAACGATGTTAGCAGAACACGATCGGGTGACTGGATTTGAGTATCAAGCATATCGCTATGGTGGCGACCCCATCTGGATTGCGGAACACGCTCGTGCTGTGCGAGATCGAGAGGGGAAGTTGGTTGCCTATGAAGGCATTGTGGAGGATATTTCCCAACGCAAGCAGGCTGAAGCCGAACTCAAGCCGCAATTAGCAGCCTTGCAACTCGAATTAGCCAATATTAAGCGAACTCAGCAAGTGGCGGAGATCCTCCAAACGGATTATTTTCAGCAGTTACAGCCCAATGGTGAAGCCTCAACCGCTGGAGCTACGCCGATCGACAATGGGGATTCTAGCCTGCGATCGTCTTTACCGCTCAAGGTGCTGTTGGTTGAAGATAATGAATTGAATTCTGATATGCTGTCACGGCGGCTGCAACGTGCTGGCTATGCTGTGGTAGTTGCCAGCGATGGTGCTGATGGAGTGGAGAAGGCGATCTCGGAACGACCGGATCTGATTTTGATGGATATTAGTTTGCCGATTATGGATGGGTGGGAGGCAACTCAACAGATTAAGGCGAATACCCAGACTGCACACATTCCGATTATTGCTTTGACGGCACATGCGATGGCTGGCGATCGAGAGAAAGCGTTGGCGGCAGGTTGTAATGATTATGATACTAAGCCCGTGGAGTTACCTCGGTTGTTGGGCAAGATTGAGGGTTGTTTGAAGCGATCGATTTCTAACTAATCCAAGTTGCTACCCATAACCTCAGCGGTTAGAAGTCGCAATCGGACATTTACGCAACCGTTATTGACAAAAGTATTAAGTAATCATACTCAGTCGATCGACTAATGTTAACCGGATTGACTCTACTTCGTTGAGTAGGAGTCGAGACGTTCTCTAGATGTTTCGCTTGAGCTGAATCTCTACGATCGAGACAATTAAGCTGCAACCAAACCTGATGAGAACAAAGGCTACATCATCAGATCCTTTGTCCATAGTAGCCCCACCACAAAGGAGATCGATCGTGGCAATCATCAACGAAAACATCAAAGCAAAGATCGAACAGCACAGCTTATGGATGCTGTCGATCGGGCTGTTAGAGCTGGAGCTGGGATTATCCCGATCTTAGCTGTATTTACATTGCTGCTAGCTTAATCGTTGCCCATCGATTTTTTTGAACGATCTACTCGACCCTGATTTTTCAAGTTATGTATGAAATCTAATAAATCAAAAGGTTAGGTACAGTTTATGAATCAAAAAGTTGTCATTATTGGTGCGGGGCCAGCGGGACTGTTACTGGCTCATTATTTATTGCGTCGGGGTCAGTATCGCGTAGAGATTTATGAGCGACGTGCTGACTTTCGGTTGGCAGATAGCTCGCAAAGTCGCACATTTCCGATCTCGCTTCAGGAACGCGGACGATCGGCAATCCGCGAGATTGCAGGCTTAGAGGAGGAGATCGCGGCTGCGAGTGTATTCTGCAACGGCACGAAAATTTATCGACAGCATGGCAGAGCGCGGAAGATTCCGCGAGCAATTCCGATTCTGACGATCGATCGCCATCGCCTGGTGATGATTCTCTTGCAGCACTTAACCCAAACGTACCCATCCGAACAGCTCACGCTTGAGTTTGGCTGTCAGTGCGTCCAGGTAGATCGGCAAGCTAAAACTGTGAAGATGCAGCCAGAACAAGGCGAGGCGTTTGCTATTGCTTACGATCGCTTGGTTGCCGCAGATGGAGCGCGATCGCACATTCGCGACGATTTAGTCCAGGCGGAGGGGTTGCAATGCGAACAAAACTATACACCCGATGCCTATAAGTCGGTTTTTCTCCCTCGATCGAATCCAGCCCTGGGTTTGGAACTGGAGCCTGACAAAATTCATGCCTGGACTCTAAACAATCAGACGCGAATGCTCATGGTGCCTCAACCAGGAGATCGGCTCAATGGGGTAATTATTTTTGACACGCAGCACAATCCGTTCTTAAACTTGTCTACCAAAGCAGAAGTCTTAACCTTTTTCCAAGAGAACTTTCCCCTATTTGGGCAGTTGATGTCCGAAGTGGAAGCAGAAGACTTGTTGCAGCGTCCTGTGGGGCAGATATTGACAGTCCAGTGCGATCGCTTTCATGAGGGCGATAGTGTGCTGCTGATTGGGGATGCGGCTCATGCTGTGTCGCCGTCGCTCGGGCAGGGGTGCAATGCCTCATTGGAGGATGTACTGGTGTTCGATCGGTTGTTGGAGCGGTATGAAGATGATTGGGCATTGGTGTTACCCGCCTTTTCTGAGCAACGCATTCCCGATGCTCATGCGCTCAAGGAATTGTCAGATTATTCGTTCCCGCGCACAAAGTTGTTAACGATCGAGTTTTTCTTACGGTTGACTTTCCATAAGCTCCTTCATCGCTGGTTTCCCCAGTGGGTGAAACCGTTTGTATTCGATCTGCTGCTCGATCGAGATTTGTCTTATTCCCAAGTATTGAGCAACAGCCAAGGCTGGATCGACAAGGTAAAGCGATCGCAAACCTTGTAGAGAATCAAGCAGCGACTCCAATTACATAATTGCGGCGATTCGGCAAAGCCGACGCTACGCGAACGAACACTCGAATCGTTCGGATTTTTGATTGCGGGTCGAAGAATATTAACTAAAGTATTAAGCGATCGTACTCATGCCCCCACCAAAAGTCATCAGAGATTACTGTCTTTAGTCGATCTATACATCAAGACGTTTTGCAGATGTTTAGATTGAGTTGAAATTATAAGATAAATAAGTCTCAAACAAATAATTAGCATTTTATTTACCTCGATCGGTTGCTAAAGAAGCATTCTCAAATCTAGCTTATAAAACAAACGTCAATTTTCAATGAGTAAATTATGACCACTATTCTTCAAAAGCAATCTGTCGAAAAGAAAGTAATTAAACTCATTTATCGCGGCACCATCTATGATTACGATCCCGATCGCGTCAGAACTAATTCTCCATTGCCACACTCTGGCAAATTCGCCCGCAATTTGATTTATCGCGGTAGCACTTATCGCTTCGATCCAGCCCTCGCCAAACAAAGGTTCTGTCAAACCATGCAGTTATGAATTGATTTATCGGGGCTGCACTTATCAAGTCGAACGCAATGAAAAAGGTGAAGTTAGTTACAAGTCAATGACTTATTAATAATGAAGAAATTAACAAAGATTGTGAATCTCATCTGGCGATCGCTGGCGATTAATCCCGATGACTATTGGATTTGGTATGAAGCCTTCAAGACTCTACATAACCAGATGGGTGGCGATCTGCGGACTGTCAGATTCACACAACCCGATCGCGATGAATTTAATTCACTAAATTAAGGAATGCACAATGAAGTCAATTTCCTCATACCTTGCAGTATTTAATAGTCGGAAAATGGTGGCAATCTTGCTACTTGGCTTTGCTTCTGGTTTGCCATACGCGCTGGCTGATGATGCGTTTAGAGCGTGGCTGACTAAGACTGGATTCGATGTCAAAACTATTGGTTGGTTGAGTTTGGTGGGCTTACCTTATTCCCTCAAATTTCTCTGGTCGCCCTTAGTCGATCGATTTCGACTGCCCTGGCTGGGACGTAGACGGGGTTGGATTCTGGCGACTCAAATCGGGCTGATGTTCGCGATTTTGGGTTTAGCGAGTCAGATGGGCGTAATTGCGGGATTGGACACTGCGGGGCGAGACAATGCGCTGCGATCGATCGCGATTACCGCTGTAGCGATCGCGTTTTTGAGTGCGACTCAGGATATTGCGATCGATGCCTATCGCACCGATATACTAGGCAAGTTGGAAGTGGGCGCAGGTGTATCGGTGGCTTCGTTGGGCTACAGGGTGGCATTATTGCTGACGGGGTGGATTGCCTTTGTTTTAGCAGATCGAATTGGCTGGGCAGCGGTCTACAGTGTAATGGCGGTATGTTTGGGTGTCGGGATCGTGGGTTCCTTCGTCGCGCCCAATGCCAAAGTTAATCTCGCCCCCAAAAGTCTGATTGCCGCCGTAGTCGATCCTTTTCGAGATTTTTTCCGCCGCCTGGGTACCCGACAAGCGATTTTAGTTTTGGTTTTTATTGTGGTGTTTCGGCTCGGTGATGCGATGGTGGCTAAAATGGCGGTGCCATTTCTCGGCGGTCGAGGGTTGGGCTTTAGCGATACAGATATCGGCAATGTCCGCCAAGGGATAGGCTCAATTGCCACGGTCGTCGGGATCTTCGCTGGCGGCTCTTTCTTGAGTAAATTAGGTATCAATCGCTCCCTATGGATTTTTGGCGGGTTACAAGCTGTGAGTAATTTCGCTTATTACTTCCTGGCTCTAACTGGCAATAATCTCTCGGCGATGCTACTGGCAATTAATATCGAAAATTTCTGTACTGGTTTGGTGGTGGCTGGGTTTGTGGGATATCTAATGAGTCTGTGCAATCCCGAATTTTCAGCTACTCAGTTTGCACTGTTATCTAGCTTAATGGCTGTCGGTCGCGATCTGATTGCTGGGCCATTAGCGGGGGAAATCGCCGCAAAACTTGGGGTTGGGACTGGGGGGGCTGGATTGGTTTATTGGGGCGGCTTCTTTTTGGTGACAATAATCATTGCCATACCAGGAATGGTAATGCTGTTATTTATGGCACCTTGGAATCCAAAAAGCTCTGAAAATCCGATTGTTTAACGAAGAGCAGGGGTTTGCTTGGGTCGCTGTCTTGTCTCGCTTCTATGTGGAGGAAACCTCCGCAGAGCGAGCCGCAATTCTCAATTTCTCGCACTGTTGGCGTTAGCCTTGCCAAAGGCATTGCGAAGTCGTTCGCGTAGCGTCTGCCTCCGCAGAAGTGTCAATTCTCAATTAATTTTAACGAGTTATAAAAAAATGATTATTCCCAACCAAACACAACAATCTGAATTATTGATGTCCAGTTTTCTAGAGATGGTCAACACCAAAGATGGTGATTTTACAGTAATCGCCAAACTGATTGCAGCCAGTAATGATGATGAGAGTATGCAGTTAACAATCGAGCATTTATGTCTTCATCCCCCAGCAAAGCAAGCTTTTACCAACCGTTTGCGCTTGGGTACAATCGATCTAGACCGACTGAGTAAGCTTGCCGTTAATACACTTGGTCGTCTATATGCCGACCACCTTATTCACGATCGGCTCACACCAATTCGATCGGATTTACAGCCCCAAAGCGATCTAGATTTTCTGAATGTTCATATTACCGAAACTCACGATCTTTGGCATGTCGTCACTGGTACCAATACAGATATATTGGGTGAAATTCAGTTAGAGGCATTTTATATCGCACAGCTAAAGATGTCTCGTTTTTGGCTGGCATTGATTACTAAGAATCTTTTAAAATTTTTGTTATATGACATTGAAATTGCCGATCGGTATCTGGAAGTAATTACTAAGGGCTGGATGATGGGTCATCAAGCGCAGCCTTTGTTCGGAGTTAATTGGGATAATTTATGGGAAACGCCGATCGAAGAAGTTCGGGCTTCCTTAAAGGTCATTATTTTGTAGATAAAATCTGAAGATAAAACCATATTTTAGACATTGAATGAGTTAGAAGAAATATCCGTAATCATACAACCCCTAGCAGCCAAACATGTATTAGCGATCGATCCCGATGTCATTCCTCCGATCGGATGTTGATAAAAGTTGACTAAGATCGTCCTCTTTTGTTAAAGATCGATCGAGATATTTTCTAGATTTTTTCTATTTGGCAATCTCTATTGCAAGAACATACTTATAGCAATATATAATACTAAGTCCTTGAGGCCGCAATCATCGCTTTTTTTGAGACTGAATTAACTGCAACTATAAGTGCAGTCGAGACCACATTAAGTGCAACTGAGACTGCAATCATCGCAGTCCTGAGTGATTAGTATTGCAGGTCGGTATAATTAAACGCGTTTTCTTTATTCACCTCTGCCGATTTAGGAGAACCGCAGAATTGGGTCGAAACAACTTTATACTCTAGAAGATAGATTTTTGAGTTTAGCATGAGGAGTTATTGGTGAAACGTAAACAGTTTTTGCAAACCGCGATTGCCGGAGTAGCTACCGGAACCGCTCTAACGGCTTGTCGAGCTAGGGGTAAAGGACAACAATCCGCCGCTACAGGCAATCTGCCGAGTCTAGAATGGCAAATGGCCACGAGTTGGCCGATCTCGCTCGACACTATTTTTGGTGGTGCGAAAATTTTTAGCGATCGAGTTGCGGCATTGACCGATGGAAGATTTAAGATCGTTCCGCGCTCTGCTGGCGAGTTAGCACCACCATTAGAAGTGTTGAGTGTCGTCTCGCAAGGTGCTGTGCCCTGCGGTCACACTGCTGGCTACTATTACATCGGCAAAACCCCCGCTACGGCTTTTGGTACGTCGTTGCCATTCGGACTCAATGCCCAGCAGCAAAATGCTTGGCTGTATGAGGGTGGGGGTTTGAAGTTGCTCCAAGCACTCTATGCCAAAAAATTCGGCGTGATTCAGTTTCCCTGTGGGAATACTGGAGTACAAATGGGCGGCTGGTTTCGCAAGGAAATCGCCACCGTCAACGACCTCAAGGGCTTGAAAATCAGGATTCCTGGTTTGGGCGGGCAGGTGATGAGCAAACTCGGTGCGACGGTGCAGACTTTACCAGGTGGCGAGATTTTTCAGGCATTACAGACAGGTGCGATCGATGCCGCCGAATGGGTGGGGCCATATGATGATGAAAAGCTCGGACTCCAGAAGGTGGCAAATTATTATTATTATCCTGGCTGGTGGGAACCTGGCCCCACACTGGAACTTCAGATTAATTTGCGCGCGTGGCAGCAGCTACCCGTGGCTTATCAGGAAGCGATTCGGAGTGCCGCCTATGAAGCTAATGCCAATATGCTCGCCAAGTACGATACCTTAAACAATCAAGCTTTGGAGCGGTTGGTAAAAAGTGGGGTGAAACTGCGCGCCTATAGTGACGATATTCTCGCCGCCGCCGAGCGCGCATCGTTCGAGCTATACGCTGAATTTTCGGCTAAGGATGCCGATTTCAAGCAGATTTTTGATGTGTGGAAACCATTTCGCGATCGCGTGTATGCTTGGCACAATATCAATGAAGGCGGATTCGTGCGGCACAGTTACGGCAAGTTATCGAGATAGGGATTGGGAGAAGGGGAGAGAGGGAGAGGGGGAGAGGGGGAGAGGGGAAGAGTGGGGGGTAAGTTATAGCAGTCGCCAGGGCGATAAAGACAGATCTAAATCCCCAAACCATTAGTGCATCAGCTTTTCCAAACTGACCCCTGACCGCTCACCCCTGACCCCTGCTATATTAGTGAAATGCGGAGATCTCACCCACCCCACCCTACGGGCACCCCTCTCTTGAAAAGGTGCTCCACTTGGGGAAACCCTCAATGTACCGCACTTTTCGCTCCCAGGAGGGGAATTAATAGCCACTAGCCCCTATTCCCTATTCCCTATTCCCTATTCCCTATTCCCTATTCCCTATTCCCTATCCCCTATCCCCTAAAGCGGTTTTGCCGCCAAATCTACCAACCATCTGACCGTTTGGGGAAATGCTATTACGATTAGTAATACAGCAAATTGCAACGCCATAAATGGAATCGCACTGCGATGGATATCGATCGTCTTGAGTTCTCTGGGTGCCACACTCTGCAAGTAAAAGAGTGAAAATCCCACTGGTGGTGAAATAAAGGCAGTTTGGAGATTGACAGCCATTACCACGCCAAACCACACCATATCGATGCCCAGCTTCTGGGCGGCTGGCACTAGCAGCGGCATGGCGATAAAACAAATTTCCATGAACTCTAAAAATACCCCCAGCAAAAAGATGACGATATTGCTGACAATTAAAAAGGCAATTTTACCCCCTGGTAACTGCAACAACAAATCGGTAATCAAAACCTTGCCACCCAAAGCATCGAATACCAAACTAAAGAACGACGAGCAAAATAGAATCATCAGCACCACCGTCGAGACTACCGCAGTGGCATGAGCCGCATCTGTCAGTAACTTGAGGTTTAGTCTGCCATTAAGCGCGGCGAGTCCGCAAGCACCGACAGCACCGATCGCCCCTGCCTCTGTCGGCGTAGCCAACCCAAAGAAAATACTCCCCAAAATCGCGAAAATTAACAATACAGGCGGCACTACCGCCTTCACAACTTTAATTGCCAAATTCATCCCACCGATCTGCCGTGCTGCCAGTGGGAGCGCGGGAGCTATTTCCGGCTTGAGATAGGCGATGACGATGACATAAATCAAATAAGAACCAGACAACATCAGCCCTGGAATCAATGCACCCAAAAACAGATCGCCCACTGACACACCGATTTGATCGCTGAGTACCAACAATACCAGACTGGGTGGAATCAACTGTGCCAGTGTCCCCGATGCGACGATTACCCCTGCTGCCAAGCGTTTGTCATAGCCATAGCGGAGCATAATCGGTAGCGACAGCATCCCCATAACGATCACTGTTGCGGCGACTACGCCCGTTGTTGCTGCCAATAGCGTCCCCACCAAAATTACGGCGAGTGCCACCCCACCCCGCAGCGCACCTAAAACGATCGCGACGGTTTCTAGTAACTCTTCTGCCAGCCCCGATTTCTCCAGCACTGCACCGAGGAAAACGAAGAAGGGAATCGCTAGCAGCGTAAAATTCGACATCGTGCCGAACCAGTTATTTGAGAGCAGAAATAACCGATCGAGATCGAACGCCCCCACCAGCCAGCCGATCCCCCCAAATACCAATGCCGTCCCCGCAAACGAAAACGACACGGGATAGCCGCTCATCAAAATGATAAAGAAACCCGCGAACATCGCGATCGCCAACCACTCAAACCCCATACTTTTCCCCCTATTCCAATGGCAAATTTTCTTCGTCTGGCGTGAGAATTTCGGCTGCTGTCGCATATCCCTTCAAAATTGCCAGATATTTAATCGCCTGAGATACTGCCTGGGCGAATAAAGTCACAAAAGCGAACAGGATCGTCGTCTTAATCGGCGCGCGCGGCAGTCCGTTGGCATCCGGCGACAGTTCCCAATTTCCCCAAGTCCCATCTGGCAAATAGCCCCAGGAATCCAGCACCGGATCGATCGTCACGCACCAACCCAAGATACAAAAGGGAATCAGGAATGCTAATGTTCCCACTAAGTCTACCAGCGCACGCTGTCGCTCTGTCCAATTAGCATACAAGAAATCGACGCGGACATTTTCCCCATGTTTTAAGATGTAGGCAAACCCACAGAAAAACATCATCGAAAACAGATACCATTGCAGCTCGATGAGGGCATTGGAAGAGAGTTGCAGGCCGATCGATCGACCGACAAACCGCGCGATGACATTATAAAATCCGACGGCGATCGTCATGAGTACCAGCCACGTACTCCAACTACCGATCGTCTCTGTCAATCGATCGATTCGCCCCGATAGTATTAACAAGAATCGAATGTAAACTGGGTCGATCGAGTTTCGCATTTGCTTATCAATGTATTACCGTTCAATTATAGAGGTCGAGCCGACAGTTCATCACCTCTTCTATTGCTCCCAGAATCTCAAGTCATTACTACCAACCATTAGTAACAACTTCGACCGCCTGGCGGCGCGCAAGCTTCGCTTCTTAACTTGTCACTAATGGTCTAGAAGGGTTATAACTGTAGAGCCATGCTTCAAAGTTATCCCGATCCATTTGGGATGGGTTCATCATTTTAGTGAAGGTAGTTTCATCCGATCCATAGGAGTCACGACCCGCATTGGCACTGCGATCGTAAATGACTTCTGTACGCGGAATGCGACTGGTTTCATAGGCATGAAGTGCAGTTTCGATATCCGCTGCATTAGAGAGACACTCCGCCAGTTCGTAGGCATCCTCAAATGCCATATTTGCCCCTTGTCCGAGCGAGGGGATGACGGGATGAGCCGCATCCCCCATCAGCGTCACTCTACCTTTGCTCCAGTGGTCTATGGGCAGTCGATCGCGAATGGGTCGCTCGATAATATCCGCTTCAGGCGTTGCCGCGATAATTGCCTCCACAGGCTCTGCCCACCCGGAAAATAGCTCTAGCACCCGCTCCTTAGCATCGATATGTCGGCGAGAAAGAGCATCCTGTGTCAATAGCGCACTCGCACTCCAAAAAGTGTAGCCCTCACCGAGATCGATTAAAAACATATTTTTATTATCGAATGCCGTCAGTAAGGTTGCTACGTGAGGAGCCAATTGCTCGTGTGGATATTGAATCACAGCACGCCAAGACATTCGTCCGGCATAAGTAGCATGACAATCGCCGATCGCGCCCTGTCTGACGACAGAATTGATTCCATCTGCCCCAATCAACAAGTCTGCCTGGACTGTTTTTCCAGATTCAAAATGGGCTTTAACCTGGTTGCCCTGCTGCTCAACGCCGACACAGCGATGCTGGAGATGAATGATTTCGGACGGTAGTGCTGATGCGAGGATGGCTTGCAGCTTTGACCATTGAATATTGAGCATGGGCTGCCCATATTGCTGCACGGTTGCGATCGGCTGTGAGGCGATCGTCTCTCCAGTGCTGCGTTTCAATATCAGTGTCTCTAATGGACTCCCTGCGCTAATCAATGACTCAACTATGCCTGGTTGAATTGCATTAAGACTATTCAGACCATTTGGAGTCAAAGTCAGACCTGCGCCAATGGGACGTAAAACTTGCGCTCGTTCGTAAACTTGCACGTTGAAGCCTTTCTTGAGCAAAGCAATTGCGGTTGCCAAACCGCCAATTCCGCTGCCGATAATTGCGATATTCATAAGATTATTTCTCTCGCTCCAGTTTCTCAAAATTTGCTCAAATTCTGTCCGAAGTATTACTTACTATTAACTAAGTTCAGACCTAAGAATGACTGACTTGTAACTGATTTACCCGATCGTTAGGTACTGACACAGGTCGCATCAATCTGGCGATCCTTTAGTAACCAGTTAATGCACCACATCGTTGGAGTGTACCATCGTCCTACCTCCAGCGATCGTGTTTGGGAATAAGGCTATTTACCGCCAATATGATGGATAGGAGAAATCATTCGTAAATAGACGCGAACATTCTTTCCATACAACTGAAAAACTAAATGTGACAATAATACAAGTAACGATCGTGCCGCAAGATAACAATACTATCTCTTGGGTAGATTTCTTACGATGATTAGGCCTAATTTGATATTCACGCTCGATTGCCAACAATCCGCCCTTGAGTTGAATTTTGGCAATGAGATCGCGGTTACTGGGATCTGTGCCAGAGAAGAGGTTACCAGTGATGATATCTTTGCCCTTACCGCCCACGATCTTATCGTTGCCACCAGCACCAGTCAATTTACCACCAGTATTGCTACCGACGAGTTTATCGTCATTCGGATCGCCACTCGCATTGACAGAGTTGAAAACTTTTACTTCTGGGATTGGAATGGTAACGCCGTTAAGCTGGAATGAATTGACATTAAATGTATTTTTGGTAAGGTCGATATCGATTTTAGCTCCACCACGAGCACCCGTCGCATCGAGTGTATTTGCCTGCCCAGTCGCACCCACAATATTCAGAAAAATACTAATTCGATCGGTGCCCAAACCACCTTTATCGAAGACAACTCCTCTAAAAACTGTAATCGGTTTACCCAGCCCGCTATAATCGAGTGTATCGTTGCCGCCACCACCAGAGAGAGTGTCATCACCAGCAGAACCGATAATTCGTTCACGAAGTGTGGGATTCGCCCAATCGTCACCACTACTCCCAGTGGGGATATCATTCCCATTAGTGCCTTGAATAATTGCCATACTTCAATCGATCCTTTATGTATGATGTAGAGTGTGCTAATGTCTGATAATTGTTCGATCGCAGATTCTCATATCGATCGGGTTGTTTAGAGCCGCGAGTAAATCTCAGCAACCCTTGTTTGAACCTAATATTCATTAAACAAGGGTTGTAACTGAATTCGAGACTGAGTAATAACTGACTTATGACTGACTTATGTGTTTCTCCTGTCAGTTGTCAGATCTGGTGTCGGTGTCAGGAGTAAAAGTCTCAGGGGACTAACTAAGATCGGAGGAGGGAATTTCACCCGAATGACTGGTCAATTTTTTGCCATAAGCAATGACAGCAAATCCAGTAAGATACATAAATAAGCTATAAATAGCCGCAGGAATTGCCATTTCAGCATCTTTTAGTATTCCAGCAGTAATCGCAATCGCTAGAGTCCCATTTTGAATGCCTACTTCGATCGCGATACAGATTTGCTGGGCAATGTTGAGATTGAGCAGTTTACTAATCACATATCCGGCTACCATACCGAGGATATTTAGTAACATTACGCCAGTGCCAGCTTGGACGATAAAACCAGGTAATCGACTCCATTCTTTGGCAACTAGAAGGATGATAATTAACACCAAAAAGCCCACCGCCAATTTGTTGGTAACTTTCTCTAATCGTCGGGCAATTTCGGGAAATTGATGCTGTATATACATCCCTAAAGCGATCGGAATAACTGTAATTAAAAAGATCTGTCCCATCGTCATCCCAATCGGTAAAGAGACAATCGCATTTGTGCCGAGAAAAGAATTCACCGCCAGACTGGTGAATAGGGGAATTGTAAAGATCGTAATAATGCTGCTAAACACCGTCAGCGTGACCGCCAATGCCACATCCCCACCAGCCAAATAGGTAATCATATTTGATGATGCACCGCATGGACACAGCGCGAGCACGATTAATCCTACCGCGATCGCAGGTGGCATGGGGATAATTTTGACGATCGCTAAAGCAATAACTGGTAAGATAACTAACTGACCGATTAATCCGATCGTTACAGCTTTTGGATATTTAAAAATCCGTAAAAAATCATCACTTTTAAGTGATAGTCCCAGCCCCAACATAATTAATGCTAAGGCGACGGGTAAAACTAGCGTTGTGAGAATACTTTCTTGCATTTGGTTTGGCGCGCTCCCATAGAGAGATGATTAGAAACTAAGGTAGGAAGCGGAGCAATCTGTACTCCGTGCCGACAGCCTATCTTGTGCTGCTTTTTAACTGAATGGATGTAAATAAATAAATACCGTCGCTGGAGGTAATTATTACGCCCAAACATCTGTGAGTGAATTCGCGCTAGGAAGTCGGCTGCAAGGTTGCAGAAATTAACTCTATAAACGTACCTGTACGATCGTAGTGAGCTGCAAGATGCTGCAACTGATGCTCTGCTGTTCGATAACCTGCTGCAAGCTGAATCGGTTGATTAGCATTGATGCTCTTAGAAACCTGTACAATCGTGTTGCCAGGAAGACAAATTATTTGGCGATCGTCAATGGTTCGATCGAAGGATACTCGAACATCTTCTTCAGGTGAAATGCTCAAGTCAGGAGTCATGGAGCGTTTCTTTCCAATCCAATTTCCTGAAATTTCCGATCGCTCTTCACTGAGCAATTCATCAGAGAAACAGCCCCGGTGTTCTCGAATGTGTGTAATTCGATCGAGCTGACCGTTTTCTCCATAGACAATTGCAACACTCGTTCGCCATTCGTGATTCCTAAAGAAAAGTTCTGCACCGCAAGCGTTTCCGAGGATGAGTTTGTGTGACAGCCAAGCCGATCCACCACCTGCTCCAAACGACAACGTTCGCATTGAGGATGCAGCAGGATGAATCAATCCACTCGGCTGATTCCAGGTATCTCGATCGATTTGCCAGCTTTTTTCATCAATAACATTTCCATCAGCATCCAGGTAGCGATTGGTATGAGTGATGGCTGTACGATCTATATTCGAGCGAAAACTTCTGACCGCTTGTTTGCTCTTGATTAACTCCTGCTTAGGAGAGTATGAATTCCATTGCCCATGCCAAGCAGTTTCATCGGTCGTATACTCCCCGAACAGATTGTTCCAATTTCTATCTAGATTATTCATTTGCGGTCGCTCTATCGATTTAATTGTTTATATCTTAGAGATCTCACTCAAAACAAACATCTGAAAAACGTCTCGATCGTAAGTTGACAAAAGAGATTAATTCTTGTTGACTTTTGGCTAAGTATATTTACTTGAAGATTCCTAAGCATAAATCGCTTCACCCTTGACGATTTGCCATCCCAAGTATTGAACCTCAGCCAGGGCTGGATCGATAAGGGAAATCGATCTCTAACCTTCTAGAGAATCAAGAAGCGGCTCTAATTTTATCCCTACTTTGCTAACGCTGAACCTGTTAGCCTTCCTGTTTCATACTGTTTTGCATTTAACAGATCTTGCTTATCAAAAGATTCGTCACAAGCGCGGTACTCGTAGAGGTTTTTTTCAAGATATTCTCAGTCTTACCAAATATTTGCTTTTTGAAAGTTGGTCATCAGGGAATTGATTTCATGCTCTATGGCTCAACCTCTCAAACATTAGCCAACTCTTCCTAAATTTTTACTGTCTTCATTTTCACTT
>JANMEL010000055.1:0-5672 GCA_031376885.1 Chamaesiphon sp. OTE_70b_metabat_96 | reverse complement strand
GTAGATGCTTCCGCAAGGCGGAGGCTACGCCAACAAACCATCAGTGCATCAGCTTTCCCAACCTGTCCCCTGTCTTGAAAAGGTGCTCTACTTGCGGCGTTTTTATTCGGGGGTTCCCCCCGAATAAAAAAACGACAAGACGGGGAGACCCCAAGACCACTGGGCGGGTCACCCGACCATCAGCACTTTTCGCTGTCCCCTCACCCCTGACCCCTGCTATATTACCCTATTTCCTATGCCCTGACTTATGACTCATCAAAACATCGACGATTTGGAAATTGCCCGACGCGGAGAGACTATTTACGATCGACTTATTCGCGATCTAGTTGAAGTGGGAACTAACATTGGCAAGATTATCAGTATTGATATCGAAACGGGTAATTATGAAATTGGGGATGATTTATTAGATTCGAGCAGTCGTCTTCAAGATAAGTATCCTAATGCAAATATCTGGGCTGAACGAATTGGTTTTAATGCTGTTTATGCTGTAGGCGGTACACTAGTTTCGGTAGATTCTCAATGATTGGAGTGGTATTTGGGCGACAACCACAAATTAAAGTAGTGGTGCGAATATCTGGTTATCCAGATCTAGAAATTGGCTGCGTTATCGATACGGGTTTTGAAGGTGCTTTGACTTTACCCGCTGCTGTTGTTACTAAACTCCAATTACCTTATGTTGCGCGAATTAATGCCAATCTAGCCAATGATGATAATTTTGTCACTCCAGTTCACCGAGCGACAATTATCTGGAATGGTGTTGAAATTGAGGTGCCAGTGCTAGCAATGGGTCGTCGTCCACTAGTAGGCACTTTGTTATTAGATAAATGTAATTTGAATATAGATTTCTATGATGGTGGTTCTGTAAGTATCGATCGAATTTGATTGATTCCATGTTTTTTGGATCTAAAATAAAGGGTAGAGACAATTGATGAATTCTCTCTACCCTTTAATTGATTTAACGATCGCGACTACTACTCATTCCTGGCAATAATTTAGAGCCTGCATTACCCTCATCAGCTCTGGCAACCCGACTAGTATAGTAGTAATTGTCATAGCGTTTCTGTTTGTCGATCTCCACTCCATTGAGTACCATCCCCAATACTTTAATCTTCGATTGGCTGAGGATTTCTTGAGCGTATTCTACCGACTCTTTATCGGCGATACCAGGGCGAATGACAAATAATAGAGCATTGGCATGTGCGCCAAGTAAACTGGCATCAGCAGCGACCGTAATCGGTGGTGCATCGATAATTACCAAGTCATATTCACTAGACCATTCGGCAACTAATACACCCATTCGATCGGAATCGATCAACACGACTGGATTTGGTGGCACCACCCCAGCACTAATCAAGAACACATTTGACTGCACTTCCCGAACAACCGATTCTTGGTCGCACTGCCCGCTCAGAATATTACTCAAGCCCTCATAATTGCTTTGTCGCCAAATCTTATGCTGAGTCGGTTTCCGCATATCTGCATCGATTAGCAACACTCGCTTGCCCAATTCTGCCACCGCCAATGCCAAGTTCGCCGCAGTTGTGGACTTTCCTTCCCCAGATTGGGAACTGGATACAACCATCACCTTGAGGCTACTATCAGAATTCATGAACTGGAGATTGGTCTGTAACATGCGGAAAGACTCGCCTTCAATCCCACTAGTTCCATTCAACACCAATTGACCTGGATCTCTAGAACTATTACCGACTCTGGCTATTTGGCGCACTTTCTCAAATACGGGAATTTGCCCCAATACTGGGTAGCTAGGCAACAACTGTCTTGCTTCCTCGGCGGTTTTAATCCGTTTGTCAGAACTGTCGATCGCAAAGGCTGTCGCCGCACCCAGAAATAGACCCAAGAAGCCGCCAATGGCGATGTTTTGACCTTTTTTGGGTGAAATCGGGTCATCTGGTAACTCGGGAAGAGATTGAACTCGTGAGTTGCCAAGAGTCTGGTTTTCGGCTATTTCAATTTCCTGAAGTTTACTGAGGAGAGTTTTATAGTTTGTACGAGTTGTTTCTAGTTTACGTCCGAGTGCATTTTGTTGTTGTTCTAGTTTGGGGATGTCATTCATCCGCTGTTTGTAGGCATCAACCACATAGACTAGGGCGGCAATTTGCTTCTGCAAGCTCGTCCGTTGGGCTTCACTCTTGGCAAAGTCAGAAATTAGGCCGCCCTGAATCCCTGATGGTTGAAGTTCGATCACTTTACCTTGAAAATTCTTATCACCGATCAAGCTTTGTTTGTAGCGTTTCTCAATTATTTCTACCAAAGCTTGTCGCTTTTCTTTTAAGTTGAGAATACTAGGATCGTTATCGCTAAAGCGGGTCTTTTCTAGAGCTAGTCTTGATTCAACATCTTGCAACTCTTTGATCGATTTTTGGAGTCCGGGAGATTCACTTACCAGTCCAGATTGGATTGTAGCCTGAGCATCTTGACCACCAAAAAGATTTTTTAATCCTTCGAGGCGGGAGGTTTCCGAAGCTAGTTGGGCTGAGGCTGAGGTGATTTCTCGGTTGAGGCTGGTAATTGTTTCTACTGCTTTTGCTGATTCGGTACCTAGATCGATAACTTGATTTTTCTCTTTGAAATCTCGAATTGCGCTTTCAGCTAGCTTGACCTCATTTTCCATTTTAGGTAGCTCTTTTCCGACGAACAGTCGGGCTGCTTCTGCTTCCTGACGCTGGTTTTTTTGGTCGTTGCTGATATAGACACCCATCACTGTTTCAACTGCCGCCTTTGCCAATTTAGGGCTAGGATCTTGGAAGCTGATCTCGAGGATGTCTGTACCTTTAATGCTGCTAACTTTGAGTTGATTGGTAAATGATTCGGGTTGTTTCTCAAACTTTTTGAGCCGCTTTCGTTCGGGAGATTCGGCTGTGTATTTTTCTTTTAGCAATTCGGCGATGACACCCTTGATGGTGCTAATCGATTTAATTACTTCTACCTGAGTTGTCACAGGGCTACTGCCTGAGAGAGCGTCTAAGTCGCCAACCCCCGGCAAACCACTACTTAATAAAGCACTAGTTTTGTTGGTTTTTTTGAGGATAACTTGCGATTTTGCTTGGTAGATCGGCGTTTGCTTGAAGGTGTACGCCGCTGCCAATGCGGTAGTTAGGGTAAAGACTAGCGCGGCTGGCAACCAGCGGCGTTTGAGTACTAGCCAATATTGTGCAATTTCATCCATATGCTGTAAGCGGGGATTGTGATTTAGACTCAACCATCATTCTAACACTGTCAGTTTGGCTAGTCGTATCCGCATTTAAACGTAATTCACCTTAGCTAAATGAACTAAGGATCTAGATTGAAATACTTGGATTTGGCAATTTTTGAATGGCTATGATGTCTAACTGGGTCAAATCATTCTGCGAAATCACCATAAAATACTCTCTCTCAAGTTAAAATAGTGATGGTTGAGATTTTAACTTTTGTCTAGCTAATTAGATTATAACCGCCTTTGTGCCGATCGGATCTGCGAACATCCTAGTTCCCCAGCCGATCGGATTCGATCGATTCAGCTCCACGAACGAGAATACAAGCCCCTCGCACCTACTCCAAAAAAACTGTACTTATTGGCTTATGTCCATTTGTTGTTGGCAACGCCTCTCCCATGGAGAATCGCCTAATTTATGAGCAATATCAACAGTTTTTCCCATTTATTATCTATTGGTACGATCTGCTTACTCATTGGCGGTACGATCGCTGCCAAAACTGTTTTCCTCGTTGATAACGATCTCGAAACTCAAGCCAAATCAAATGCGGCAAATTGGCGATTGGATGCTGATTCCGCCCGTGAATATACTGGGGATCTGGAAAAGTTCAGCCGCCCCTATCTCGATCGATTCAGCCAATTTAGTCAGCAGTCATCATGGTGCGAATCTGCACGAGAAATATCATTGGTTTTGGCACGGGCAAATATGCTCGATTGGGCACCTCAGGGGGGTAAATTGCCCGAAAATTGGTGCATTCAGCCAAAAGTAAAGAAATAAGGAAGATTTTAGAGATCGATCGCCATTGATGACGATCGTTGTGGATCGAGATCTGGGATTAATGAGATATGAACTATTGTCCCCCGATCGCCGATCCTGCCCAAATTATTAGTGCATCCCTATTACGGTTGCGGATGAAGTCGCCTTTTTTTGGTACTTTAGCCATGTTTGCGCGGTTTGTGCCCAGTGAAACTATCCCTACAGCAGCAACAGATGGGCGAGACATATTTTTCAATCCTGATTTTTTGCGATCGTTGCCGATCGAACAACAAGATGGTTTACTCTTGCATGAAGTGCTCCATGCGGCTCTATTGCATCCATCCAGGTTAGGTACTAGAGCACCTAAATTGTGGAATATTGCGGCGGATATCGTTGTCAATGGTACGATCTTGCGAGAGCGCGGATTGCGATTACCTTTGGGTGCGTTGCGGGATGAGCAACTAGAGCATCTGAGTGTTGAGGAGGTGTATGAGCTATTGCAACAGCGCGGCGCAAATGGTTTCGAGTTGGATAATCTGGATTTGTTGCCCGATCGTGCTACTGGTGATGAGCATCAGACTCGGATCGGCTCAAAGTGGGGCGAGGAAGAGCTGACATCCCATTGGCGACAAGCACTGGAGCAGGCGGCGGTAATTGCTGCTGCTAGTGGAGCTAATAAAATGCCTAAGTTGCTCGATCGAGAGTTGGCGGCGGCGATCGATCCTCAGTTAAACTGGCGATCGTACCTATGGCGATATTTAGTTCAGACTCCAACTGATTTTCAGGGTTTCGATCGACGTTTTGTCGGGCGGGGGCTGTATTTGGAAGAATTAGCGGGAGAATCGGTACGGGTTTATGTGGCTGTCGATACTAGTCGATCGGTGGGTGAAGCGGAATTTCAGCTCTTAATTAATGAGGTTAAGGGGATTTTGGGTGCTTATCCGCATATTGAGTGCCATTTATATTATGTTGATACTGAGGTTGATGGGCCATATATTCTCGGTGCCAATTCGCTGTTATCCATGCCTCTATGTGGTGGTGGCACATCGTTTATCCCGTTTTTCGATCGAGTAGCGCAATGTTGGGAAGGGCAAACTCCCGCTCTATGTATTTATCTCACTGATGGGTATGGTGAATTCCCTCCTCTACCGCCCCCACTCCCCACTTTATGGGTTGTTACTCCTGGCGGATTAGATTTAGTCCAATTTCCTTTTGGTGAAGCCGTGAGGCTGATTGAGGGGCGAGATTAGCCACCGATTAAAATCGTGTTCAGATAGCCAAGATGAACAAAAGCTAGTGGAATCAGATCCCCGACTTCTCCGAGAAGTCGGGGATCTTGAGTAATTCTAGGGCGGTTGAGACAGATGTAGGTGCTCAAACCATTAGTGCATCAGCTTTCTCAAACTGACCCCTGCTATACTATGCTTGTTCAGATAGCCAATTTCAACAAAAATTAGGGGTTAAGCAAGATGTTTGCTTAACCCCTAACTAATTTACGAAGCTGGCGGACGGATTCGAACCCCCGACCGGCTGATTACAAATCAGCTGCTCTACCAACTGAGCTACGCCAGCGCGTCTTTACTAACTATAGCACATGACCTCGATCGATGTCTACTAAATCGAAATTTGCGATCTTAAATTAGAAGAGGGCAGCAGAAGAGGGCGGGCACAAGAGGGCGGGCACAAGACCGCGCCCCTACATAA
>JANMEL010000044.1:0-30049 GCA_031376885.1 Chamaesiphon sp. OTE_70b_metabat_96 | reverse complement strand
GCTGTCAATCTAGTTCGATCTTCCTGTAATATTTCTTAGTAGACTTTACTCGATCGTCGAGTAAATTGGAAGACAAACTTTGATGCTAACTCTGTAGCAGGGGATAGGGGATAGGGGATTGGGGATAGGGGTACCCCTGTTCGGTTAAGCATCTCCTCATCCCACAAACGAACAAGGCGGTCGGTTTCAGCAATCTAACCGTCTCAAGCCAAACCCTTTGAGGGGGGGTTTGGGGGGGGGACACTCCCCCACCCAATGGGGGGTCTGGGGGTCAGAACCCCCAGATTCGGGTTCTCGCATCACTAGCAACAATGCTAACCCCTATCCCCTATCCCCTATCCCCTGCTACAGAGTTAGCATCAAAGTTTGTCTTCCAATTTACTCGACGATCGAGTAAAGTCTACTAAGAAATATTACAGGAAGATCGAACTAGATTGACAGCTCAAACAAAAGGAATTATCGGTTCGGTACTATCACCCGCTTGCGGAGCATGGCTGCGCTCTCAGGTATCCCATGTAGACGAACTCCACGTGAACATTGCTGGCGGAAGTCTCCAAATCTTGGGGGGAACTATTCCTCGGATCGCTGTGGTGGCGGTAGGTGCCGTTTATCAGGGATTATCTTTGGGATCGATCGACCTCAGTGCGGAAAATATTCGCATCAATCTACCTCAAGTCATTAAGGGTAAGCCTCTACGCTTACTCGCACCCATTCCCGTACTCGCCGAGGCAAAGTTTACAGAAACCGATTTACAAGCTTCTCTATCTGCACCACTACTATCCCAAGCCATCAACGACCTCTTAACCCAAATCCTGACTACAGACTCCCCGCCTACTCAAGTGTGGTCGATCGATTGGCAAAGATTGCACATTACCGCCGATACACTAACTTTACAGGGAAATCTCACCTCAGACAGTCGGGTTGCGCCGATCGAGTTTCGGATGGGATTGGCGATCGCCGATGGACATATCCTACACCTAGATCCCCTAGTAATCAGCTCTGAGATCGATCTCCCAGGTAGCGATATCGATCGCTACAAAATCGATCTTGGCCGCGATGTGAATATCACCGAACTCCAGCTTAACCCAGGAGTCTTGACTTGTCGCGGTCAAATTCAGGTCAATCCCTAGTATAGGGGATAGGGGATAGGGGATAGGGGATAGGGGATAGGGGATAGAGGGGTCTGCGGGGGCTTTGTTTGTGCTACGGATGACAATTTTACTTGAGACTCATTCAAACAAAGCCTTCCTCAAACTATTAGTGCCGCCATATTTCCCAAGCTGACCCCTGTGATATTTTTACTTTTGGAGGGGGTTTAATTTTTGGCGGCGGAAGAGGAGCGATCGAGAGATCTGAATTAAGATGCCCAGGGTCTGAATTCGATCGAGGGCGATCGATTGCTGTTGATAGAGCTGTCTAAGCTGTCTAAACTGCACTCGATGCTTGACGATCTGCTCAGGGGCACCGAGCAAATCCTCAGATCCCATTAGACACCCGTCGCACCACTCCCTAATTGCCACCAATCTACGGCGCAATCGGCCGATCGATCTAATTAGCAGCAGACAGCCGATCGAGATCGTACAATTACACAGCACAACTAGAGTAACTAAATTCATCATCAGGAAATACTCAATGCTGTTATTTTCCCCCGTCTAAAGCCACTTTCCCCGCTTACCCAAAAAAAACTTTCCCACCCCTTGCCAAATTTCCAAGTCCAATGCTATAGTTAAGGAGATGTGTTGAGCATCAACCGTAATCCTCGGTAGCTCAGTGGTAGAGCGGTCGACTGTTAATCGACTGGTCGCAAGTTCGAATCTTGCCCGGGGAGTTTAGACCGAATCTAAGTAGTATAACTTACCTATGAACATCAGTTATAGGTATTAATGACGTTTCGACAAGTGGAAACAATCTGTTAATCTAGTGGTCATTGATAACAACCATCAACTGATTTTAAGGTACAGATTTTAGATGAAACTAGTTCACCGTTGCTCGTCCACGATCGCTTTAATTGGTAGCACCATCCTTGGTGGGGCACTAATTGCCGCTTCTCCCGCTCAGGCCATCCCTGAAGCTCAGGTAATTGCCAAATTGCAGACTATTCCGGTATATGTAATTACCGATGAGAAGGGGACGCTAGTTGAAGCTAGAGCAAGTGCTCAAGGCAAGAATCCGGCACCAATTTCTACAGGAGTATTTTTCACCGATCGAGACGCTCAAGCCTTCATCGACAAAAACGTGAAGCCGCAACAGCCAGATTTGAGTAAAGTAGTGAAAGTCACCCCCGTCAGCTTGGGAGAAATCTACCGTCGTCAACAGGCGAACAAGAATAAGCCCCAAGAACTTAACTATATCTATATTCCAACCGCAGAGCAATCTAGTTCCGCACTAGCGATTCTCAATCGCAACGGGCAAAAACTCACTCAAATCAATGGTTTGCCAGTATTTATCGCCACCATCAAGTCAAAATCTGGACAAGACGAATATTTGACATTCCAACGTGAAAATCGAGAAATCGTACCGATTTTCTTTAGTGAAATAGCATTGCGAGCTGCAATCAAAAAAGTGTATCCTAACTTGGTTACTAAATCTAATATTCAAGTCGTAGAACTCAATGATTTACTTGGCTATATGACATCCAAGAATGATGCAGTGATTAATGCATTTGAATTCAACTCAAGTATGGATGGTAAATAAGATTTACCCCGTATTCGAGTACCATAGAACTAGAACCTAAGTAAGTAAATCCAAATATATACTTAGGTTTTAATTTACCCAAAATCAGATCTATCCTCTAAAGTTACACAATGTATAAGTTTACCATCAGTCTCGCTGCTATATTGGGAATGGCGATCCCATCAATTATAGCGATCTCCGCTCCAGCTCAAGCTTTACCACAAGCCCAGATCGTCCAAAAATTGCAAGAAGTACCAGTCTTCACCATTACCAATGGGAGTGGCAGTCTGCTAAGAGAGAACGTAGGAACTGGTACCGCCGCTCGGTTCTTTACGCGAGTATTTATCGGTAATAAAGATGCCCAAGCTTTTTTGGAAAGTTTTCGGAAAAGTCAGCCCAAACCAGGTAAAACAGCTCAAATTACCCCCGTACCTCTGAGTGCCATCTATAAATTGCAACTAGATGCCAAGGAGAAAAATGATAATATGAGCTTTGTATTTTTCCCCACCGAACCACAACTGAAAAATGCCCTAGCGATCCTAAAAGAACCATACAAACCGAATGCTGTTTATTCCGTACCTTTATTCATGGTCGCGATCAAACAGGGAAACCAATACGTGACGGTGCAAAAAAATAAATTGACACCACTATTTTTTGATAAACAAGAAGCCCAACAATGGCTAGATACAGTCAAAAAACAAGATCCTAAACTAGTCGCCAAGGCAGAGATCAAAGTCAATTATCTCCAAAATGTCCTTGAAGATCTGCACGGACGCAACTATGCTGGACAAGAACAATTGGTACTCATCCCCTCCCGTGAAAGTCTAGAAATCATCCGCAAACTCCAAGCTAACCAGCCCAAATCAACTAAACCAGCTACCCCAGCCAAACAATAAGGGGATAGGGGATAGGGGATAGGGGATAGGGGATAGGGGATAGGGGGTAGGGGGTAGGGAAAAGTGCGGTAAATTGAGGGTTTCCCCAAGTAGAGCACCTTTTCAAGACAGGGGGAAGTTTAGACGGAAACAATACTAAATAAAGATTGTATTGTTACTTTCGCAAGAGGTCTAATAGGTGAATTCATCAGTAACTAGCGGAAAATATTTCTGGGCATGGCGCAAATGGGCAGTAGAATTGGCGATCTCACAGCACATCAATGTCTATGAGATCGATTGGCTATTGCAACGGGTGACAAACTTGGAGCCGTTGACACTGCGATTGGAGTCAATTGGTGATGATGAGCTACTGAACATCTCAATCTCACTCGACGAACTATCAGCATTATGGCTGACTCGGGTCAATACGCGCAAGCCAGTTCAGTATTTACTTGGCATCACTACCTGGCGAGATTTCGATCTAGTTGTCTCTCCAGCAGTACTCATTCCCCGCCCCGAAACTGAATCAACGATCGATATTGCCTTAGCTAATAGTAGCCGTTTACAACAGCAAGGGATTTGGGTAGATTTGGGAACGGGGAGTGGTGCGGTGGCGATCGGTCTAGCTAGATCTTTGCCAGATGCAGCGATCTATGCTGTAGACTGTAGTTTGGCCGCATTAGAGGTTGCGCGAATGAATGCAGTTAGATTGGGTGTAATCGATCGCATTTCCTTTCATCAGGGCAATTGGTGGTCTCCTTTGGATGAGCTACGGGGGAAAGTGTCAGGAATGCTCTCAAATCCTCCATATATTCCTTCTAAGGACATCTTAGGGCTTGAATTAGAGGTGAGGGCACATGAGCCACATCTTGCCCTGGATGGGGGAATAGACGGCTTACAGGCGATCGAGACTTTGATCGAGACTTCTGCTGAATATTTGGAGTCTGATGGGCTGTGGGCGATCGAAATTATGGCGGGACAGAGTAAGATGGTAGTCGATCGACTCGTGGCGCAAGGTAGCTACGATCGGATTCAGGTAATCGAAGATTTAGCGGGATTCGATCGGTTTGTTGTGTGCAAACGGATTTAGATCTATTTTCAATCGGTACCCAGTACACTCACTAAGAGGGCTTTTTGGGCGTGCAACCGATTTTCGGCTTGCTCCCAAACTCGCGAGTGAGTACCCTCAAGCACATCGGCCGTAATTTCTTCACCCCGATGAGCTGGCAAGCAGTGTAAAACTATCGATTCAGGATTGGCAATGGTTAATAATTCCTGATTTACCTGGTATGGTTGGAAGATCGGTAGGCGGTTACTAGCGTCTGCTTCTTGGCCCATACTTGCCCAAACATCAGTGTAAACCACATGAGCATTGCTGACAGCTTCTTGGGGCGATTCCGTAACGACCACTTGAGTACCCTTAATTGCGGCGATCGATTTGGCGCGATCGACAATCTGCGGATCTGGACTAAAATTAGCTGGAGCGGCGATCGCGATATCCATGCCTACCGTCGCACAACCCAACATCAACGAGTGCGCCATATTATTTCCATCCCCGCAATAGCTAAGTTTCAATCCCGCCAATTGTCCAAAATTTGCTTGAATCGTCTGTAAATCTGCCAACACCTGACAAGGATGCTCCAAATCTGTCAGGGCATTAATAATCGGCATTTTGGCATACTTGGCAAAATTTTCGAGATCTGTATGGGCAAAAGTCCGAATCGCCAATACATCCAAATAGCCATCCAAAACCCTCGCGGTATCTTCTAACGGCTCCCCTCGCCCAACTTGCATCGCACTAGTATTTAAGTCGATGGTTTGCCCGCCAAGTTGACTCATCGCCGCAAAAAAACTTACCCGCGTGCGTGTGGAAGCCTTGTAAAATAGTAATCCTAAATTTTTGCGGCAACTAGGCTTAATCTTACCCTGTTTTAGCTCTGCTGCTAGTTGCAACAGTGCCAATGTTTCTTCACCACTGAGATCCGCCATACTCAGTAGATCTCTACCCTTCAAGCTATCCATTCGATCGATCCTCACCCTAGACTACAAATCAAACCAAGAAGGGTTTATCTTATCACGAGATTTAGATTTAGAGGATAGGGATAGCTGACAAGGGCTTGAGCCTCAAAACTGATTGTTGTTAGATTTTTCCTGAATTTTGGCTCTGTACAAGGATTAGGAAGGTTTCAAGTGATAATTAGCATACCAGCAAGTGAAGAGCCATAGATTTTTAGATGCAAAGCAAACTTGTTCACAATAATCCCACCATTGATGGTTGGGTTTAATTTGATGCTGTTCGACTTGGTATGTCATAAGCTTTTAGGGTTTGACCTATCAGTATCATAACATCTCTACAAGCAAATGACTATGTTTAACTATTAATTGATTTTTCCTCTTCGTCTCCGTTCTGCAACGTGGCAATAATTTTTTCAGTTTTACGTTTACCTCTCCGTTGACCATAGAGTCTCGCTGAGAAGCTAGTAATGATGGCGACTAAATCTGTCATTAAATCATCCTTCTTGTCCTCTACTTGATTGACAATATCAAGTGTGATATTGCAGCGTTTGAGTAGTAAATCCAGGTAATTAGTCCCAAACCTCGCTAGTCTATCCCGATGTTCGACGACGAGAATATCATAATCAGCTTTATTGAGCAGATCTGCTAATTTCTTGCGGTTATCGTTTAATCCACTACCTACTTCTTTGACCACGTATTGAATCTTGTACCCACGGGCAGTAGCATAATCTACTAATCTTTGAGCTTGACGTTCTAGATTATCTTTATTCTCAGCACTACTAACACGAGCATATATCGCTGCATTCCCTTTTAGTGCCTCTGTAGATTTTTGATGATAATCTACGATAATTGTTCCAGAGGGCAGCTTTCGGGTGGGGTAAGGGATTTTACCTGCCTTAAAATGCTTCCAAGCTGTTTGATACGAAATGCCGAGTTCTTCAGCATAATCTGAAAGTTTCAATTACAATCATCTCCTATTCGCCTATATATAAATATAATAGACTATATTTTGATGAAATGTTCTTAATACCGATCGAATTTTGCAAAGCTTTAGAGATATGTTAACAAAAATTATTATTACAGAATTTTCCCAAACAGATAATTGACATGGTTCTCAATAGACTTGACGGATTTGCTGGCTTTGGGGTACTATGGTAGTGAAGTATGCTTAAACTAGTTAGCTATCATCCGTGGGCAAGTTAATTAGAAAATGCAACTTGCAAATACCAATTGCCTCACAATATAACTTTCGAGGCTGTAATTAACTGTTTTACAAATCGAATAAAATAGTGTGGTAAAAACGCACTTCATCAACTGGTCGAAAAGGAACCCAATAATTGATTTATGGCAACCGCCAGGGCGGTTAGGACATCTGTAGATGCTTCCGCTCTGGCGGAGGCTACGCCAACAAACCATTAGTAGGTCAGCTTTCCCAAACTGACCCCTGACCGCTGACCGCTGACCTCTGACCTCTGACCTCTGACCTCTGCGATAAGATCGATCGTCCGATCGAAAAAGTCAAAAAAAAAGTATAGGAGTACACAGCACCATGTTGCTAGTATGTCAACTCCCACACTCCAGACCAAACCACCCTGTATGCTTTGACGAAACCACGCGAGTTCGGATCTCATCCAAGTACACATTAATATAAGCATACCTTGCTTATTTGGCATCTTACTCCCAGAAAAGTCAGAAAAAAGTCAGATCTATACTTTGCGGGGTCGGGGGTTAGGGGTTGGGAGACAGGGCACAAACATTGTTAAGAGGGGACGGTGTAGGCGATGAGCTGCCCGATGCGTTGGCGAAGAGTTTCTAGACTCAGACGTTCGGCAGCGGAGATGAAGACAGCATTAGGGAATTCTTCTTCAGCTTGGGCGAGAGTTTCGCTATCTACTCGATCGATCTTATTGAAGACGATTAGGGATGGGCCAGGAGCGATCGGCATTTCGCCCAAAATGCCCATCACCGATCGAATATGACTATGCCATGCTGGATGAGATAGATCGATTAAATGGATTAGTGCATCGGCTTCGGTGACTTCTTCTAGGGTGGCGCGAAAAGCCCTCATCAAGGGTGGGGGAAGTTCGTGAATGAAGCCAACTGTATCGGTAAGCAGAATTTGGCGCAATTCTCCAGTATTACTCGTCGGCACGTTAAAGCGGCGGGTAGTGGGATCTAGTGTGGCAAATAGTTTGTCGGCGATATAAACCTCGGCATTGGTGAGGGTATTGAGGAGAGTGGATTTACCAGCGTTGGTATAGCCGACGATCGCGATCGACGGGACATCATGATGTTGACGCTGTTGACGCAATCTAGAGCGATGGGCTTGGAGTTGGTCAACTTCGTGCTGGAGGCGATAAACTCGTTGTTCGATCGATCGACGTTCTGTTTCTAGTTTCGTTTCCCCTGGGCCTCTAGTACCAATTCCGCCACCCAATCGGGACATGGCTAGACCTCTTCCGGTTAGTCGCGGTAACATATACTGGAGTTGGGCGAGTTCGACTTGCAATTTACCCGCCGCAGATTGGGCGCGTTGGGCGAAAATATCAAGGATGACTTCAGTTCGATCGACTACTCGAATGCCGATTTGAGTTTCCAGGTTGCGGGATTGGCTAGGGGATAGATTGCAGTCAAAGACAATTAGATTAGCCCCGACTTTTTGAGCGGTGAGGGCTATTTCTTGGATTTTCCCTTCGCCGACAACAGTTTGAGGATGGGGACGCGATCGTTTTTGTTGGACTGTTTCTAAGACTTCTCCCCCCGCAGTTTCCACGAGTCGAATTAGTTCTTCGAGTCCATCAGTGAATCGTAAGCTGGTGACAAAATCAGTCTTTACGCCAACCATTACCACTCGATCGGTATCATCGCCCAAATTTTGATTGGTGACGGCACGCTCGTATTGGCTCTCGATGCCATCGACCAAATCTAGGAAATCTTCATCAGTCATCGCCTCCAAAGTCAAAGGTGGCGAAACCGTCCAATTTACTTCTGGATGGGGGACTAAATGGGCGAGATATGTATCTTGAATATACCCCGTGACACCCCCGCCGCGCTTCTGAAAACCGCTCCCAGTAATATTTAAAATCACCAGAGCATCCAGTCGTTGTAATGCCATTGCTGTCAAAGCACTATCACTCGGTTGTTCTGGTTTGAGCTGAGTAGAAATACATCTAATCCCACTCAAACGTTCCGCACCATACCGAGGCAATTCTAAGGGGGGAATTTGGGTTTGATGGGGTGTACCTACTCCCAATCGAATAATCTGCCCCCGTCGATTGATATAGACACTCACAGGCGTACCAATTGCCGAACTAATCTCCGCCAGTTTTTGGGCAAATTCTGGGGTGGTGAGTCGATCGCCTGGTAGTCTCTGATTGTACAGTCGTCGCAACTGTTTGATTTGGTTGGATTTTAATCCTTGGATGTTGCCGTAGATAGTCTCGATACGTTTCGCTCCAATGCACTATCCTTTATTTTGACACTTCTCGATCGATTTTGGCGACTCACTCGTCAAAAGCTCCATCGAGTACCAAACTAAACAGGCTGTTCGCATTCTGTTGGTGTAGGTGGTAGTGCGATCGTCGCTGGATGTCGATAAATTACATGCTGTTTGTTATAATTAACGATATATCCTTACTCTGCACAATGACTTATGCTGTCTCAAGATCGACGTAAAGCTGTCTCGCTCAAACCTTTTCTCGATCGCTACGGAGAAACATCTGTTGAACAGATTGAGAAAAATCAAGATGCAATCTCATTATTAGAAAGTTGGTTAGCGGAGGAAGTGCCAGAGACGGAATTAGTCGATCGTCAATCTTATTTAGTCGAACTAAAACAAACCATTGATAACCAACGTTTAGCTGGTTATCAGTTATATAGTGCTGAATGATTGTTTTTTTAGATAGTGGTATCCTCGGACTTATTTCTTCTCCCAATGAACGAAAAGCGTATTGAATCGACACCCATCAACCGATATTTTTCAACTGCTCTTCTGCCCATATTCGTAGCTCTTCGTCAGGCTCCTGTGTAGATCGATCGCGTAATAACTCAATTACTTCCGGTCGATCGATATAATTCTCCACCACAGCTTCTAACGCAGTTTTTCTCGGATTAAAATAATTTTCTCCTCGATATAGATCTTGACTTGCTATTTGGCAAAGTAACTTAAATGCACTGTCAATTTGAATATAATATTCGCCGATCGACCTTACTGCTTCCCATCGAACTAATCCATCTTGGTCGTTGAGAGCGATATCTTTGAGCCAAGTTAAAGTCTCAGATTCCTTCTGATAATACTCGGCGATCGACCTTACTGCTGCCCGTCGAACCCATTCATCTTGGGCGTTGAGAGCAATATCTTTGAGCCAAGTTAAAGTCTCAAGTTCCTGGTGATAATATTCGGCGATCGACCTTACTGCTGCCGATCGAACCAATTCATCTTGGGCGTTGAGAGCGATATCTTTGAGCCAATTTAAAGTCTCAAGTTCCTGGTGATAATATTCGGCGATCGACCTTACTGCTGCCCGTCGAACCAATTCATCTTGGGCGTTGAGAGCGATATCTTTGAGCCAAGTTAAAGTCTCAGGTTCCTGGTGATAATTTTGGCCGATCGAGTCCAAGAGTAATTTGGCTGCGTCACTATCGAGTGAAATCTTTGACTGACTTTCGATCTCTTCTTTTAGCTTTTCTTTTAACTTCTGTGCTGTCGATCTCGGTTGGGGGCTTTTTACTTCTGCCCAGCATTCTGTCGCTAGTCGTAAATGTTGAAAAGCTCCTGTTTCCGCTCGCTTGAAATAGTCTAAATAGTCCGCTCGATCGACCTCTCTATCCATCAAAAACTCTACTAAATACCCTACTTCTTCGGGTTTTAATATTCCACAAATTAACTGTAGCACCTCATGCCAAGTTTCATCTTGCCAATGCTGGGCGAATACATCATCCCGTAATTGCTCTAGTAAATATAATTCCTCTCTGAGTCGCCGAACAAAACCTTTCGCACAAAAATATTCCAAAAAAGTGCGATGGACAAAACCATAAGCATCGGTTCCATAAGCACATAAAATAAAGCTCCGCGTTCTCAATTGTTCGATTAGTTGCTTTGCCATCACCGCCGGAGTCATAGACCATTCCTTTAAATGGACTGTTAATATCTGCTGTAAGCCCTCAGCATCAAGCAGATTTCCCGCCAACCCTGCTGGATCGGATTGCATCGTATAGGCGATCTTTCCTAGTATTTTTTGTTTTTCCGGTGCGTCGATCTGTTTTAGAGCTGGATCTGCTAGATTTTTGCCATTGTCATCGAAATCCCAATTGTGCAGCAATAACTGCGAAGCTCGATCGTACAGATCCACTCGTCGAGTGGGTAAATCTCCCTCCTGATTGAGCATTGCCATCAGTGTCAAGAGCAGCGGATTATTGGCTAGATTTTGGATTGCCGGAGAACGATCGATCGCCTCTTTTAGTCGCCGTTTGAGCTGCTCCTGTTGTGGATCTTTTCCTAGTGCTAACTCATACCATTTGTCAATAAACTCCTGGATTTGCGATTCGTCCAATTCCTGCAAAGTAAAATGCTGAAACTTTACACCCCTCAACCGATCCGGATCGTAGCCAACTACCCGCGAAGTGACAACAATTTTGGCTTTCGGATACTGCTGTGTAGCGAAATTAGCGATTTTCTCGATTATCGATTGACGCAAATGTGGATCGAATATTTCATCCAATCCATCAAACATCACCAAGCTGGGTTGAGTTTGTAGATATTGGTGTAAACGGTGGCGATCGAATCTCCAATCCGCCATCGTCTCCTTACTCAAAAAATCTAGAAAGTTTTTCGCATGAGGGCGATCGATCGCATATTCCCGCAACTCAATCAGCAGAGGAAATGGCTTTGTATTGTCCTCTACCCAGTCCAGAGCCAAATATTGCAATAAACTCGATTTACCCGACCCAGGATCGCCCAGAAGTACCGCACGTTGACACTTTTCATCTCTCAATACTGTCAGTACTGGCTCTGCTGATTTTTCTAAATATTGACGGCGATTTCGTTCTGACTTATCGGAGTTGGGGTCTGGCGATGGATCTGGTGGTAGAGCTTCCCGCACATTTTGCTCGATAAATATCTTGCCCAACTGAATGTTATGTTCATTGTTATTGCCCAATCTGCCAAGCTTCAAATCGCCATAGCTCTTTTTCAAACTCTCACGATATCCATCTAGATCGAATCCGATCGATGTTGGTGCGATCGATTGTAGAAGTTCATGGGTCTTTTTGGCTACATCAACGCCTTCTTGGTTTATGGGAATGAGAGTTTTGATTCCCTCATCGATCGATCGTAATGTCTCCGAGTCGAGAATCTTCCGCAATTTCTCATCAGCTCGTCGAATTCCTGTTACTTTTGTCTCGTAATCATCCAGAAGTAATTGCCAGTCAAATTTCACTGGAAACATTAGCGTATATTTAAAATAGACTGTCCAAATCTCTTTAATCTGAGCGATCTGGACATCATCAAAACCCTTGAAACCTGAATCAAAAGCTCTACCTAATAGCGCGATTGTCTCTTTGTCTTTGATGAATGACTCGATCCTTTTGACATAATACCGATCGATATCATCATCGGGGACATCAGCGTGACGTAGCTCCTCAACGAACAGCTTCATGAATTCGCCGATCGCTTTTTCCATCGCGGCTTTCAAATTTGGCTGAAGATGTTCATCAACAATAGCCTCAATTTTGACTTTGAAAAAACCTTTGAGATAGTCCTTTATGGCACCCCCGCCAACCTCAGTTGCACTTTTGAGTAGAAGCTTGCCTACTTCTGCGCCAGTCATCAAAACCAAACCTTCTACAAGCATCTTCCAAAATCTCAGCGGACTGAATAGCAACAATTACCCCACAGGAATTGTACAGCACCTGAATTTTTTTCGTTGTATAATCCGTCTCACTCTTGAAATTAGATCGATATAGAGGTTATTCCCTAATTCTGAAGCGTGTTGATAAACGCATCAACGGCATCAAATTGATCTGCCATGCGGGAGTGGAATTCTAGCGATCGCAGATCCAGAGCGGGTAACAATTCACTTTGACGTACCAATTCGTAACCTGTCAATCGCAAGACATAAACCGCGATCGTACCATCTTCCCAGAACCAAACTTCTCCGACTCCAATGCGCCGATAGATTTCCAGCACATCGATTCCCCCACTAGTTACGGTTATCTCAATCGCCAGATCTGGAATCGATTTACGTTCCCCCAGACAATAAGACTCATCAGGCTCTTTCCTTGCACCGATCTTTTTCATGCCGAGGGTTGCACTACCTGATGCGTAAAAGCGAATTTTGTTCACTCGCATGTATGCTTCAATCAGTTGAGCACAAGTCTTCTTCGGTGTTTCATGGTTGTCAGATAAGGGGGGCATAATTTCTAACAATCCATCTAAGTATGTCAATCGTGCCCCTGTTGCTGCCATGTCCTCATCCAGCTTTTCCAGAGTTTCCCACGTTACATCAGAAAGCAGCGCACTATTGGCTCTTAGAATTGTTTTAGAAGCTGAGACTACCATCGAATTCAACTTTGCAACGATCTTTCTTCATCATACCCTGTCTTCTACGAGTTGATGTTTTATCCCACATTCGGCACTTCAAAATTACCAGCGGTTAAAACCGCTGCTAGTGATATGAGATCGCTAACCCGCGTAGGCGGGTTTTGCAACACTAGCGGCGGTTTTAACCACTGACTATTTTGAACTGTGGAATGTGGGCTAGAAGCCCCCCCTATCCCCTAACGATCGAGCCAAGTCAAATCGGCATAGTTAATGCGGGCGGCGGGAGCGAGTGCGGCTAAAACTTGTTTGCCATAACTGCGTTGATTAATCCGATTGTCAAAAATAGCGACAACACCTTGAGAGGAGCGAATTGGATCGATCGCCCGATGTAAGATTTTCAATCCGGTAGGCAGTAGATAGAGTCGAAACCAGTCTTGTTTTTGTTGTTTGTAGAAACTTACCTTGGCAGCAACTAAAGGATCTTCGAGGGAGGGAATGGGCAGAGTGGCGATAATCAATAATTTGGGTGTGGGGAGATCGTCTTGATGTTGTTGCCAAAATTCCCATCCAGAAATGAGGATATTTGACTCGTTAAGGTCGGTTTGTTCGACTTGGACTCTACTTCCCCATTCGGCGGCGAGAAGGGATGCTAGCTGGGCTTTGAGCGGGGTATCGCCGATCAGAATTGTTACAAATTTCGATCGACCGCGAATCAGGTATAGTAGGTGTTTGATTTCATCGACGAGGATGGGTTGAAATTTGGGTGTGTTGGGCATGGGCATCCAGCGGGGGATATAGAGCTGGAAGATGTCTGTTTGTCGATCGAGTAAGAATTTGACGGCGGTAATTTCGCCCAAGCCGATTTCCTGTCGATAGCCGATGGCTTCTTTGCCCACATCTACGGCACTGGTAATTAGGACTGAGGGTTGATTTTTCCAGATTGTCGCTAATTCGCCGCTCGGATCGATTGGCGCGATGGCGAGGGTGAATTTACCATGAGTTCGATCGATCGTCGCCCAGATTAGTCGATCGGTTAAACCTATCGAGCGAGTGTAAAATGCTCGCCATTTTTCAGGGATAGCGGGGGATAGTCGATCGATTAGAGAGCCGATGAGCGATCGATCTGTCGAGTCTAGTAGGTAGCAATTGTAGGGATTTTGCGGACGCTGCCATAATTGCTGCATCAATTGAATTTCGATTTCACCGATGCTTTGCCATCGATCGGGATCTTGACTGACGCGCAAAAAGTCCCAATCTTCGGGAGTGAGGGTGATGGTGAGTAGTTGTTGTGCCAAAGATGCGATATCGTCAGCACCATCGACGATCGTCGGATGATTTCGGTCGGGAGTGGGATGGTGAAGTTGAAGATTTAACCAAGTGCGAGGATCGGTAATCCATAAACCTGTGAATTCTGGTGGGGGTGATGCTGTACCGCAGTAAATGGGTTTATTAGTATTCAACCATTGCTGGAGTAAGGGTAGCTCTATGGTGATGAGGTGTGGATGACAGATTGTTGGGAGTGCGATCGTCACCGCTCGATCGCATAATAAAGCGGGCAATAAATAACCGATGCGATATTTACCCTCTAATCTGTGGGTAGCGACTCCAGTCTGAATTAATGCTGATTTATCTAGGCGGATAGTTCGCGCTACCAGTCGAGCCATCGTCAGATGATGATTCCAGTCGGCAATTTCGGTCTGGTGTCGCAACAGATCTCTGAGAGTGGTATGTGCGGTAATTTCGATCGGTTTAGACATGTTCACGTCAGATCGAATAATAAGACTTCGGTACCAACTTGAGTACCGATCGCAAAATGCCCACCAGATTCAATTTGAACACCATCACCTGCATTCAATTCGACACCATTGAGAATTGCCACCCCACTGACAACTTGAAGCCAAGCGAAACGATCGTCTAATAGTTCATAACTAGTAACTTCCCCAGACTCTAAAATCGCGGCGTATAAAGAGACATCCTGATGAATAGTCACAGCACCTTCTCGCCCATCCTTCGCACCGATTAACCGAAACTTACCGCGCTTTAATTCAGGGGGAAAAGATTTTTGTTCGTATCTGGGAGTGATGCCGAGTCGATCGGGTAAAATCCAGATCTGGAGTAAATGAAGTTCTTCAGTTGGAGAAGGGTTGAACTCACTATGACCAACTCCAGTGCCCGCACTCATAATCTGAACATCACCAGGATAAATAATCGTACCATTACCCATACTATCGCGGTGTTCGATCGCGCCCGTTATCACATAGGTGAGAATCTCCATATCCTGATGACTATGAGTATTAAAACCTTTAGCAGGAGCGATCCGATCCTCATTAATCACACGAATCGATCGAAACTTAATCCGATTTGGATCTTGAAAACTGCCAAACGAAAAAGTGTGATAACTATCAAGCCAATCAACTTCAACATGCCCTCTTAGATCGCCACGATGAATTGTCAATCCTAAATCACTGCTCATCTTACTACCTCATTCGATCGATAATTTACAACATATATAATCAAAATTCCCCTCCCCTCCTCAGTGAATCCTCAGTGAATCCTCCGCGTTCCCTTCGGCTACGCTCAGGGCAACGCCTCAGTGTTAAAATACACACCCCAACTAAGCACCTAAAACCCAACCCCAACTAACCGCTAAAATCCAACCCCAACAAAGCACATTCCCACACCAACCTCGGTTGAACATAGGCAAGTAAATGAGATCGACTCCGCTCAAGAACCTCCACCAACCTCGACTGATGATACTGATGCCAATAACTATATTGTAAATAATCCAACAACCATAATTGAGTAGTCGAATCCAAATCTCGATCGATCCTCACCGCCAATTCTAATGCTTGACGACGACTCAATGGAAGTGCTGATAACCCCGTCAATAAATCCGGTGGTAAAGATTGCAACTGCTCCCACAAGACGATCGCCGCACCAGGGCTACCAGCAGCAAGTCCAATTAATTCCGGTTGACCGACAATATCCATTCTATCCAACTCGGTCAAAATCTCGATCGTCGTAGGGCGATCGAGGCGTTGGAATGGCACGTGCTGACAGCGGGATACAATCGTCGGGAGCAGAGATTCGACGCTGGAGGCAATAATGATAATTGTCGCCTTTCCTGGCTCTTCTAGGGTCTTTAATAGGGCATTTGCGGCACCTTCTGGCATCGTCTCGCCATGTTCGATGACGACGATCGATCGATCTCCGAGTAGTGGAGGGCGCGACAAAAATTGACCGATTTGGCGAATTTGTTCGATCCTAATTTGGGGTGGGGCTTTCTTTTTGATCCCTGCTGTGCTGGCTTCTGCCGCCGTGAGCATTTTTCCCTTGTCGAGATAGGTAGGTGATACCCACAAGACATCGGGGTGATTGCCTTGGCGGAGTTTTTGGGCGATGAGTGGATGTTCGGTGACTGGAGCGCGATCGCATAATAACAGCAGGGTGAAACATTTCGCCGTCAAACTTTTGCCGATGCCGTCTGCACCAGAAAATAGATACGCTGGAGCCAGTCTTTGTTTTTGTACAGCCTGGGCGAGGATTTTTACGGCCGATTGTTGTCCCAAGACTGGGGTTAGAGCTGGGGGAATTGGGGAGTTGTGGTGTGTGGGGTTCATGCCCAGGGTTGGATGGGTGTGGGAATGATTTTGGGATCCTTTGTCTATTGTGCGTTAATTTTCGGATCGTTGTATAGTCTCCCTCTGTTTCGCGGGTACACTATGTTGAGGCGGACAACATTAAGCAAGTCAATTGACAAAGGCGATTCCGCGAAGCGGAGGCTACGCCAACGACTTATTGCTGAATGATTTTTAATCTTGATAAATGAGTATTTATCCTAACTGACGATTTTGGCTCGAAGATCGGCAAAAAAGCCCAAGATCGAGTCTTCGCGATCGAGTTGCTCTACCTGTGCCGATCGATCGCCCTTACCCCGAATTTTTCCATAGATGATTTAATAAGTATATGACTCAAGCCAACTTTCAACGAATTTTATTAGTTGATGACGATCGAGTCGTTAGAGCGATGGTGAGCGAATCGTTAGAGCAAGAAGGTTTTGAGGTAATTTTAGCAAATAATGGTAATGATGGAGTCATTGCTTATCAAGAGCATCATCCCGATTTGATTCTTGTCGATGCCATGATGCCGATCTTAGATGGATTTGAGTTTTGCGAGCAACTCAAAAATATGGGCGAGAGATTTACGCCGATTTTGATGATTACTTCATTAGATGATACTGATTCTGTCGATCGAGCTTTTGCTTCGGGGGCGACTGATTATATTACCAAGCCAATCAATCTATCGATTTTGCGGCAGCGGGTGAGAAACTTGGTGCGTCAATCTCATACGATCAAACATCAATTGAGCGAGCTACAGCAAGCAAATCAAAATTTACAGTTATTGGCTAATTTAGATGGCTTAACAAAACTTGCCAATCGCCGCTGTTTCGATCGCTATTTAGAGCAGGAGTGGGATCGAATGCGCCGAATTAGAGCACCACTTTCATCGATTATGTGCGATGTAGACTTTTTCAAGAATTATAACGATCGATATTCACACCCGATGGGGGATAAGTGTTTGATTCAAGTAGCGATGGCGTTGCGAGATAGTGTTCGTCGCACTGGAGATTTGGTTGCTCGTTATGGGGGTGAAGAATTCGCGGTGATTCTGCCAAATACAGATGCTTTGGGAGCAATTTATCTAGCTGAAAATATTCGATCGGCCATTACCGCTCTCAAAATTCCTCATGCAGCTTCCGCTATCGCCGATTGTGTCACGATGAGCATCGGCGTATCGACAATTATCCCTACCCATGAAAATGACTATCAAAGTTTAATTGATGCTGCCGATCGCGCATTATATCAAGCCAAATCTCAAGGGCGCGATCGAGTCACCATGATTATCGCCTAAACCGATTTTATTGCCTTGATGATATTGTCAAGTGTCTGCACTTCATTTACAATAAACTTGCATAGTTTAAAATAGTTAAAAGAGAAGACAGGAGAGCAAATAAAGTCATGACAGAACTACAGGAAATATTGCAAAAGTTATCTGAGCTGGATAGAAAGACAGACCGACAATTTGCGGAGATTAATACTAAAATATCTGATTTCAGGGGGGAAGTTAATACTAAATTTGCACAAATTGACACTAAACTTGCACAAGTTGACACTAAAATATCTGATTTCAGAGGGGAAATGAATACTAAATTTGGGGAAGTTAACACTAAATTCGCACAAGTTGAGACTAAAATATCCGATTTAAAAGGAGAAATTACCACCAAATCGGCAACACTAGAGGGCAAAGTAGACAATCTACCAGAACGGATAAAACTAATTGAAGCTAATGCCGGAAAGATAATCGAGCTATCTGAGAAAGTCGGCGAAGGTCGAGGATGGCGGCAACTTGTGCAGCCGTTTCTAACAACTTTAATAACATTATTAATTGGTGGTGGGATTAATTGGTTATTGGGTGTTTATCGAACTGTACGATAAACGCTTCTGGCAGAATCTAGCCTGTATTTCGCATTCCGGCGGCAATGCCATTGATGGTTAATAAGGCACCGTCTAACAGCTCCTTCTTGCTGTAGCGAGAATAAATCATCCCCGCACCACCATGTTGACGCAACCGTTTGAGGAGCGAGACTTGGAGAAAGCCGAGGGGAACGATACTACCGTTGCGTAGTTGGATCGATCGTTGGAGTTCGGGATTGTCTTCTAGCAAGCGTTCGTGTCCAGAAATTCGCAATACTAGATCGCAGACTAGTCGATGTTCTTCGGCGATTTGGTTGAATAGAACCATAAATTGCTCTTTGTCATCAGGGTGAGAAAGTTCCTCTACATAATGCTGGGCGATTTGGAGATCGACTTTGGAGCTAGTCATTTCGACTTTGGAGATGGCCATGCGGAAGAAGGGCCATTTCCGGTAAAATCCTTGAAGTAGCTCAAAATTTTCTTCTGGATCTTCAGCGACAAATTCTTGGAGTGCTGTACCTACCCCATACCAAGAAGGGAGCAAGAAGCGGCTTTGTGTCCAACTAAATACCCAGGGAATCGCCCGTAGACTATCCAAATCTCTTTTGCCACCGCGACGAGCTGGGCGGGAACTGATTTGAAGATGACTGATTTCATCGATCGGTGTAACTTGATGAAAGAAGCGGACTAGATCGGGCGTATCATAGATCAAGGCGCGGTAATGACGACGCGATCGATCTGCCAAATCTTCCATGACTTGATTCCACGGTTCGATATCATCAACGCTCCCAGACATCAGACTGGTTTTGATCACCGCACTTGCCACTTGCTCCAGATTGTAGAGGGCAAGTTCGGGGAGAGAATATTTGGACGCGAGAACTTCCCCCTGTTCGGTAATCTTGATCCGCCCATTGATACTTTGGCCTGGTTGGGCCAAAATCGCCTCATGGGATGGCCCGCCGCCCCGTCCGACACTTCCACCTCGACCGTGGAAAATGCGGAGCTTAACGGCGTATTTTTCGGCGATCGCTTGCAAGGCTTTTTGAGCTTTGTGGATTTCCCAGTTACTACTCAGAAAGCCTGAATCTTTGTTGCTGTCAGAGTAGCCCAACATCACCTCTTGAAGGTCTGGGACTAAACCAGGAATTGCCGTGGCTGGATCGGGCTGATAGCCGCCAGTGAGAGCCGATCGATAGAGGGGTAGCTCGAACAGAGATTGCATCACTAGGGGTGCCTGCTGGAGATCTTCGACGGTTTCAAATAGGGGTACTACTTGCAAACTGCTAATTCCCGTGGCTGGATCGTACAAACCCGCTTCTTTGGCTAGGAGTAGCACTTCGAGGATGTCGCTAGCTTCCCGATTCATACTGATGATATAAGTCTGACAAATTTCGGCTCCAAATTCTTGATGGAGTCGGCGAAGCATCCGAAAAGTTTCGATCGTTTCGGCCGTTTTGGGCGAGAAGGGTAATTCGGCGGGAATTAGGGGGCGGCGGGTTTGGAGTTCTTTTGTCAACCATGCTACTCGATCGAGTTCACTCAGATCGTGGTAGGAGTGGGGTAATACTTGGAGATAATCGGTGATTTCGGCGATCGTATCGGCGTGACGACTGCTTTCTTGACGGATATCAAGTTGAGCGAGATTAAATCCGTAGATTTCTACTTGACAAATCGACGTTTCTAGGGCTTTGCAAGTCAAACCTGTTTGCGCCAAACTCCGCCGAATCAGATCCAACTCTTTGAGGAAATCCGCGCCGGAGTGATAGCAGGTATTTGGGTTGAGTTCGGCTTTTGCCAGTCCTAAATTATCCCATTCGGCGACTTGTTTGCTGCGATCGAGGGTATTGGATAACCGCTTGACAATGTAGCAAAGTTTGAGTCGATAGGGTTCTTGACGATAACGAATCGCTAATTCGTCGTAAATTTCGGGAAAGTGAGATTTATCTTGTTCGAGAGATTCTAATAATTCTGGTAGAACGTTGCTCCAGTGTAAGGATAAACTTAGAGTGTTGGTTAATTGACGGGTGGATTTGATGTATTTTTTGAGGACGATGCCGCGTTGATAACAGGCAGTTTGCCAGGTAATTTTGGGTGTGACAGATGGATTGCCATCGCGATCGGATCCTACCCAAGAGCCAAAGCGACAGAACCGATTGCTAGGGGGTTTGAGATGGGGAAATGCTTGTTTGAGTGCGAGATTCAACCGTTGAGAGAGGAGGGGAATCGCATCGAAGAGGACTTCTTCAAAGTAATGGAGAGTATAGTCTACTTCGTCTAGTACTGTGGGTTTGAATTGATGCAATTCATCAGTGCGCCACCATAATAAAATCTCTTCGAGCAGTTGTTCTTCTAGCTCGGCAACTTCCCATGACGAGTTTAACCCCAAGTGACTCATATCATCTTCAGCTCGATCGAGTTGTTCGAGAATTTTGGCCATCCGCCGCTGTTTGTCGCGAATGGTATGACGAACGATTTCGGTCGGATGGGCGGTAAATACCAAGCCGATATCCAATTCATTCAATAATCTTTGGATCTGTTGCGGGGGGACTCCTTCGGCTTTGAGCATGGGAAATAGAGCCATGAATGTTCCCCGATCTTTCTGAGGTTCGCCCGAAGCTTGCCAATTTTTTTCTAGCAACTGGGCACCTAATGGGCTGGTAGTGTCTTCGGTATAACTTTTGGTGGCATCTCGATCTTGACGAGACAACTGAAGAGCCAGTTTTTGTTCTCGTTGTTCGTAGTGCTGCTCGACGATATTAATTAATTGAAAATACAGCGCGAAGGCACGAGCAGCGCGAATAGCATCCTTGAGATCGAGTTTTTCGATCAGGTGGTGTACTTGCCCTGATTGGGGTTCGAGAGCCATCCCTTCAGAGGAACACATATTTCGTAATCTGTCAAGCAGATCGACCAAATCTTGTCCGCAGGCATCGCGCAGTACTCGTTCCCACAGGTCTTCAATTACCTTGAGTCGATGGTGTAATAATAGATTGGGTGTAGCAGTTACCATCGATTCTGGCTGAGAGAGGTGGGATAACGAACGCATATGACAATTACTCGCGTAAATAGCAACTGAGAGTAAAACGGAGAATTTTAGAGCTGAAATTCAAGGTCGATCGATCTGTTTGATTTAGGTTTGCGGATTATCCACGGGAGAGGCTCCATCAACGGGAAAATGCAGGATCGGCAATCGATCGCCGCGAAATATCTCTTCGCTAGCAACTCCCAATTGTTCGAGTAATCTCGTTCCAGTTTGGGCTGCAACGATTGCTAGCAGATAAGCGGGAGTGACTAGGCTCGTGAGGATAACGGGAGGAATTGGAGTCGAAGGATGGTTAGTCATAGGTACTAAAGATATAGATGCCACGTAAGAAAAAAATAGATTTGAGCCTGCTAATGTATGCACCACGCCCTAACAGTTGAAGGAGAATCCCCCACCGTCGGTACTTTCTCCATCTTGACATGCTCCTCGGCGTGAATGCGCGAGGATTCCAAGAATCACTTCTTGGCTTTTCTGCTTCATAGCAACTGCCTCCACTCCCGAAGCGAAAAGTGCGATCTTGGGGTTTCCCCAAGTACAGCACCTTTTCAAGACAGAAGGTTTGGTCTTATGTTCGCTCCACAGACTAACCCCGCAAGCCCTGCGGTTCTTAAAAGTCAAACAATTTAACTATGTCTTTCAAGGATGTTTACCATTGCCCCTCAAGCTTTTCCCGGTCTACCAATTTTTCCTCGCCGTTGCCAGTGCGCTGGCAATCTTTGGTGTTAGGCTTTATGTCTCCATTGTCGCGGGTGGGTCAACGACCACAACTATTGTACCAGAACAGAACTATGTTCTAGTTCACAGCGCATACTGGCGAATAGAAGTCGCTCCTGTAAAGCCGTCTTGAAATTAACACAACGACGGGAAATGGGTGTAAAGATTTGACTCGCTGGAGTTGTTTCGATCGTCTCCTTGGAGAATCGCTCTACACTACTCATTCAATTGTACCAATCTCCAGCGTCCTAGCCTAAATTTTATCTCCTATACAGCAACCGCCAGGGCGGTTAGGACAGATGTAGACGCTCTAACCATTAGTAGGTCAGCTTTCCCAAACTGACCCCTGTCCCCTGACCTCTGACCCCTGCTATACTTGGCCTCTCGGCTAGCTAAATATGCAGGGTGAGTATCAAAAATAGCATTCTGTCTTATATGACACGGTGCATTTTAACCCAATCTGGCAGCTCGGATTCCATGATTTTATCCCGCAGCTTCAACTTACTTAATCGGTTGAGAAGATATTTCTACGCTGCCCAGAAGTGCGGTTTGTGGAACATTATCGGCGATTGTAACCGCTGACGATCTTGTGGGCTGGAAAAATATTTATCGATCTCTGACAGTGAAATGTTAATTCTAATAGGTTGTTGAGGGTAATTTAAGATAACCCTGTAATTTTGTGCTGGCTAATAGCCAATCCCAGATCGTCCATCCCCATCTTCGCCACACTCATTCAGTGGCATATTCCAGGTTATGAGTAATAAATTTATATGCTGAATCGATTAAAAAGTCTATTTCCTAGTCGGGGTAATGGAGTGGCAATCGAACTCGGATCCGAGCGGATCAATATTGCCCAGCTTCAAAGAAAAGGTGCTGATATCGTGCTCAAACACCTTTGCTCCGCAGAGGTAACCGAAGGAATTTTTGAGGAAGGGCGAATCGTCAATCCCCAAGAATTGGGCACCTTGATTGCAACTACTTTGGCAGACAACAAAATCAAGGCAACTCATGTCTCCACCTCGGTGCCCATGCGGGAAGCCACGATTCGGTTGATTCCACTACCTGCCGAATTAAATGATACCGAAATCCGCGACATGATTTTGAATCATGAAGCAGCATTGTATTTGCCATATCCTCGCGAGGAAGTAGATCTAGACTACCAAAAACTCGACTTGGTGCAAGATGAGGATGGACTTGACAAAGTGCAAGTAATGTTGGCGGCAACGCGGAAAGAAATCACCGATAGTTATATCGAGACATTTCAATATGCGGGATTACAGGTAAAAGTGCTGGAAATCAGTAGCTTTTCGGTACTGCGAACGATCAAAGAACAACTCCGGCAATTCGCGCCCCAAGAAGCGGTAGTACTAATCGATATTGAATTTGATTGTACGGAAATTGCGATCGTCGTCAATGGCATACCCCAATTCAATCGTACCGTGCCGATCGGTACCTATCAACTTCAAGAAGCCCTTAGTGGCGCGATGAATCTGCCCCTGACGCGAAATTCAGAAATCTTGCAGGAAATGACTATACCTGATATTGGGGTGAGTGCGATCGGCACCAATACCAGCGAAGCTATCAATCCTGGCATGGCGGCAATGATGCGAATCTTGGCAGAATTGGCTGATGAAGTGCGTCGCTCGATCGAGTTTTATATGAACCACAACGGTCAAGATCTCAAACTCGAACAACTGCTCTTAGCTGGGCCAGGAGCGGGTTTGGGTCAATTAGATCTATTCTTTACCCAACGACTGAGTATTCCTACTACCCAAGTAGATCCAGTTGCGGGGCTAGGATTGGAATCATCGATCGAAATTCCGATCGGTCAACGTCCAGGACTAGGTGTGGTACTGGGTTTAGGAATGCGCGAGGTATAAAAATATGTACAGTCTAGATATCAATTTACTCAGCGAACGTCCCGAATATCAAACCGGGCGACAACCTCGCTCTAGTGGTGGGAGTACGATCGTCACCAGGTCAGAATATGGCAAAATTCCCCTCTACATCGGTGCTGGAGTCGCAGCTCTCGCCCTCTTGACAACTGGGGCTGGGTGGCTCTTACTCGGCCAACAAACCAGCCAGATGGAAGCCAAACAACAAGATCTCGATCTCAAATTGGGCAACCTCAAAGCCCAAGATGCACGGTTGGCAAGCCTCACCGCTGAAACCGCCCAAATTAGCGGTGAAACCAAAGCTCTAGCGGGAATCTTCAATCAGGTTCAACCCTGGTCGGCAGTATTACAAGATCTGCGCGAAAGTATTCCCCAAGGCGTGAAGATTGCCAGCATCCTACAAACCGAAAAATCTAATGCCCCCAAAGTGGTACCAGCCAGCGCAAGTGGCAAACCCACCAGCGGGAGTAAGTTGATCGACAAAATCAATGATGTCCCCAACCCTGAAGCAGCTCTAGCCCCAGGAGCCGCTCCAGTCGCGGCTACACCTGGTGCCACTCCGTCATCGGTGCCCAAGGCTTTATTACCTGGTGACATCCCAACAGCGAAATTGGAAATTATCGGCACTGCCAAAACATTTGAAGAAGTCAACAACTTTATGTTGACACTCAAACGATCGACCTTCTTTAATCCCGATGATACCCAACTATTGACAGCGACATTAGCTGCGGGTGGGAAAGTAGAAGAAGCCGTCAAAGAGCAGAAGCCAAAATCGGCAGCCACAACCACCCTAGAATTACCAAAAATCGTTGAATACAAAATTCAAACCTCTCTCAATCGAATTCCCGCTAATGATTTGATTGGTGAATTGGAGCGAAAAGGGGCCGTAGGTCTGGTAACTAGACTTAGAACTCTTCAACAACAGGAGGTACTCAAACCATGAACTATAGTAGCGATTTGATCGACAGCGATTTATCTCCCGAACAATCCTTTATCGCGGCTCCAGAATACCCATCAGTGTTTGGAATCTCATTCACGCCGATGATTTTGGGGATTGGCGTAGCGGCGATCGGCGGCATGATTTCTATCTACGCATTTGTGAGTTATTTGCAACCACAATTAGCCAAGAACCAAGAGCTAGAAACCAAACTAGCTCAAACTCAAGAGCAAATCCAACTCCGCAAAGATAACGACAAGAAAATTGCCGCAGCCGAAAAAGAGCGCGATAAAGCTACAGCCCAAAAGCAAGTAGTGACCGGACTATTTGCCAGCGACAAAAAGCTCGATACCTTACTCCTAGATCTGAATAAAATCATTAATATTCGTCAAGGCGAATTGCAAGTATTTTCACCAGATCCATTAGTAGCCGGATCTCTCGGTAGTAGTGGTGCGACGATCGTAGCTGATGGCTCTTTGGGTACGGCTTTAAATAATAAAGTCAAGCGAAAAGGAGTCAAAATCGAGGTCAGCGGCAACTTTGAGCAGATTCAGTCGATCCTGCGGACGATCGAAAGATTGGATCAATTATTGATAATCAAAGATTTTCGTGCGGATGTTGATAAGTCCACTCAGAATATATTAGTAGACGCTCAAGGACGACTCGTTCCTCCCGCCGCTGCTAAAATCAAAACCTCCTTTAAAATCCAGGCGATGATTCCGCTCACCGCAGCCGAAATACCAGCGGCACCGCCAGCGGCAACCCCAGCGGCAACGCCACCCGCCCCAGCTAAAAAATAATCTTTTCTAGTCTTTTACACCCCTCTAACTTCCCAGTCTGAGGTGAGACTAAAAATTATCAAAATCCCCGAATTTTTTCCAACCTAAACCCTGTTCCTGAATTAGGAGATCTAAAGTGAGACAACGTAAACAGATTATTACTAGCTTGATGATGGGTGGCGCACTTGCCGCACTATCCGCCACCACCGCCAACGCAGCCCCACAGCCCTCAACACAAACCAAACTAACCCCCAACCAGGATTTGGTCGCCCAATCCACCCAAAAGCCCCTCGTGCCCAATCCTCCCATCACCATTGATGGAATGCCCGCAACTCCAGGTGTCGGACTCAGCACCCCCATGATGCCTCGCGCTGTCGCTCCCCCAGTTGGCGATATCAGTGTCTCGAATCTAGATGGCGCAATCTTTAGTGCAGTCGATTTAGGCCCCGACAAGAATATTCCTAGCCTAGTATTAAAAGATGCTCCAGTTCGAGAAGTATTAGAACTACTCGTTCAAAATGCTGGTCTCAATTTGGTCTACATAGCAACAAATCCTGATGAGAAGAACGACCGCAAGACTCAAACAGCAGGTCCAGTAAAAGAGCCAAAGATTACGCTCAATCTGCGGAATGAAGCCGTCCAAAGTACGTTTAACTATGTACTGAAAATGAGTGGATATGAGGCTGTGCGAGTAGGTAGAACTATTTTTGTTGGGCCAAAATTACCTGATTCCATTCAGGAGAATGTTGTCCGCACTTTAAGAGTCAACCAAATTTCAGCAGGAGCGGCGGCGGCATTTTTGGCAGCTCAAGGCGCAGAAGCCAGAACCCCACAAGAAACAACCCTCACCCAAACCTCGACAGTTGGCGCAGTCAGCCAAACAACTACCAAGAAAACGATCGAAGTCGGCAAAACTACCATCGAAGATCCTTTCGCACCGACTCTACTCAGAGGTCTTGCTGTTAACGTCGATGAGCGTCTAAACTCAGTCACATTAGTCGGCACAGCCCGTAAGGTCGAAATAGCCTCCGCGATGCTCACTCGCCTTGATGCCCGCCGTCGTCAAGTTGCCCTCAATGTCAAAATCGTTGATGTCAATCTCTCCAACGCTGACAGCATGAGCAATAGCTTATCCTTCAAAGCTGGCGATGGCTTCCTATCTGTCGATGATGGTGCCGCAGTTTACAACTATGGCGGTTATAATCCAGCTAGTAAGAACCAAGTACTCAATAGTCCAACTACACCACCGATTGTTCCACTAAGATTACCTGGTGGTAATCAAGCATTCCTTGATTACTCACCCAACGCCAACTTGAGCAATCAAAGTGGTATTGATGGTTTTGGACTGGGCAATGTTCCACGTCCAGCGTTTGGTAGCCTCGATTATCCCTATCAACCAGGCATAACTGCCTTCACTCCACCTACAATCACCCCTGGGGGATTCAATACTGGCACAACCGCAGTACCAGACCCTAATACTGGTGTGCTTGTTAATCCTGGAAACCCATTCTCTCCAACCATCAAACCAGGGATTGCCACGTACGGATTACCAAACAACATCCAAATCCCCACCAAGTTCCTCTCTACTCTCCAAGCACAAATCATTAGTGGTAATGGCAAGATCTTGACCGATCCTACTTTAGTAGTTCAAGAAGGTCAAAAATCTACTGTGAACCTTACTCAACAGGTGTTTGGTGGCTTCAAGATCAATAGTGTTGCAGGCACGGGTGCAACCACTAGTACCAGAGAGCCAATTATCAAGGATGCTGGTTTGAGTCTAGATATCTTGGTCAACCGGATTGATGATAATGGTTTTGTCTCAGTTAACGTTGCGCCTACAGTATCGTCGATCGGCAGTACCGTAAATACTGGCGACGGTGAAATTAGTCTCCTTCAATCACGGACTCTAAACTCTGGTGAAATCCGCTTGCGTGATGGACAGACCTTAATTCTATCGGGAATCATCCAAGAGTCCGATCGCACCAGCGTATCCAAAGTACCCATCCTCGGCGATATCCCCATCCTTGGCGCACTATTCCGTAGTACCAACAAAACCAATCAACGCCAAGAAGTTGTAGTTTTACTCACCCCACAAATCCTGGATGACAACAAAACTCAAGTCAACTATACCCCTGGTGTAGATGCCAGATTGATGCTAGGGAAATAAGTTTCAGCGATTTGTAACCCTATTTTTGGACAAAAACACCAAAAAAACACCTAAAATCACGAAAATCAACATAAATTAAAGCTTTCAGCGATCCAGAACGCACCTGTAGACATTAGAATGATGCAGTGGAAGTAAAGCTTAACGCAGACGGTCAGCCGTTCGTGTCAAAATTACAAGGATTGGATGCTCGACTAGATCGGCGATCGATATCGATCGCCACTACAAAGCCGCTGAGGACAACTGACGATCGGGTATCGATACGTTCCCATCTCAGTTTCGTCAGATCTGCCTTCCACCCACCGTCAGCACAGCTCTAAACCCAACCATGTAGCTGTGTGATGACCTTATCAAACCTCAAACTGGAGATCTATCAATGAATAAAGGTGAATTAGTCGATCGAGTAGCAGAAAAAGCTAGCGTAACCAAAAAGCAAGCCGACGCAGTGTTGTCAGCCGCATTAGAAGCTATCATGGAAGCAGTCTCCGATGGCGACAAGGTTACCCTCGTAGGTTTTGGTTCGTTTGAACCCAGAAATCGTCAAAAACGTGAAGGTCGTAACCCTAGAACTGGCGAGAAAATGGAAATTCCCGCAACTAAGGTACCTGCTTTCTCTGCGGGTAAACTATTCAAGGATAAAGTTTCCGCCGACATCGAAGAATAATCCTCCTGAATTACACTCGGACATACCGTTTGAACCGACCACAACACGGGGGGAACCCCACTTGGGCAGCTAGTATAGCAGGCTGTCCCCCCTCTCAGATTACCGACTTTTCGGCGAGTATCAGTCCTTTAGGCCCTCCTAAAAGTGCCCTCGCCGCGATCGCATCTCATCTAGATTCTGTCGCTAGCTATCCCAATCCCCATTATCCCGAACTCTGTCAGGCGATCGCACATCATCACGATCTCTCACCAGACTGGATTTTACCAGGGAATGGGGCGGCAGAACTTCTCACTTGGGCAGCTTGGGAGTTGTCCAAGCTCAATACCACTTTGCTCCCAACGCCATCTTTTGGCGACTATACTCGATCGCTCCAAACCTTTGGTACCAGAGTCTTACCCTGTTCTCTCCTGATGGAGAATGGCGAACTTGGCGACCTAGATTTTGCCCTGCGCCACCTCCCCACCGAAATTCCCCATTCCCTCGGACTCTTAATTAACAATCCTCACAATCCTACGGGGCAAATTTGGCGACGAGAGAGCCTATTTCCCTATTTCGATAAGTTCGACCTGGTAGTAATCGACGAGTCCTTCATGGACTTCCTACCCCCCGATGAGCAGCAAAGCTCGATCCCGCTCATCTCCCAATATCCAAATTTAGTCATTCTGCGATCGCTCACCAAATTCTATAGTCTAGCCGGACTACGTTTGGGCTACTGTATCGCGCACCCCGACAGACTCCAACGGTGGCAAAAATGGCGCGATCCTTGGCCAGTAAACTCTCTAGCCGCTGCTGCGGGGATTGCCGCCCTCAAAGATACCCAGTTTCAACAACTGACTTGGGATTGGTTGATTCCCGCCCGCGCCTCCTTATTTGAAGGTTTGAATCAAATTCCTGGCTTACATCCATACCCTGGTGCAGCCAACTTTCTCCTCGTCAAAGCCGATCGATCTTGCACCGAGCTACAAACTGCATTACTCCAACAACATCAGCTCCTGATCCGCGACTGTATCAGCTTCGACGAACTCGGCGATCGATACTTCCGCGTCGCCGTCCGCACTACCGCTGAGAATGAGCGGCTGGTGGCTGCGTTAGGGCGGGTGTAGGGGACGGGGGAGAGCGGGAGAGCGGGAGCTGATTGTGACGAAAAATTGTAGGTTGGGTTTCGAGGCTCAACCCAACCTACCCTCTCCTCCTCTCCCTGGTGAGGAGGGCGGGTTTGAATGAGTCTCTGGTAAAAGCGCGTCATTGATTTCATAAACCCGCCCCTACAGATCC
>JANMEL010000023.1:0-17511 GCA_031376885.1 Chamaesiphon sp. OTE_70b_metabat_96 | reverse complement strand
ATTGCCTGCACTCGATCGACCGTTTGATGAGATTGGGGTTGCGGTAGCTCAAGCGGCGGTTAAAATTATTTTATTTGCGATCGCGGCAACGTTGACGGGGATTTTTGTTGTGCCTCGGTTGTTGCGGTTAATCGCTAGTACTGAGAGTCGGGAATTGTTTCTGTTGGGGATTGTGACGCTGTGCTTGGGGATTGCCCTAATTACCCAAAAGTTGGGACTGTCGATCGAGATGGGGGCATTCGTCGCTGGTTTGATGATTTCTGAGGTAGAGTATGCCGATCGAACTTTGACCTATGTGGAGCCGATTAGAGATGTATTTGCGGCGTTGTTTTTTGCGGCGATCGGCATGTTGATCGATCCACGCTTTTTGTGGGAAAATCTGGATCTGATTTTGGGATTGGTGTCGATCGTTTTTATTGGCAAGTTCGCGATTATTACGCCCTTAGTGAGGTTGTTTGGTTATCCGCTCAAAACTGCTCTGATTGCTGGGTTGGGTTTGGCGCAGATTGGGGAGTTTTCATTTGTACTTGCCAGTGAGGGGCGCGCGCTGGGTTTGGTGTCGCGGCGGGTGTATTTATTATTGTTGGGGACTACTGCGGTGACGTTGGTGGTTACGCCGTTTATCCTCAGATTGATTCCTAGTTTGCTAGAGTGGATTGAGAGTGTGCCGACACTCGATCGATGGTTCAAACCGAATGAATCGCCCCAAGAAATATCCGAAGATGCCAAATTTGAGGATCACATCGCCGTGTGTGGATATGGGCGCACAGGGCAAAGTTTGGTAGCTCTCCTTACCGCTCAAAATATTCCTGTGGTGGTGGTGGAAGAGTCGGAAGCAGCGGTACAAAAATTGCGCGATGGGAAGATTCCCTATATCTATGGTAATGCGGTAAGTCTCCATGTCTTGGCAAAAGCTGGACTCGATCGAGCTAAAGCAATGGTCGTCGCGCTGCCAGATCCCATGAGTACGCGGCTATGTCTCAAACATGCTCTGGAAATTTGCCCCGATCTAGATATCGTAGTTCGAGCCGATCGTTACAAAGATATCGAATTATTGTACCAGCTCGGTGGTAATGAAGTCGTCCAACCAGAATTTGAAGCCACCTTAGAAATGGCAAACCATCTCCTACTCAAAATCGGCATACCTAGCACTCAAATTAATCGCCAAATCGCCGCCATTCGTCAGTCTCACTACCTCGACTTACGCCCTCAAAGTTTGAGCGGTGAAGTATGCCAAAAGATTGAAACCGCCACAATGGGCATGAATACTCACTGGTATAATTTGTCATTGACTTCACCCTTGGTCGGTAGTTCGATCGCCGCTGCCAATATTCGGACACTCACCGGAGCGACGATCGTCGCGATCCGTCGATCGGACGGTACCCAGATTGATTATCCCACAGGCGAGACAACTTTTCTGATCGACGATCGCACCCTCGTCATCGGCTCGAAAGAAGAGCAAACCGCCTTCGAGAAACTGATTGAAGGTGAATTTGCGATCCAAATTTAGGGATAATTTACGAACTGGAATATATCAAAAATATGGGATTCGATTCGATCGAAAAATAAAGATCGCGAACAGTCGATCGTTATTCAATCAATAGTAGAATATAATAGCTATATGGCTTCACTCACAAACTCACAAACTCACAAACTAGCAAACTACCATGCAATCTCACGAAAAAAGTATTAATGACAGAGATTGAATCACAAGCCCGTGAAATCCTAAACTTCTTGATGCAATTGCCTTTTGCCGATTGTGTTCCCATTAGTCGAGATTTTGCAGGGTTAACAACCAAACCTGGTATATATGCAATTCGTCATCGAGTAGAAGGATTGCTTTATGTTGGCAAAGCGCAAGATATTAAAGAACGTTTTCGTGGTGGTCATAAAGCCATCACTTGGGCTTGGCTAAAAGACTATGACCATCGCGATGTGGCGATTGCTATCCGTGAAATCGACTTCCGTCAGTGGCGAACGTTATCATCAAATTTAGAGGGCATTATTCTCGTGTGGAGTAAGCCTCCGTTCAATATCCGTATACCGATGAGAGATGAGTCATGACGTTTACTAGCATTGAATCATTTGCACCAGCACCAGAGAATATCGAGCATTTGAGTCCCGTAGCAGCTCGCATGATCTTAGCCGCATTTCCAGAGCATATTCGATCGGCCATTGAACGACGCGCTCAAGAAATTGATTATCCAGTCGAGGCAGTTTTGGAAATGGCGATCGCAGGTTTCTTAGATCGAGAGGCTTTGAGTTTTGGAGATTGTCAACCTCGCTACTAAGCGAATATCTCTGATGATTTTGGTGGACATATTTTTCAAGATAGTTATTTAAGGCTGGATAACCACATAATGATTCGCCACTCGATCGCCTAGCGTACCGTAGCTAATCAAACCTATCCGCATCAATTGTGACAGATAGTACGTTTGACCGAAGTTTGAACGAGATTTATGTGATACAATAGCGACTAATTACACAAAATCACTCTTTGGCGTAGCCTCTCCTTTGGAGAATCGGCTGAGTCGTAGATGGGTATTTTCTGTGGGAGATTCGATTACCTACGGTAAGCTACGCGATCGATCCAAGCGATATCGAAAAATAATTTTAAAAATTTATCAGTTTTCTGCATAAAACATGTGAGATCGACGTGATAAGTCAATACGGTTCGGTTAGTCAGCGACTGTTCGTGAACACAGCATCTTTACTACCAGGAATCACCTTAGCAGATCGCATACCTAGTTTTCCAATCCGATCGCTAAATATTTAACAAATCAGACGTATTTTTATGACAGACAACAAAAATTTAAGAGCGGCATTAAATCTCGTAAATAATTATCTAAATAACTTTGCCAATAGTAGTGATTTCTCGAATGGTTTTGATTTAGCATTCGGAAACAATTACGATCGGCATCTGGTCAGAATTTTCCAGAAGCAATGGCAAACCAAGACATTCACTATTCCGCCCATCCAAATCGTTCAAGATCGGGTCTTAGGTACGGCAGTCGGGGCTTTTGCCGCTAGTAACAATACGATTTATATTTCGGAAACCTTAGCCACATCAGGGAATATCGATCGACTTACAGCGGTATTGCTTGAAGAATTGGGACATTCGATCGATGCCAGAATTAATACTAAAGATAGTGCGGGAGATGAAGGGGAAATATTTTCTAATCTGGTGCGAGGAAATCACCTCAGTGCAACTCAATTAGCCGCATTAAAAGCAGAAGACGATCGCGCTGTAATTACTATAAATGGTAAATCGATCGTCGTCGAACAAGCTAATCCCACCGCAGGTAACGATCTACTCGATGGCACCAGTGACGATGATACCATTGATGGTTTAGGTGGAAACGACACCATTAATGGATTAGCTGGAAATGATAGTCTGATTGGTGGCATCGGCGATGATACCATCAATGCAGGTACTGGCATTGACACTGTTGTCGGTGGTACCGGAAATGACCTATTAATCATCAATTACAGCGGCTCCACCACGTCAATTTTCCCATCCCCATCGAACACGATCGCTGATAATGGAGCGAATGGTTACAGTGGGGACTATTTCGATAGTGACAGTAACTTTGTAACCTTCAGTGAGATCGAGCGGTTTGATATCACTGGTGGGAGTGGCAATGATTATCTACTTGGGGGTAAAAATAACGATGCCCTCAAAGGTGGTGCGGGAAATGACTCCCTTGATGGTGGCGGTGGTGTAGATACGATTGATGGTGGAGCCGGAAATGATACTCTCGTCATCAATTTCAGGACTCTGACAACTGCTGTGACAGGCAATCTCGGCACAGGTAATGGTATCGTGGGCGGAGTCAGTTTCAGCAATATTGAAGTCTTCAACCTCACTACAGGAAGTGGGAATGATAGCTTGACTGGTGGGGGATTGAATGATTTCCTGATTGGTGGTGCAGGCAACGATACTATTAGTGGATTAGCCGGAAACGATCGCCTAATTGGTGGTGATGGCAACGATATTATTAATGGTGGTGAGGGCAACGATGGGATTGATGGCGGCATCGGCGACGATACCATCAATGCAGGTACTGGCACTGACACTGTTGTCGGTGGCACCGGAAATGACCTATTAGTCATCAATTACAGCAGCTCCACCACTCCAGTTTCCCCATCCCTATCTAATCCGATTGTTGATAATGGCACGAATGGTTATAGTGGAGACTATTCCGATAGTGGCAGTAGCGTTGTAAGCTTCAGTGAGATTGAGCGGTTCGATCTCACTGGTGGAAGTGGTGATGATTATCTACTTGGGGGTAAAAATAACGATGCCCTCAAAGGTGGTGCGGGAAATGACTCCCTCGATGGTGGCGGTGGTGTAGATACTATTGATGGGGGAGCCGGAAATGATACTCTCGTCATCAATTTCAGGACTCTAACAACTGCTGTGACAGGCAATCTCGGCGCAGGTAGTGGTATCGTGGGCGGAGTCAGTTTCAGCAATATTGAAGCCTTCAACGTGACGACAGGGAGTGGGAATGATAACCTGACTGGTGGGGGATTGGATGATACAATTACTGGCGGTGCAGGTAACGATACTATTAATGGATTAGCCGGAAACGATCGCCTAATTGGTGGTGATGGCAACGATACTATTAGTGGTGGTGAAGGCAATGATGCGATTAATGGCGGCATCGGCGATGATACCATCAATGCAGGTACTGGCACTGACACTGTTGTCGGTGGCAGTGGAAATGACCTATTAGTCATCAATTACAGCAGATCCACCACTCCAGTTTCCCCACTCCGATCTAACCCGATTGTTGATAATGGGGCGAATGGTTATAGTGGGCAGTACAGCAGCGGGTTTGCGGATAATAAAGTTTTAACCTTCAGTGAGATTGAGCGGTTTGATATCACTGGTGGGAGTGACGGTGACGATCTATTTGGCGGGAAAAATAACGATACCCTCAAAGGTGGTGCAGGAGATGACAGGCTCTATACTGGTGGCGGTGGTGTAGATATTATTGATGGGGGATCCGGAACTGATACTGTCGTCATCGATTTCAGTACTCTAACAACGGCTGTGACAGCCAGTGTCGGCACAGGTAGTGGTACTGTGGGCGGAGTCACTTTCAGCAATGTTGAAGCCTTCGATCTGACTACAGGGAGTGGGAATGATAGCCTGACTGGCGGCAACGGCCGAGATATAATTATTGGTGGTGCAGGCAACGATACTATTGATGGTGGCATCAGTGATTTTGATTTCCTGTCTGGTGGCGCAGGCAACGATATCATCAGTGCAGGTACTGGCTTGGTTGATGTTTTCGGTGGCACCGGAAATGACCTATTAGTCATCAATTACCGCAATCCAATTTCCCTATCCTCATCTGACCCGCTCAGTGATAATGGAACGAATGGTTATAGTGGGGAGTATAAGGATGGTGACAGTGGATCTGTAACCTTCAGTGAGATTGAGCGGTTTGATATCACTGGTGGGAATGGTGATGATAATCTAGTTGGGGGGAAAAATAACGATGCCCTCAAAGGTGGTGCGGGGAACGATCTCCTTGATGGTGGGCTAGGTATAGATACCTTTGGATTTGGTGGCGTAGGTTTCAGTAGTGTAGCTAGTATCGGTTTAGATACCGTCAGCAACTTTGTAGCCAATACAGACAAAATCAAATTGCACAAATCTACCTTTAGTGCGATTACCACTGCTGCTGGTGCAAGTATTGGCACTAATTTTGTTTCCGTCACTGATGACAGGTTGGTATTTGGAGCATCAGCGGCAATTATCTACAGTATTGCCAGTGGGCGTTTATTTTACAATGCTGATGGTGCAACCCTGGGAGCTGGTGCTAATGGTGGACAATTTGCAATCTTGCCTTCTGGGTTAACTTTATCAGCAAGTGACTTTATTGTTGTTGATGATAAAATCAACCTCAGCGTAGCACCTGCTAGCGTGACAGAAGATGGGATCGCCAATCTGGTATATACCTTTACCCGCACAGATATTACCAATAGTCCATTAACAGTTAATTTTACGGTTGGTGGTACGGGTACTTTTAACAACGATTATGCCCAAACTGGAGCGGCTAGCTTTACGGCTACTACGGGTAGTGTCACCTTTGCCCCTGGTGCTGCTACGGCAACTGTAAAGATCGATCCCACAACTGATACCATATTTGAAGCTAACGAAACTGTCGCGCTAACTCTGGCGAGTGGTACAGGTTATAGCGTCGGTACTACTACTGCTGTTACCGGAACTATTACTAATGACGATACTCAAGTCACCCTAGCTGTAGCTCCTCTAACGGTAAATGAGGATGGTACAACTAATCTGGTATACACATTCACTCGTGCTGGTGTAACTACTAATGCCTTAACCGTTAATTACAGTGTGGGTGGTACAGCGACTCTGGGTACAGATTATGCCCAAACTGGAGCGGCTACTTTTACGGCTACTACGGGTACTGTTACCTTTGCTGCTGGGGCGACTACGGCGATTGTAACGATCGATCCTACCGGAGATCCAACTATTGAAGCTAACGAAACTGTTGCTCTAACTCTGGCGAGTGGCACTGGTTATAGTGTTGGTACTACTACAGCGGCGATCGGCACCATTCTTGATGACGATCTTCTACCAGCGATTTCGATTGCGGATCTCACTATTGTGGAAGGCATTAATGGTAATCCAAGTCAATCGCTAATTACCGTATCATTGAATAAAGCCAGTACTCAATCTATTGGTGTCAACTACGCTACTAGTAATGTTACGGCGATCGCCGGAACTGATTATACTGCTACTACTGGTACTCTCACCTTTGCAGCGGGTCAAACATCCTTGACGATCGCAGTCCCGATCCTCAATGATAATCTGAATGAGCCTAACGAAACCTTTAGTATTACCCTAATTAACTCTACTAATGCGACGATCGCCGACGATCGAGCTACCATCACCATTACCGATACTTTCACTACCAATGTCACCACCACTCTAGCCGCATTAGTCGAAAACGTCACCCTGACAGGTATAACTGCGATTAATGCTACGGGGAATGATGGTAATAATGTCATAACTGGAAATGCCGCAAATAATACCCTCACGGGATTAAATGGGAATGATACCTACGTTTATGATGCCGATTTCATTCAAGGTACCGATACAATTACCGAAACTATTACGGGTGGTATTGATACTCTAGATCTCAGTCAAACAGCAGCAGCGGTGAATATCAATCTCGGTTTAACCACTGCTCAAACCGTCAATGCAAATCTCAAGCTAGTAATTCCGGTAATCACTCTCGAAAACTTTATCGGTGGTAGCGGTAACGATCGCATTACTGGTAATGGTCTTGATAATAACCTAAATGGGGCTGCTGGGGACGATCGCATCTTCGCTGGTGGCGGTAATGACATCCTCGTTGGTGGAGGTGGTAATGATGTCATCAGTGGTGGAGCTGGTAATGATATCTTTGCTTACAGTGGTTTATTATCTGGTGCGACTACCGCGACTGGTTTATTTGGTGTAGATGCGATCTATGATTTCACTTCTACTCAAGATAAAATCTCTCTGAGCAAAGGTACTTTTGGTGTCATTACTAGTGCGGCGGGTGCAGCCATCGGTGCTAATTTTATCACTGTCGATGATGATAGTCTGGTGGACACTCAAAGTGCGGCGATCGTCTATAGTTTGAGCAGTGGTGGACTATTCTACAATCAGAATGGTGTTGCGGCTGGTTTTGGTACTAATGGTGGTGAATTTGCGAATATATTGGGTTCTGCTCCATTAGTCGGTGGCGATTTTACGATCGTTGCTTGACCCCTCCCCAGCCCTCCCCTTGCCAAGGGCTACCCTGTATACACAAGTTTTCTTGAGATGGATTTTGCGATTCTCTCAACAACATCTGCATCTCACACACCAACAAATCTGCCGTAAGACCACCCCACCGTCTCAAACTAAACCCTTTGAGGGGGGGTTCTGCTAAGGCAGAGGCTACGCCAACGGGGGGGGGACACTCCCCCCACCAATGGGGGGTCTGGGGGTCAGAACCCCCAGATCCGGGTTCTCTTAGCACTAGAATCTCAACGGATCTGAGCAATGAGTGCAAAGGGAAGGGGTAAATCAACCTAAACCGAGTTCTAGCCAACTTGTGTATACACGGTAGCCCTTAACCCTGGGGCTTCACATAAGCGATCGCATGGCGGTAGATTAGCGTTTTCTGTTCGCTAGCATCAGCCATAAATAGACACTCGGTATCTTGCCAGACAATTCTGCCGACAAATACATCACCTGTTAATAGTTTGACTTCTACCCCGATTTTGTCTTTGATTAAGCCTTGCGTTTGGCGGGTGCTAGGCAAATTAACGTCAAGTTCAGGCATAATTTAATTAGGGTAGAGGACTAGAGTTACTACTCGATCGATTCAGCACTAGGATCGATCTACATCCATTATTCCCGATGATGGCGATCGGATTGTCACTCGATCGCCGAAATCTTGGTTCAAAAGGTAAAATATTTGATGATTCTTAATCTCTGGCTGAAAATGGTTGCTGTCAGTTTCTGCTTGACGATCGTTAATTGTGCGGCATCATCGGCAAATACTCGTTCGCAAAGCGTCTGCCGTGCAGAATCGATATTAACCGATCTTTATAATTAAATTTTCATTGTGAATACCATAGAAATTATCGATCGATTAAAACAGGCTACCACAGATTTGTTGTGGATGAGTGAGTCTGACTATCCATTTGCGATCGTTAGCTGGGTGCAGGGGACAGCGATCGATCCTACTGAATTATTTAAAAACATTGCCGTGTCACAATTGTCAATCGAATCTAGCTCGATCGGAGATTTTTTTGCACCCGCCTTAGTAGTTGCAGATTGGTATGAAGCCGAAGAATTGGCCCTAGTCGATCGATATCAGGTATTATTAAAGACGATCGAATCTAATCTAACTGAAGTGAAAGTCTTTCGGATCGGGACGATCGTTCAAGAGAGGGATTCTGTCACCGAAATCGATGTTTATATTGTCGGTAAAACCCCCGATGGTGATATTCTAGGCTTGAAAACTACGAGCATTGAAACTTAGAGCCGACATTCCGCACTTCCTATAAGTAGCATGAAAAAAGCCTAATTTCAGACCGTCCGCTGTTTCCATGAGCAGAATTATCTAACTGTCATCATGGTAATTGATGCCGACAGCGCATTCCAAACCTCTGCTAATCGCCCAAACCCGATCGATTCATAGCCACTAGCCTCATACCTTTGCACCATTTGTTCCTTGATACCGAGTTTGGCGGCTAGCTCCTTTTGAGTCATCCCTAAGCTAATCCGTTTTTGAATTAAGACTTTGGGCAGATCTTCGATCGATCCCATTGTAATTTCGACCTTCCCCGCTTTGAGATCGTCATACGCTTGGATTTCCGCTTGCATTCGATCGATTTGCGTCTGAAAGCTGTTTTGGATCACTGCTAGTTGGCTGGGCAGGATGTTTTGTTGTTCTAGCAACTTGTCAATAACTTGTTGCAGCTTATCAATCTCGCCTTTAGTGACTTTGTATTGGTGTTCGTTTTGGATCATTACTAATTACCTCGTGATATCAAAGTTTCTGATGTCGATCTCTACAATCCCGATTGGCTCTCCATCACGATTTTTTTGCAAAAATCCCTGGAATGCAGACATGAAATCCATTCTTAACTCGCAGCCAAAGCGGGCGTGTTGTTCGTCAATATCCTGAAAAACCGGATCTAGCGTACCGATCTCGATTCTCATCCCGTCAAAACAGCCGTCGATGTCGTTGGGTCGTTCTTTATTAGTGATAAAACTACCCCCGATGTAGATGGTCTGACAATTCGATCGAACCAGTAGTTTGAGGGCAAACATTAAGCCAGACAATAGGTTAGCACGTCGAGAGTTATACCCATATCGCTCCCAAAAATCTGCCCAACTCATTACCCAAATTCCAGGTGGTAGATAGCCGCTCTCTGTAAATGGGGGCATTCAGTTAGTTCTCCATCGAACATGACAACACAGCTATGCTCTCTATAAGATTAACACAACTTTTTAGTTGGAGTAAAATTAATACAACTTTTTCATTTTAGTATTTGCATATCATGAACACCGCCATTTCCATCGCTGGCTAACCCTGTCAAAATGCTCACCATCTGAATTAGTCGATCGGGATCGATCGGTTTTGGCATGTGGATCCCAAAGCCAGCCGCTAGCACGAGATTACGTTCTCGATCGCTCACATAAGCCGTAATTGCAGCGGCGGGAATCTGTCCGCCAGATTCAGCAGGCAAGGCTCTCACCTGGCGGATTAGGGCAAAGCCATCTTCGTCTGGCATCCCAATATCAGCCAGGAGTGCGTCATATCCGCCGCCATCGGTTAACGTGGCGATCGCCGCACTCGTTGAGGTGGCAAGCGTCACACTCGCGCCTGCGTCTTCGAGGATGTATTGGATCAATTCGAGAATATCCACCTCATCATCCACTACCAGAATCCGTAATCCAGCTAAATCGATTCTCGGAACGAGAGGCTTCTCTTCGACAGGCTTCGCCAACGCCAACGCCTCCTCCTGCCCTAGTAATTGGGGTGGTGCTAGAGGCACTGGATCGTTGGGAAGGCTTTCCTGCATGGAAATCGCATCGGAATTTAGCGGCAGTTGGACGATAATGGTGGTTCCTTGCCCGACTCCCGCGCTCTGTGCCTGCACGGTACCGCCATGAAGTTCGATGATATGCCGGACGATCGATAACCCCAAGCCCAAGCCCTGAGTATTTTTGGTGCTGCTAGAATCACCTTGCCGAAACCGCTCGAAGATCTGGGGTAATAACTCACTACTGATGCCTTGCCCAGTATCGCTGACGCGGATCTGAAGATCGGCGGGGGAGGCGATTTCGGTAATCTCGATTCGTCCGCCAGTGGGGGTGAATTTAATCGCATTGGTGAGCAGATTCCAGAATACTTGTGTCAATCTGTCAACATCGCCGAGGATTCTCGTGGGGGTGAGATCGGCACTAATTTGGATCGATTTGGCATCAGCGGCAAGTTGAACGGCTTCGATCGCCATATTCACGACGGCTCCTAGCTCGATCTGCACCGGATCGAGCTGCAATTTACCACTATTAATGCGGGAGAGATCGAGCATATCCTCGATTAGTTGAGATTGCGCCTTGGCACTGCGATAGATGACATCCAAACCTCGATCGATCCTCGTCTGCTCTAGCTGTTGGGTGCGGAGGAGTTGCGCCCAGCCGATGATGGCGGTGAGGGGGTTTCGCAGTTCGTGGGAGAGGTTGGCGAGGAAATCATCTTTAGCACGATTGGCGGTTTCGGCTGACTGGCGGGCGATTTGCTCTTGTTCGAGGAGGTGCGATCGCTCGACTTCAAATTGCTTGCGATCGGTAATATCGACGATCGAGAGTAAAATCCGGTTGGCATCTCCATCGGTAATAATTTTTACTCCATTGAGCAGCATCGTTTTCTGGCCGATCCGCTCGAATGTATGGGTTACCTCGAAGTTGTGGAGGATCCGATCGGTGGTAAACATCTCTTCTAGGATCGATCGCAAGCCTGGAAGATCCCACTGCCCATTCCCCAGCTCAAAAATTGTCGCTTGGTTGGTTTCCTGTTGGGATACCTGAAATGTCTCACAGAACGCTCGATTGGCGGTATTCACCCGCAAATCTGATTCGATCACTAGGAGTGGTACCTGCATGGTTTCGGCGATCTCTTCGGCATAATTGCGGGCGGCCGCTAAGGTGGCAGCACTGCGCTTGAGGGCATCGATATCGATCAAAACGATAACTACACCATCGATCCGATTTTCGGTGGTGCGATAGGGGCGAATGCGGAGGGTGTACCATACTCCGGCGATCGTCTGGACTTCGAGTTCTTTGCCGTTGAGAGTTTCGAGTACTTCCAAAATTAATGGCTCTAAGTCGGGTAGATTTAGATTGGTGGTGATATGGCTTAATGGTCGTCCGGTATCGGTGGGAATAAAGTTAAATAACCGTTGCGCCATCGGTGTAAAGCGGCGAATTTGCAAGTCGTTGGTTAACATCAGAATGGGGATGTTAATACTAGAGAGCAAGTTGGTCAGATCGTTATTGACTAAATCTAATTCGGTATTGCGGCACCGGAGTTCATCGTTGGTGGTATGGAGTTCTTCATTAGTTGCTTGAATCTCTTCTTTGGCGGTTTCTAGCTCCTCATTCATACTCTGGAGTTCTTCGTTGCTCGACAAGATTTCTTCATTAGCAACTTTGAGATCTTGATTGCTATATTCTTGCTCTTGGACGATCGCTCGTAGATATTCTTGAGTGGCGCGGTGTTCGTCTAGAGCGGCGGTGAGTTCTTGTCTGAGGCGGATATTATCTCGATCGACATCGCTTTGCGGTAGCTCGATCGACTCAGAACTTGCCTCACTACTCATGGGGATATCTTCAAACAACACCAAAAAGTAACTGACTTCGACCTGCGGCAGTTTAAAGGGAATCACCTGAAGATTGAAGCTGCTCAACCGATCGCTATCTGTGACTTGTACTCCGGTTTTAGTAATGGGTAGATTCTGCTGTTGCGCTTGAGAAATAGCCGATCGAAGTTCGAGGGAAAAACCCGATCTTACCAGGTGAAATAAATCAAGATTGGCAACTCCCGACACTAATTTGAGATAGCGATCGATCTCGCCCCGCAGTTGCAATACCTGCATTTTATCATCGATGACTAACCCGATCGGCGCATACCGATCGACAATTAAGCGATCGATTTTACCTTGCAGATCGAATGCTGGTGCCGCCACAACTAGCGACTGAAGATCGGAATTTCGATCTTCAAAGCTGCTATCTTGGCGGCTCATTTTAACTATTGGATAATTATTTCGAGTAAATGATAATGCCGATCGAGTTATCATCGGATTTTTGGCATAAATGCGGTGCTTTTTATCAATAACGTCAAACAGATCCGTATACTTTCCCATACTTTCGGATGTGCCCAGCAACAGAAAGCCAGTAGCATTCAGACTGTAATGAAAGACCGGAATAATCCGTTGCTGAAGTGCATCGCCGAGATAAATCATCACATTGCGACAGCTAATCAGATCGACATTAGAAAACGGCGGATCGCTACTGAGATCTTGACGGGCAAATACACACAGTTCCCGCACCGCCTTACTAATGTGATACCCCCCCTCAACTGGATAAAAGAAGCGACGACGACGCTCTGGCGAAACGTCTACCAGCCGATCTGCGGCATAAATCCCCGCTCTGGCGGTGTCGATGGCAGGTTCGCTAATATCTGTAGCGAAAATCTGAATTGAGAGGTGGAGATCGCGCTCTGACAAGAACTCTAACAAACAAATCGCGATCGAATAAACCTCCTCCCCCGTCGAACAACCCGCCACCCAAATCCGAATCGGTACTTCCGCCGACTTATTTTGACTAATCGTCGGAAAAACTTTAGTCGCCAGCAGCTTAAAAGCTTGAGGATCGCGGAAAAAACTAGTCACATGAATCAGGATTTCTTCGTATAGGATCTTAACTTCAGTCGGATGTGCTGCTAGATACGCCACATAATCTTCCAACCGATCGAGCTTGCACAGCAACATCCGCCGTTGAATCCGTCGATCGAGTGTCTTGGGTTTATAATAACTAAAATCAACACCCGTATTCTGTCGCAGCAGGGCAAAGATCGTCGTCAAAGCAGTTGCCGATCCGTTCGCGTAGCGTTCGCCTTGCGAAAGCATGTCTCGCTCATCCATGGCGATTAGTGGTTGCCGCCGCATCGATAGCGGATTGCGACTGATATCGACCAATTCTACCGCAATTTGTTCCGGCGACAGCACAAAATCCACATTTCCCGTGGCAATCGCCGAAGTCGGCATACTATCAAATTTGGCCGAATCCTCACACTGCGCGAATGTCACGCCACCTGCGACCTTAATTGCCGTCAAACCCGATGTACCATCACCATCACCCCCCGATAAGACCACCGCGATCCCTCGATTGCCCCGATCGGCAGCTAGAGAGACCAGGAAGGCATCTCCAGGCATGTATTTACCAAAAACCTTCTTACGACACGATAACTCGAATGCGCCGCCAGCTAGCCGCATCTGAGTATTCGGTGGAATGACATACACCCGATTTGGCTCTGGCACCATCCCTTGCACCACCTGACGCACCAGCATTTTTGTAGCTCTAGTCAAAATCTCCGCCAAGAGACTCTCCCTGTCGGGTGACAAGTGTAGAATCAGCACGAATGCCATCCCCGTATCGATCGGCAAATGGCTCAGTAGCTGGGTAAACGCTTCCAAACCCCCAGCCGAAGCTGCAATCCCGACGATCGGGAATTGTGGTAGTGAGCGATCGATCTCACTTGATTTTGGCAAGGGTTCGGATGTCATTCGTTGGCGTAGCCTCTCCGAAGGTGAATCAAGCTATGTTGCCATAGTGATTTGAGGAATTGATGGTTTAATTTAACCGATCTCAGGGGTCTAGAGCTACTATCTTTAGGTAGATTGTGATGGTATTTGGTCGATCGAAATCTCGATCTTCTGTCTAAACACAAGTTATTTGAATTGCTGCCAGGGCAGGCTTACTTGACATCCTCCCCACTACCGTGTAACGTGCCCCATTCGATCGATCGCCGTGTTTTTTCCAATTAAAGTAAAACGTTGTGCCATGATATCTTCAACGATCGGCAGTGTGAAGGTGGGGAGGTTCATATTAACATCATATTGTGACGATCGATTATTCCAACTATATAGGACAGGGTGAACATCGCAATAATTAACAGTATTTTCTTTATACTATCTATCAATGTGCGATCGCAAAATCGGTAATTTAATTGGCCAGAACTGCTATTACCATCAGTCATATGTCTTCATCTCCATAGATATCTATTACTATTTTCCAGATCGTAGTGCGTCGGCACATCACCCTTTAGAGGTTGTTTGAAAAGTCTGTTTTGTTATCAATATGCTCTAGAAGATCCTCCTAGTATTGGGCGGCATAAATAACCCTATGATTAAGGAAGAGCTTTTTCAGTAAAAGTAGTACAAATCATGCCAAAACTTGAAGCTGTCCAGATTGACTTGAGTAACTCCGAACGTGAAGAGTTGGAGCAATTACTAAGACGAACAACTACACCACAACAGATAGCCTTACGTGCCAAAATTATCCTCAAAGCGGCGACTGGTTCAAGTAATGTAGAAATAGCTCAAGAATTAGGGGTGAGTATCGAGATGAGCCGTCTGTGGCGGCTTAGGTGGCGCAAATTATCAGTCACAGAAGTACCTGTGGTAGAACGACTTAAAGATGAAGCTCGACCAGGAACTCCGGCAACTTTCACAATGGAACAAATTACTCAACTATATGCAATCGCTTGTTCCCCACCAGCACAGTATGATCGCCCCATTAGCCACTGGAGTGCCAGAGAATTGGCTTTAGAACTAATCAAACAAGGGATAGTCGAATCGATTAGCGAACGACATGTCGGACGATTATTAGAAGAAGCAGACCTAAAACCCTACCAGAGTAACTACTGGTTGAACCCCCCCCCGACCATCAATTCAAACCTAAAGTTGAAGATATCTGTCAAGTCTACGAGCTAGCACAAGCACGAGCATTAGAGGGAGAAGTCACCTTGAGCCTGGATGAAATGACCGGAATTCAAGCTTTAGAGCGAACAATGCCAGATATACCCATGAAACCAGGACGTAGTGTAAAAAGGGAATTTGAATACATTCGGCATGGTACTCAGACTTTAATTGCCAGTTTCAATGTCGCGACTGGTGCAATCGACCTTGCTACGGTGGGAGATACACGGACTGAGCAAGACTTTGAGTCTCATGTCAGTCATCTGTTGGCGCAATCGCCTCATGCGGCTAAATATCATCTAGTCATGGATTGTCTGAACACTCATCAATCTGAAGCCTTAGTTCGCCTTGCGGCTGGGTTAGAACCTCACACGATTGAGTTAGGGGTCAAGGGCAAATCCGGTATTCTTCATTCAATGGCTAGTCGCTCTGAGTTTTTGGCAGATCCGACTCATCGGTTAGTTATACATTTTACTCCCAAGCATTGCTCATGGATGAATCAGATCGAAATTTGGTTCGGGATTCTGGTGCGGAAGCTGTTGCGAAGAGGGAACTTTACTAGTACTGACGCTCTAAAAGCTCGAATTCTAGAATTTGTAGAGTACTTTAATCGCACAATGGCAAAGCCTTTCAAATGGACTTACAAAGGCAAACCATTATGTAATTGAAATACGGCTTTATTTATGCCGCCTAGTACTAGCCCCTTTATTTGAATTGCTGCGTAGGTTGTTTATCCCTTGTATGCGCTGTGACTAAGTACTAGTGTTCTTCTTCGTCAGATTGTGTTAAGCTAGGATAGCTAAGGTTAAACTCCCGCGCCACCCTTGAAACAGGGACTCAGACACACTTTTAGGCGTAAATATTTTGAGCAAAGAGCGGCGAAAACTCTTTAAACAGCTAGGGATTGAAAAAACAGGACATCCCATCCCCGATCCCCGATCCCCTATCCCCTGAATTTCGCAGGAAGTTTAATATTATTTTGGAAAAACTGATTCGGATTGCGATCGTTGAAGACCATGAATTGACTCGTGTCGGACTAGAAGCCGCTCTCCAACGCCGTGATGGGATTGAAATAGTTGGCGATGCTGCTAATGGTTATCAGGGTTTAAATCTATTAACAACTACGAAACCCGATCTAGCGATCGTCGATATTGGATTGCCAGATATCGATGGGATTGAAATGGTGCGGCTATTTCGGGAAAATCAGGGCGATAACCCCTTCCCAACCAAGATTTTGATGTTGACTATGCACAACGATCGAGACTCGGTGATGGCGGCATTTGCAGCGGGCGCAGATGCCTATTGTATGAAAGATATTAATATGAATAAACTCGAAGAAGCAATTCGATCGACCCATGATGGCAATCCCTGGATCGATCCGGCGATCGCGAGTATCGTACTTCAGCAACTCCGCAAAAATAGCTCTTCATCAGCAGACAAAGACAAAACTATCCAAATCAAAGGATTGGATGGCGATTATGCGGATATAGTTGGTAGTGCGGGTTTGACCGATCGAGAAATCCAGATCTTACAATTAATCGTGCGCGGTTGTAGCAATGGCGAAATTGCCGACCAACTATTTGTCACCGTTGGCACAGTCAAAACCCACGTTCGACATATTTTGAACAAACTTTGTGTGGACGATCGCACTCATGCCGCAGTTTTGGCTCTACGAGGTGGCCTAATCGATTGACTCTACCAAAAGAGCGCGATCGCATCGTTGGATCCACCTCTTTTGATAGACGAATTAACATGTTAAGTCCCGTAGAGTAGTGATATCGAGAAGTTTGAGATTAAGTCAACTAAAAGTTACTAAATTGACTTCTTGATTTTCCATCAAAACCTATAGGAATATCTATTATGAGTCTCGAAGAAAAAGCTAGAGCAACTGCTAAAACCGCCGAAGGTAAAGTTCAAAAGGCTGTTGGTGATGTGACT
>JANMEL010000314.1:0-4166 GCA_031376885.1 Chamaesiphon sp. OTE_70b_metabat_96 | reverse complement strand
AGTGGGGAAGAACTTTATTCTAACTATGCTGGGGATGGTCGCGATGGTCTAATTAATGCCACACTGGGTGCAGGTAATTATTATGTTGGGGTGCTTCAGGATGGTAGCAACGTTAATTCTAACTATTCGCTCCAGTTAGTTAACCGTACTGTTGCCAATCCACCTAACACAATTACATTAGCAGTAAGTCCAACTACTGTTAATGAAGATGGAACCAATAATCTTGTTTATACCTTTACTCGGACTGGCTCGGCGGCTAGTGCTTTGACAGTTAATTATACAGTAGCCGGAACAGCCACCTTCAATACTGACTATACAGCTAACGGAGTCACTAACTTTAGTGCCACTGGCGGAAGTATCACCTTCGCGGCAGGTTCTAATACAGCTACCTTACTCCTCGACCCTACCGCTGATGCTACGATCGAGGGTAACGAAATCGTCTCTCTTACTCTCGCTGCGGGAAATGGTTATACCATCGGCACTACTACCGCCGTCAATGGAACGATCTATAATGATGATGTCCTCAACCTCGCAGATGTTACTCTTTCTATTAACGATATCACCGTAGTTGAAGGTAAAGATGGTAATGCTCTGCTCACTGTCAGCCTGAGTAGTGTTAGTAACCAACCCATCAGCGTTAACTACACTACTACGGCTATTGATGCCACTGCTAACGGCGACTATAGCACCAAGACTGGAACCCTAGTAATTCCCCCCAATAGCTTAACAGGTACGATTAGTATCCCCATCCTGAATGATAACCTCAATGAGGTAGATGAATCTTTTATCGTCACCCTCTCCAGCTCCATCAATGCTACAATTAATCCCGATGCTGGAGTTGCTGAAGTAACTATTACCGATACCCTCCGCAGTGCCATTACGCGGATTTTACCCAGTGGAGTAGAAAATCTCACTCTGACAGGTACTGCCGCGATTAATGGTACTGGCAACGCGGGGAACAATACCATCATCGGCAATATTGGCAACAACATTCTTAATGGTGGTGCGGGTGCAGATACCATGATTGGCGGTACGGGCAACGATAGCTACATCGTAGACCATACTGGCGATGTCGTCTCGGAAACATCTACTATTACAACCGAAATCGATACTGTCTCTGCATCTGTAAACTACACTCTGGTTCTAAATGTTGAAAAATTGATTTTAACTGGTAGTGCAGCAATTAATGGTACAGGCAACGCTCTCAATAATTTTATTACGGGAAATAGCGGTGATAATATCCTCTACGGTGCGGCGGGTAATGATGCCCTGACAGGTGGTTTAGGGGCAGATAAGTTTCAATTCAAGAATAAAACTGAAGGCATTGATACCATTACCGATTTTACCTCTGGAGATAAGATTGCCATTGCTGCGGTGGGTTTTGGCGGTGGTTTAGTTGCCGGAACTGCGATTAGTTCCAGTCAATTTGTAGCGGTAACTTCTGGTGCTACCGCTACAACTAGTAGCCAAAGATTGATCTATAACTCGACGACAGGCGGATTATTCTTTGATGCTGATGGTGTGGGTGCAGGTGCAGCGGTGCAGTTTGCTACCTTGTCGAATAAAGCTGCTCTGACGACGGGAGATTTTATGGTGATTTAAAACTCATACACATTGCACCAACCTTAGTACTGAGATTGGGCGTTGATGAATCTGGGGATGATTTACTTTTTAATCAACACCTGAAATTAAGGGTAGGGGCAATTCATGAATTGCCCCTACCCTTAGTTTCAGGCGCATTTCATACATCAATTCACCAAGGCCAATTAGATTTCTGTACCAACCTACAGAATATCTTTTCTTTTTTGCAAGTAAGTAGCGATCGCCAAATAGACAGTAATATGCACTAATAACATCATCCAGTTATTGGCTAAATTTCCCCATGTTTGTTGGTAAGCAATCCCTGTAGGAAATGGTAAATCTTTGAGATTGTCAGTTTGCAGCTCTTTGGGGAGTAAAGCATTGACATTGACGATCGTACCATAAGCCCCGATCGCCCATCTACTGAGCATCAATGAAGAAATAAATGCCCCAATGCCTTCGAGCTTGAATAATACGCCTGAGAAGATAATTTGGGGGAGTAATAATAGTGGTAAGGCACTATTTGCTTGGCTACTATTATTGACTGCGGCGGAGACTAATAAGCCCAGACTAAAGCTAGCAGTAAGGGTAAGAAAGGTATTAATAATAATGCCCAATTGCCACGAAATCAGATCGGGAGTTGGGGATTTGAAGCCGATCGAAATGGTTAGTAAAATTAGTAATGTTTGGAAGATTGCGAGGATTGCAAGTACGGTAACTTTCGAGCCGATATAGGAAACGATCCGTAAATTTACCAATCGCTCTCGTAGATAAATCGCCGCTTCTTTGACTATCTCTTGTAATGAGCTAGATAAACCTACCCATAATGCAGCACAGGTAAAAACAAATAATACTTGCAACGCTAATCCAGGTAAACCAACATCGGGTTTAGTACCTAATGTAAATGGATCTTTATCGCGGAGGGCAAAATTTATCAACCCAATTCCGGCGGGTGCGGTAAATAATGCTAATCCTAAATTGACTCGATCGCGACTGAGTAGAGTAAAATAACGTTGGGTAAAAATCTGCCACTGACTAATCGGGTTGGCTTTTTTTGCCGTTGCGGGAAGTTGGGTATTACTCGCCGGAATTGGGTTGATACTATTAGCTATATATTCTTGATAATCGGCTGAATTGCGATATAGTTTGACGTATCGATCGATCTCACTCACTTCTTGGAGTTTGATATAAATATTCGCAAAATCTGTCACGCCAAAGAATTTCAAGGCATCAGCGGGAGTACCAAAATAACATAATTTACCATCAGCACCCAAAAATACAATTCGATCGCAATCAACGATATTTGCCGTAGCATGAGTGACCAAAACCACCGTTCTTTGACCATTATGCGCCAAATCTCGCAACAATTCCATCATCTGTTTATCCAAACCTGGATCCAATCCAGATGTAGGTTCATCCAAAAAGAATAACTTGGGATTTGCCAGCAACTCTACCCCAATGCTTACCCGTTTTCTTTGCCCACCACTCAGTTGTTCGATCGTTTTTTTCTGATGAACCGTCATCATCGTATCTACCAACGCTTTTTGAACGATCTCTTGAATATTAATATCTGGCGGAAGTCGCAACTGTGCCGCATAAGTTAGCACTTCTTCCACTGTCAAATCCAGATGAATGATATCATCTTGGGGCACATAACCAATTTGGTCGCGATAGATATTAAAATTCTTGCGTAAATCGCTCCCATTAATATTCACCGTGCCCGCAGTCACTGATTCCGTGCCCAATAACGTCCGCATCAACGTCGATTTTCCCGCACCGCTTCCACCCACCAAACCCACAAATTGACCTGGTTCTAGAGCAAAAGAGAGGTCATCTAGACGACGTTTGCCTTTGGTTTCGAGGATTACTCGATCGACATCTAGGCGAATCTGATTACCTCGATCGAGAATTTGCAGTTTATCGCCGCGAATAACTAAAGTAAAAGGGCCAATTTTAATCGTCGCACCATCATTGACGATCGTCGGTTGAGTAATCCGTTGCCCATTGACAAATATCCCATTAGTACTGCGATCGCGTAAGATATATCTACCACTAGCATCTCGATCGATCGTTCCATGATGGCGCGAAATTGTCGGTGCATCTAGTTGGAGCGTCGCCGTAATATCTCGCCCTAGAGAAACCGATCCTTGGTGGAGCGAAATAGATTGGGAATTATAACTACCCCCGCGCAAATGACTTGAATTGGGATTGATATAAGTAACTCGAATCAACGTTTTGGGATCTAAACCGATATTCAAAACCATCCCACTTTCCAACCGACAACCAGTTTGGGGTGTAATTATCGATCGATCCAGATATAGTCGATTACTACTAGGTGTTCTTCCATCACCATCAAAAATATAATAATCTTCCCCATCCTTTTTAAAAACCGCCTGTTGACCGAAGGGCGGGGCGCAAGCCCCCGCATTCATGCGTGGGGTCGAGCCTGTCGCGGCTTTAGCCGCCGTGAGACGATTGTGCGGCTTTAGCCGCATTCTCTTCACCTAGTTTTCTAATGAGTTCTCTGAGAACCGCTGTTTTAGTTAGCCCCATGTCAGCGCAATGATCTTCCAGTATCTTCATTT
>JANMEL010000319.1:0-9400 GCA_031376885.1 Chamaesiphon sp. OTE_70b_metabat_96 | reverse complement strand
GGGTGCAGACCTAATAGTTCGACCGCTTTGTTGAGCTTAACAAAGGACATATTAGATATTTACTGTCTACACCTACCATTTTAGTAGATTTAATTAGCTTTGTCTATGTTTAGGTAGTTATTTATTGATCGACACTAACTGTCGATCGCCAAAGCAATATCAGCGGTATCGATCGAATATTATCGCCAACTTTTGATGAGCATGGCATCACCAAAGGAATAGAAACGGTAGCGATCGAGTATTGCCAGCTCGTATAAGTCTAGCAATCTTTGGCGACCGATCGCCGCACTGACCAACATCATCAAACTCGAACCTGGGAGATGAAAATTGGTAATCAAGCCATCGACAACTTGCCACTGATAACCAGGGTAGATAAAGATATTAGTTTCGCCTCTGTAAGGCTGCAATTTGCCCGTCAGAGCTGCTGTTTCGAGGGCACGCACTGCGGTGGTGCCGACGGCGTATACTTTGCCGCCTGCGGCTTTGGTGGTGGCGATTAGATCGATCGTTTCACCGGAGATTTCGAGCCATTCATGGTGCATCGGGTGAGTGGTGATATCTTCTGTCTCTACGGGGCGAAAGGTACCGATACCCACATGGAGCGTCACCTGGGTTTGCCCGATGCCATTGGCGGCTAGTTGGGTGAGTAATTCTGGGGTAAAATGTAGCCCTGCGGTGGGTGCGGCGATCGCGCCTGGGACTTTGGCGTAGACTGTTTGGTATTGTTCGGGGGTAGACTCACTCGCGGCGATGTATGGTGGTAAGGGTAGTTCGCCAAAGTCTGACAAAATTTGCAGCAGGGGAAGATCGTTGGGTAGCTCGAATTGCAACAATCGCCCCCCAGTGGCTGGATCTCGATCGATAATTTTGGCGATAATCTGAGTGATGTTGCTCTCAGGATGACGAGCGGGGAAAATGATTTCGGTGCCGATTTTGAGTTTTCGCCCTGGTTTTACTAGTGCTATCCAGCAGTTATGAGATCGCTCGGAAATCAGCAAGATTTCGACGGTTGCGCCAGTCGCCTTATGTCCATAAATTCGCGCCGGAATCACGCGAGTATTATTAAAGACGAGTAAATCCCCAGGGGCGAGCAAGTCAGTAATCTCATGAAAGTGACGGTGTTGGTGTCCCCCTTCTGGCTCGACTACCAGCAATCTGGATCGATCTCGTGGCACTACTGGAGTCTGAGCGATCAGATCTTCTGGTAGATTGTAATGATAACTGCTCAGTAATCGATCGGCTCGATCGATCGGCATCGGCATCGATCCATCTAAATTAGTATTTGACATCATATTTATGTATTGGCGGTTAATATCTGGCAAGATGTGAGATTATCGATCGTCTGGATTCCGATACAATGGACATGTTCGGGTGGTAGCAGCAGGAAACCCGAATCGTCAAATTTCCTACATATCACCATCCCTAACATGTCAGTCACCATTCCACAGACTACCCAAATCCAGATCTCGCCACTATTGGGCATGAGTCTAGCAGAATTGACTGACTGGGTACAGACCCAGGGACAGCCAGCTTATCGGGGAAAACAATTATATCAATGGATTTATCAACAGGGTGCTCACTCTCTGGCAGATATTAGTGTATTTTCCAAGCAGTGGCGGGAAACAGTAAAAGATGTGCCCATTGGTCGATCGACTATTCACCATCGATCGGTATCATCGGATGGTGCGGTAAAATATCTGTTGAAACTGCACGATGGACAAATAATTGAGGTTGTGGGGATTCCTACTGCCAAACGCCTGACTGTCTGTGTTTCTTCTCAGGTTGGCTGTGCGATGGCTTGCACTTTTTGCGCTACTGGGAAGGGTGGGTTTATGCGTCATCTTCAGCCTCACGAAATTATCGATCAAGTTTTGATGGTGCAGGAAGATTTTAAGGAGCGGGTTAGTCATGTTGTCTTTATGGGTATGGGCGAACCTCTGGCAAATTTGGATAATGTCGTCAAAGCGGTAAAATGTTTGAATCAAGATGTGGGAATTTCTCAGCGATCGATTACCATTTCTACCGTGGGGTTGCCTGGTAAAATTCATCAACTAGCTCAACACGAACTCCAAGTAACTTTAGCTGTCAGTCTTCACGCGCCAAATCAACGACTTCGCCTGCAATTAGTCCCCACTGCGGATAATTATCCTTTTGAAGAATTGATGGATGAATGTCGAGATTATGTGCAAATTACGGGGCGACGACTCAGTGTTGAGTATATTTTACTGGCTGGGGTAAATGATAAACCCGATCTCGCTGTCGAACTTGCCAGACAATTACGTGGTTTCCAAACCCATGTTAATCTGATTCCTTATAATCCGATCGAGGATAGCGATTATCAACGTCCCCTTGCTGGCAGTATTAAAGCTTTTGTAGATACTCTAGAACAGCGTCATATCGCCGTCAGTGTGCGTTATTCCAAAGGTTTGGGTGCAACTGCTGCCTGTGGACAATTACGCGCCAATCAGCGAGATTAATTGATAATTGATAATTGATAATTGATAATTGATATAGCCTTTTTTCAATAACATGAGGTATGCTTGCTCACCCCTCACCCCTCATCCCTCATCCCTCATCCCTCACCCCTCAACAACCTACTTTACAGCACCAGTAAGTGTTAGATCATGGCAGAAGAGACTAGATTACCCCAAAGACATCCACAGGAAAAGATCGATCGAGCGGCGATCGATCTATTATTAGAAAGCGATCCGACTGAATCAATTGCCTTAGCAGAACTCGCTAGACTTCGGATTCGGTATCGGGGATTTCCAGGTGCGAAAGAAATTCAAGAACTGCTCGATCGATTATTAGTCAAGTGGGAACTCACCGAAGAAGAACTATTTGTAAAAACTCGTGAACTGCACAACGCCGAACAAATTTATCAAGTAAAAGCGCGAAAGTACCAAGAACAAGAAGACTGGAATTAGCTTTAAATTAATTGAGAATTGCGGATGCATTTACAGACGCGGGCTTCCCCGTCGGTAAAAATGCACCAAGTAGAGGATTGTGGATGTGTTTCCGCCTTTGTTTCTAGGTCGATGGAAACGCACCAAGCACAAAATGGGGTTGTACGGTGTGGAGATTTAGCGGAGCTAACGCGGTGCTTTTAACTGTTATTATGAGTTGGATAAACCGCCGATGAATCGATCGACAAAATATGCCAAACCCGATCCCATCAGTGGAACAGTAAGATTATCCAAACCCCATTGAGCGATCGATTCTACTGCTGTCGCCACAATTGCGACGGGAATTCCCACTACCCAAGTTTGCCAAATATTGCCGTGAACATTTAATAAAACGATCGACACGATCGCATAACTAACTAACAACATCGTTCCCGTACCTTCCCAACTTTTGGTATTTCCGGCGATCGTATATGGATGTTTACCAAACCTTTGACCGATAATCGCCGCTAAACCATCACCCCAAGCCATAATCAAAATGCCAATTACTCCATAATAAGGCAACTCGATCGGCCAAAATACGACGGTAACTACCCCAATACTCACAGCATAAAAAAACGTCCCCAAACTCTTGCGTTTGACGCTATTAACTCCTGGTAAAATGGGTAAGCGGTAAGAAATCAGCGTAATAATTGCCGCAAGCACCCCAGAAATCGCTCCCACCCAAGTCGGTAGATGGAGCAACCAAGCAATAATAATTACATTACCAGTGCCGATATGAACTACCTTGCGTACGTGCTCTGGGTTGGTATCAGTGTAGCGATGGAGCAATTCGGCGATAATGACGATCGCACCGACATAGATTGGGACGATCGCAATCCGCAACCATAGGTTAAGATCGAGCGGGTATGTGGGCATTTGGATCGAACATGAAGTGATGTTTCGCAGGCAGAGCCTACTGTAAGTAATCGTATCCTGTTTTTTGACGTTACTGGGAGTGGTGTTTGTAGATGGTGCTTTTTAAACACAGAGAAGCACGGAGGATTCACGGAGGCGATGCTCTGAGCTTGCCGAAGAGTTCACGGAGGAGTTGGAGGTACTAATTGATGCTGAAGGAAGTTTTAATCGGGGTGGTGCGGGGGTATCAGCGGTGGATTTCGCCGTTGTTTCCGCCGAGTTGTAGATTTATGCCTAGTTGCTCTCAGTACGCGGTGGAAGCGATCGATAGGTTTGGTACAGTTAAAGGTGGTTATCTAGCTACGATGCGGATTTGTCGTTGTCATCCTTTCCATCCTGGCGGTTACGATCCGGTGCCGGAAATTCCTACTGATGGGAAGAATAAGCTATCAAAATAAATCTATTCCTTAATTGACTAAACCCTGATGCTAAAACCCTATCGCCAAGTGCCGATTGAGGAGTGTGGTGAGCCGTTGGTGGCGATTCCATTGAGTTTATTTGCGGTGGAGACACCCCATCCGTATATCAAGTGTGGCGCGGATTATCAGGGCAAATCGCCTTACTATCTTCGTCAAGGTGTACTCGACAGGTTGATTCGCGCACAGGAGTATCTACGAGAATTATATCCTGGTTGGCAGATCCAAATCTTTGATGCTTATCGTCCGGTAGAAGTCCAACAGTATATGGTCGATTATACTTTCGGTGAGACTGCGATCGATCGAGGATTGGATATCGCCACATTGTCATCTGTACAAAAAGATGAAATTTTGCAAGCTGTGTATCAAATTTGGGCGATACCGAGTTTCGATATCAAGACACCGCCGCCTCATAGCACTGGTGGCGCGATCGACATTACACTAGTAGATGATGGTGGTAATCTAGTTGATATGGGTTCGCCGATCGATGAAATGTCCGATCGATCTTTACCCGAATACTTTGCGGGTTCTACAAAGTCTGAATTTCAGCAATATCAACATCATCGTCAGATCCTCCACCAAATCATGACTCACGTTGGATTCTACCGTCATCCGGCGGAATGGTGGCATTTCTCGATCGGCGATCAATTATGGGCATGGTTAAATATGCAAGCCGATCCCCAACAGACCATTACGGCCTATTATGGAAGAGCGATCTAGGATTTTGGATTGGCATAATCTAGGGATAGTATTTTATCCGCGACCTTCGCAGATCGCCGATCCCATTCCAGCTTATGATGGAAGAGCCTTCTACTAGCTACTGACTAGCGCAGGCACAATAATAAAAAATAGCAAATCACAAACACCCAAAACTATGAGTGTCTTTGTCCTATTATTTAATGCTCGAACTGATAACGAAGGTATTTATTCAACTCAAGTTGGCGATCGCAATGTGATCTTGATGTTTGAAGAAGAAGACGATGCCATCCGTTATGCCGATCAATTGGAAGCAGAAGATTTTCCGATGCCAACAATCGAACCGATCGATGCCGAAGAAATCGAAGAATTCTGTCAAGATGCTGACTACGATTGCATCCTAGTCACCTCTGAAATGCTAGTTACTCCGCCATCCAACAACATGGAAGAAACTGATTGGCAACCAGATAGTAAGAAAAAATCCGCTGAAGATAGCGATACGATCGATCTTGAATTAATGCGAAAACGACTAGAAAAACTGCTTTGATTTTGGATTAACATTCAGCATTCCTACATCGCGAGTGAGAAGGGCTTTGTTTGAATGAATCTCTAGTAAAATCGTTATACCTGGCATAAACAAAGCCCCTACAGACCCCTGACCCCCGATCCCTCACCCCTGACCCCTCACCATGAAAACACGCGGACATCTACTCACAGAGCAAGTAAATCTCAATAGTGCCAATCTTGACAAATTGACTACCTTAGAATTGGTAGAGTTATTTAATAAAGAAGATATTAATACGATCGAGGCGATCGGTGCGGCAAAACAAGAATTAGCCGATGCTGTCGATCTGATTGCCGATTCCCTTCGTCAAGGCGGCAGATTATTTTACATTGGGGCAGGGACTAGCGGTAGACTAGGGGTGCTCGATGCCGCCGAATGTCCTCCAACCTTCTGCACTCCACCAGAGCTAGTACAGGGCATCCTCGCTGGCGGTGCAGGGGCATTAGTCAAAAGCTCGGAAGGATTAGAAGATATTGCTAGCGATGGTGCCCAAGCAATGATGGACAACAACATTGGCGAACATGATGTAGTCGTCGGGATCGCCGCAGGTGGGACTACTCCCTACGTTCACGGCGCGATCGAGTCTGCCAAATCCAGAGGCGCGGGAACTGTATTCATCGCCTGTGTGCCCGTAAATCAAGTTCCTAGTGCCGCAGATATCCAAATTAGGTTAATTGTTGGCCCAGAGATTTTAGCGGGGTCTACAAGGCTAAAATCGGGCACTGTCACCAAAATGGCTCTAAATATTTTGTCCACAGGGGCAATGGTAAAATTGGGCAAGGTATATGGAAATCGGATGGTGGATGTAGCAGTCACAAATACCAAGCTCCACGATCGCGCCTTGAAGATGATCGAAGATTTGACACAACTCGATCGCGCTGCGGCTACCGAACTCCTAGAAGCCAGCGATCGATCCGTCAAAGTCGCACTACTCATGCACTGGACAAAACTCGACAAATCCGCCGCCGCCGAACTACTAACCCAGAATAATGGACAACTGCGATCGGCTGTAGAGGGTGGGAGGGTAGGAGGGTAGGAGGGTAGGAGGGTAGGAGGGTGCAGATTAGCCTATTCCCCTATCCCCTATCCCCTATCCCCTATCCCCTATCCCCTATACCTTCACTTTCCCATTCACAGCCCCATGTTCGATCGTCATTTCTGTTGGTTTACAACGTTTGATGACGACGTTAATACCTTGAGCTTGCTCGCTCTCCAAATCTTCAATGTAACCAGCTTTGGCATTATCAGCTTCCGCCTCGGTAGAGAATGGCCCAAAATAGTAGATACAATGAGGTTGGTCAGTGGTAATTTCTACCCACCAAGCTTGTCCGACGAGTTGGAGCGTATTACTCCAGATATCTTGAATATTCATGGGCTAGATTTCGCCTGATTGCAATTGGGTTAATAAATTAACAGACTGTGAAGATTTGTTAAACCTTTGAGATTAAGTAGGCAAGATTAGTTGAATCTAGAATGGCTTGAATGGATCTACACGACCCATAAGGCTTGTTAACTATAGGTTGTGCCTATATTTAAACCAGATTGCCATTCTACATTTAATTATGCCAAGTTACCTAAATAATCCCAAATTAACGGATTAAAGCTCAGATAGTCGTAACATATTTGACAAACGCTGACGAGAAATCTCGTACAAGCACATCGCGGCGGCATTTGCGGCGTTCAAACTAGGTGTTTTGCCACTCAGGGGGATTGAGACTAAATGGTCGCAACTTTTTTGAGTCAATAAACCTAGCCCGTCACCTTCAGAGCCAATTACCAGTACAACTGGTTCTCGGTCTGTAAATTTTACATCATAAATCGCTTGCTTTGATTCAGCGGTAGTGCCATAAATCCAGAATCCCGCCTCTTTGAGTTGAGCAAGAGCGCGACTGAGATTGACAACTCGCGCCACTGGTAAATGCTCCAAAGCTCCCGCCGCAACTTTCAAGACAGTGGAAGTGATCCCGACAGCTCGACGCTGGGGAATGACGATCCCCTGAGCACCGAGTGCCTCGGCGGTTCTGACGATCGATCCCAAATTTTGGGGATCGGTAATACCATCAAGAACGACGATTACAGGTCGATCGGAGGCAGCTTTGGCACGGGTAATTAGTTCGTCTAGTTCGAGATAATCATGGGGTGCAACTTGAGCGACGATCCCCTGATGATTGCCACCTGTTGCCAAATAACCTAACCTTTGAACATCTACTTCGTCAATTACCGTACCATTGGCTTTGGCTTGCGCTAGGAGGGTAAAGAAGGAAGGATGATGGCGAAGTTTGGATAGTACCCAAATTCGATTGATTTGACGTTCGTTTTCGATCGCTGTAAAGACTGAATGCTTGCCGTACAAGTAGTCGGTAACTTCTTCCTCGGTGACTTCAGGATCGGGGCGATCTTGCCAGCCATCGCGGTTATTGCGGTTGCTCGGCGGACGTTCGCGCCATTCTCTGGTAGCTGAAGGTCGATCGGACGATCGTTCGTTAAAACGGCGATCCCCAAATGCTGGTTTCCGATCGTCGAATGCAGGTTTCCGATCGCCGAATGCTGGTTTGCGATCGCCAAATGCTGGTTTCCGATCGCCAAATGCTGGTTTGCGATCGCCGAATGCTGGCTTACGGTCGCCAAATGCAGGTTTGCGGTCATCGCGATTAAAACTAGGTCGATCGCTACTTCGATCGTCGTCTCTACGGGGGCTATAACTGTCTGTGCGGGGCGAAAAGTCTCTTGACTTGCGCGAAGGCCCCCAATCTTGACGATCCTGACGTGGGCTGATGCCATTATCGGGTCTACTCAGTTTAGGTCTTTCGCTCCGTCGATCGCCAGCATCAAAACTCGACGCTCCGTCTGAATTGCGGGGGCGATAACTCCGATCCCCATCACGATCGCGACTGGGATAGTCAGAGCCTTCACTCCGACGGGGCGCATCCCCATATCGTTGGGGTTTTGCCGAACCACCGCTAAAATTACCGTCTTGGGAGCGGCTGGGGCGAAAATCGCGAGATCCCGAAGCATCGCGATCGTACTGACGCTGGGAAGGTTTGCCACCACCGGAGCGACGAGGTTTTGGGGTCATATTTGTAAGAGAAAAAAGTTATGGAGTTGGAGTCGGATTGATGTGGAGGAGCGAAAGCAACTCCACTAGGCGTTGAGGATTGGTAATGTAAAGATAACCGATCAGCGTCTCAAAACTGGTAGCTTGCTGATAAACTTCGGGATCGAGGCGACGGGGACGACCACTAGCCCCATTGCGCCCTCGCCGTAAAACATCCAATTCTGCGGATGTCAGGTGGGGTGAGAGTAGTTGCAAATGGATAGACTGTGCCTCGGCACGCACTTGAGCGACGACTTGTTGATGATAAACATTCGGTCGCTTCGGCGGCAATAAAAATTTACTGCGGACATAGAGTTCGTAGACAGCATCTCCCAAGTAGGCGAGGGCTGCTGGTGACAGTTGCGGCACTTGAGTGGGGTGGATGGCTAGGATGTTTAGCTGTTGCCAGCCAGTTGGTAGCTCAGTTTCACCCACGACGATTACTAATGATTAGAAATATTTTTGTCTTCAACCTTCTGATTTTATCAATATTTTGCCAAACTGGGGGAATTTATATTATTTCTACACTAAATGCTTGGGGAGATCGTCAAATGGATGGTGGGGTGGATGGCTAGGGTGTGGGGAAACTATCGCTCCGATCGACTTTTGAGATTTGTCGAGCCAGAATCGCCGCAGTTTCGCTATTTCACAAACATCCAACCCCCATACTCACATCTTGCACCAATTCATAAATACTATTACTGCGATCGCATTGGGGCGGGCACAAGACCGCGCCCCTACAGATTAATTGCGTAGGGGCGCGGTCTTG
>JANMEL010000238.1:0-12435 GCA_031376885.1 Chamaesiphon sp. OTE_70b_metabat_96 | reverse complement strand
GAATAGGGAATAGGGAATAGGGAATAGGGAATAGGGAATAGGGAATAGGGAATAGGGAATAGGGAATAGGGAATAGGGAATAGGGGATAGGGGATAGGGGATAGGGAATAGGGAATAGGGGATAGTGAATAGGGGATAGGGAATAGGGGATAGGGAACAGGGAATTAGGGAACAGGGGATAGGGAATAGGGGGAGCCATCGGCGAAGATGGTAGTGACAAAGATTATATATTTACTTGTGCAAGAGGTCAGATGTCAAATCAATCGATCGAACTCACCAACAATCTCTATCAGTATCTGCTCGACAATTCCCTTCGAGAGCCAGAAATCCTCGCCAAACTTCGCCGCCAAACAGCCGAACATCCCCTCGTAGATATGCAAATATCCCCAGAGCAGGGGCAACTGATGGGATTGCTCGCCAAACTAATCGGTGCGAGAAAATGTCTGGAAATTGGCGTATTCACGGGATATAGTGCCTTGGCTGTAGCTCTAAATCTCCCTGAAGATGGTATGATAACCGCCTGCGATGTTAGCGTCGAATTTACGGCGATCGCCAAACAATATTGGCAAGCAGCCGGAGTCAGTCATAAAATTGACTTACACATCGCCCCAGCATTAGTCACACTCGATCGACTCATCGCCAACGGAGAATCAGCAACTTTTGATTTTGCCTTCATCGATGCTGACAAAAATAATTATGCCGCTTATTACGATCGCTGTTTGCAATTAGTTCGATCGGGTGGCTTGATTTTGGTGGATAATGTCCTCTGGTATGGTCGAGTTGCCGATCCGACAATGGATACCGATCGACGTACCCAAGCCATCAAACAACTCAACCAGCACATCCATCAAGACGATCGAGTCCAAATTAGTCTCATCCCGATCGGCGACGGATTGACGATCGCCAGAAAAAACTAGATCGATAGGGGATAGGGGATAGGGGATAGGGGATAGGGGATAGGGATGGGTTTAATCTTGCCGAAAATCTGATTTACCGCCAGTTTTACTAATCAGGCGAATATTCTCAATTTTCATCGACTTTTCCAGTGCCTTCGCCATATCGTACAGCGTTAGAGCGGCGATCGATACCGCCGTCAGAGCTTCCATTTCTACTCCTGTCTCCGCCTTAATTGTCACCGTCGCCAGAATTTGGAATCCTGGTAAGTCCCGATCGGCTGTAATCTCGACCACTACTTTACTAATCGGTAACGGATGGCAGAGCGGAATCAGATTGGCGGTTTGTTTCGCCGCCATGATGCCCGCAATCCTCGCGACACCCAGAACATCACCTTTTGGTGCATTGCCTGCTTCAATCGCCTCCAGGGTGTCTAGAGACATGCGGACTTGTCCCCCAGCTACTGCGGTGCGTTTAGTAATCCCTTTATCAGCTACGTCTACCATGATTGCTTCCGATCGATCGTTGATGTGGGTAAGTTCGGATTTTTGCTCCAAGGGAGTATTTTCACCAGATGGTTGCATATTCTGCGGGAGGTATGTTATGTTTGTTTATGCGCTAGGGCAAGTAGCTCAGTGGATAGAGCTTCTGACTACGGATCAGAAGGCCGGGGGTTCGAATCCCTCCTTGCTCACTACCATTTTAATGACATCCAATCCTGTTAGGGTTGGGTGTCATTAATGTTTTAGGTACAGAATGACCTCAATCTACTTTGATTCTGGATGGGTAAGGCACAAATCTGAGGTCATCTGATTGATGGTGCCAATCATTTGGTACAGTCGAGCAAAATCCCGTTGATTAAAATCAAATACCAACCGAGGTAAATCCGCTGTAGAGTCGCCGACTTCCTCAGCCAATGCTGTCGTCCGCACGATTTTACCACTCCTAATCAGATCGCCAAACTCCTGATTCAATCGATCGAGGTCATTGTCGCAAATTTCCTCTTTGAGCCGGAGCACAAACCGATCGCCCACATAACGGCTAGAATGGTAAACGGCGTAAAACTGCCGAATCGCGTCAGTCGCCACCTGAATATCGTCCGTAATCGTATACAGATTCAGATCCGCTGGATTAATCAAGCCAGTTGAGGCTAAATGCTGGCGCAAATAACCATCCCAATCTCGCCAATAACTGCTCCCTGGCTTGTCGATCAACACCAATGGTACAGGGCCATATCGACCAGTTTGACACAGTGTGAGCGTCTCCAGAGCCTCATCCTGAGTCCCAAAACCCCCAGGGAACAACGCAACAGCATCACTCTCCCGCAAAAAAAATAACTTGCGCGTGAAAAAATACTTAAAGGCGATCGATTTTGGATCCCCATCAATAAATTGATTGGCACCCTGCTCGAATGGGAGCTGAATATTCAATCCAAACGAATTCTCTGCTCCAGCACCAGCATTCGCCGCCGCCATAATCCCCCCACCACCACCAGTGATGACCATAAATCCCTGTTGAGTCATCAAGTGTGCGAAGTCACGCGCCAACTCATATTCTGGCGTATCGGCACCAATCCGCGCCGAGCCAAAGATGGCTACTTTCCGCGTATGACGATAGGGATGGAAGACTTGAAAGGCGCGTTCCATATCGCCGATCGAAGCACTAAGAATCTTCCAATCCAGCCTGTCGATCTCCGCCTCAGATAGCCGGACGATCGCCTCCAATGCCCGTTGAATGAACTTACCATTACTGGTAGTCGGCAACCTATCGATCGTCGCTAATAGGTCGTTTTTTAAGTCAGATCGGCTCATTTAATTTTCAAGCATCATGGGCGGACAAAACAGAGCGAATAATAGATCGTGGTTCAGATCGACAAACGACCTACCCCACGTTCCACCACCCATAATCTACTAGATCGAATCGCGTGCCTAAACCGAGATCGTTAAGGTCGTCGAGTCTACCAATTAAAGGTACTCTTCGAGCTTGTCGGCTACAGTTGCTTTGGGTACAGCACCAACCAGAATTCCTACCTTTTGACCGCCTTTGAAAATCAATAGGGTCGGAATACTCCGAATTCCATACTGAGTAGCAACATTAGGATTATTATCTGTGTTCAGTTTCACGACTTTAACCTTACCTTCGTACTGAGCCGCAATCTCATCAACTACAGGCCCAACCATCCGACAAGGCCCACACCAAGGTGCCCAAAAATCAACCAATACTGGAATCTCGCTATCGAGAACATCTTCTTTGAAAGAACCATCTGTAACTTCTACTGCTGAAGACATCGCTCTAAATTCCCTTGTTATAAGTTTACTGACTTTGTTGGCAATTTTAACATAGGAGGGGTCAGGGGTCAGGGGTCAGGGGTCAGGGGTAAGATATTGTTACAGGAAAAATTAATCTCATCCTTCAGCTCTCACCCCTCATCTCTCATCCCTCATCCCTGACCCCTGACCCCTGTTCCCTCTTAGTAGGTTTCTACATGCCAACGTCCGGCACGTTTCATTTGGCTACGGTACTCAGACCAGACTACATCAGATTTAACCGCTGCACTAGTTAGAGCTGCGTCGATGCCTGTTTCCATCCCTTTGAGACCACAGATGTAGACATGAGTCTTCTCTTGTTGAATCAATGACCAGAGTTCGTCAGCATTTTCGGCAATCCGATCATGGATATACATTTTGCCACCTTCAGCGTTTTTCTGTTCGCGGCTGACGGCATAGGTGAGACGGAAGTTGTCGGGGTATTTTGCTTGGATTTCTTCTAGCTCTTGTTTGTAGAGAATGTTGGGAGTAGTGGCGACCCCAAATACCAACCAGGCTAAACCTTTGAATTGGTAGTCTGGGTTGGCATGACGTTCGTTGTCTTTGAACATCCGCCAGAGGTAAGCACGGAAAGGTGCGATCCCCGTTCCGGTTGCCATCATGATTACATTGGCTTCGGGGTCTTCAGGCAAGAGCATTTCTTTCCCAGTTGGGCCGCTGATGCTGACTTCATCGCCTGGTTTGATATCGCAGATGAAGGTCGAACAGACACCTTTGACTTCTTCGCCAGTTTTATCATCTTTGTATTCTAGCTGACGCACGCACAAAGAGACTGTTTTGTCGTTGAGATCGTCCCCATGACGGGTAGATGCGATCGAGTATAGTCGTAGTTTGTGAGGTTTGCCTTTCGCATCTTGACCTGGGGGAATGATGCCGATACTTTGACCTTCAAAATAAGTCAGATTTCCACCAGAGAGATCGAACTTCACATGTTGAACTGTACCGATACCACCTTCACCGAGGAGTACGTCATTGGAAATACATTTACCAATGAAAGGTGCGTTAGGGCGATAAATATTTACTGGGACATCTGCGTGTTTTTTGGCAGTGACGGCAGGTGTAGGCGTACTATCAGATTGAGTCATATCGATCGTGGTTGTGGTAACTGCTGCGGAGCCGATTTCTAACGGCCGAATACTAACTATTTTGCCACCCATTTTGGTGATTCGGCGCATCTCTTGATTCATCCGTTGGTAGCTAACAGTGATGAAAGTGCTCCCACTGCGCCGAATGGTCGCATTCGCACAATCGACTGACTGGCTGTTGCCTAGCCCTACAACTTCGTAGACAAATAGACGACCGTTGGCGGCTGAATTTCCAGCACTACCGCTTAGACTTGAATTGTACATTGCTATTTTAGATCTCCGAAACCGAAATATACAGGTGACAGTATTTTTTACGTTAGCTCACATCTTGCGACAGAACTAAAATACTAATAAAAGTGGTCGGTGGATAGTGAATGGTGGTCAATTCTATCCCCTATCCCCTATCCCCCATCCCCTAAAACACTAGTAACTTTGTTTTGATACAAGATATGAGTTAGCTTTTTAGATAATCAACAGTGCCAGCACATCGATCGAAATCGGTCGATCGGCTTGCTAGGGTTCTGTTGACAGGAAAAATATCAGACTAGCTGCAACGCATTAACATATTCCAGCCAGAATACCGTAGCTTTGTCCCATTACACAAGTCCGTACCGCAGATTCTGGGGATTTCAGCTAAAAATATCCGCAAAATGGTCAATTTTAATGATGTAGATCGCGCTATTGGCCCAAATAGAGCGATAATTACTCCAGATTCGATCGAGATCCCCTTAGGACTCGGTTGATTCTGGTTCGATTGGGATGGCGGATTAAGGTAAAATTTTATTTCAAAGCACAATAGGACTATATACTTACATAAGGATTTGGATATTAGGGGATAGCTATGAGCAGTAAAGTCATCGATCGTGTAGTGTTAATTGGAGTTGCTGGTGACTCCGGCTGTGGTAAGTCTACGTTCTTAACCCGAATTACCGACTTATTTGGTGAAGATTTTGTGACGGTAATCTGTTTGGATGACTATCATAGTCTCGATCGATACCAGCGGAAAGAGCAAAAGGTGACTGCACTCGACCCCCGTGCCAATAATTTCGATCTAATGTATGAGCAACTCAAAGCTCTCAAAGGTGGCGAAACTATCGACAAACCGATCTACAATCACGAGACAGGATTGATCGATCCACCCGAAAAAATCGAACCCAACCATGTCATCGTTGTTGAGGGTCTACATCCACTCTATGACGAGCGGGTGCGCGGACTACTTGACTTTAGTGTCTATCTAGACATCACTGATGATGTCAAAATTGCCTGGAAAATTCAGCGTGATATGGAAGAACGCGGACACAGCTATGATGATGTCTTAGCTGCGATCGAATCCCGTCGCCCTGACTTTGAAGCATTCATCGAACCTCAACGGGGTCATGCTGATGTGGTAATTCAAGTCTTGCCCACCAAACTACTCGAAGATAAAGAAAGCAAACTGCTTCGCGTGCGTTTGATGCAACGGGAAGGTGTATCTGCTTTCGATCCTGTCTATCTCTTCGACGAAGGTTCGACCATTGATTGGAGACCATGCGGACGGAAACTTACTTGTAACTTTCCTGGCATCAAAATGTTTTACGGCCCAGATACCTACTACGGAAACCCCGTTTCGGTACTAGAACTAGACGGACAATTGGAACAATTGGAAGAAGTCAGCTATATCGAAAGTCACCTCAGCAATATTTCCACCAAATATCACGGTGAAATGACTCATTTGCTGCTCCAACACAAAGAGTATCCTGGTTCTAATAATGGTACTGGTTTGTTCCAAGTAATGGTTGGTCTCAAAATGAGAGCTACTTACGAACTGCTAACTGCTAAAGAAGCTCAAGTCACTGCCAAATCAACTGTTAAAGTCTAGTTTAAGTAGGCTTAACTTTTGAAGAGAGAGGGTAGAATATTACCCTCTCTTTGCTATTTTATGCCATAATTCTAGTGACAGATAGACCCCCGACTGCTTGGATAAGTAGGGGGTCTATCCTCTCTGGATAGTTGCTATGTTAGTCCGAGTCATAGATACCAACGGATAAAATAAATGACTAATTCGACCGCCTTAACTACCATTCCTGTCACGGTCTTAACTGGATATTTAGGTGCTGGTAAAACCACCCTACTCAATCGAATCCTCACCCAAGAACACGGTCAAAAGATTGCGGTCATCGTTAATGAATTTGGGGAGATTGGAATTGACAATCAATTGATAGTTGATGCCGATGAAGAAATATTTGAGATGAATAATGGGTGTATCTGCTGTACGGTTCGGGGGGATTTAATTCGGATTATCGCCAATCTAATGCGCTGTCGCGATAAGTTCGATCGATTGGTAATCGAAACCACTGGATTAGCCGATCCTGCGCCAGTTATTCAGACTTTCTTTGTCGATGAAGATGTCCAAAACCAAACCCATTTGGATGCTGTCGTCACGGTGGTTGATGCCAAGCATATCACTCAACACTGGGATGCGGATGAGGCGATCGAACAAATTGCTTTTGCTGATGTGATATTATTAAATAAAACCGATCTAGTTACAACTGAAGAATTAAATGCTCTCGAACAGCGAATTCGATCGATTAATGCGATGGCAAAAATCGAACGTACCCAAAATGCCGAAGTAGATATCGATCGAGTTATCGGAATTAATGCCTTCGATCTCGATCGAGCATTAGAAATAGATCCACAATTTCTGGGTGAAGAAGCTCATGTCCACGATGAAACTGTCGGATCGATCGCGATCGTCCTCGATGGTAGCATTAATGTTGAAAAATTGAAAACCTGGATTAGTGAATTACTCCGCACCCAAGGGCAAGATATCTTTCGGATGAAAGGAATTTTGAATATTGCCAACGACGAACATCGATACGTTTTTCAAGGTGTCCACATGATCTTTGATGGTCGTCAAGACCGCCCCTGGAAAGCCTCAGAACTGCGAAATAATCAATTAGTCTTCATCGGTCGAAATCTGGATGAGGCACAGCTTAAAAGCGGTTTGATGGCTTGCTTAGAGAATTAGCAATAGAATCTAATATTAAGCGATTTCTCCCGATCGATTCACTGAAGCTTTGAAAAAATTGACAGCAGAGAATCCTAGTGTTCAAACTGAATCGGCTTTAGGTAGTGAGTTTCACAAAAAATATCGATAGCCTCTATTCGATCCGACATTCCGCACTTCAAGAAAATGATGATCGAAACGCCCTTTTCAAGGATGAAAGTAGGGTGTGTTATCCCGTAGGGTAACGCACCGTCTAGTTGGCAAAGCCTGTGCCTTGCGCTTACCGTATTGAGAGACTAATTTTCAACCATCCACTTCAAAATACCTAAGATCCGCTCGATTGGATTAAGTGAATATTGAGTTACATCGATCGTCAAATCTTTTCCTGTTAGCTTGAGGAACTGCCATTGACTGCCAGTTGTAACGCTTCCATAGATAGTTGGTATTTCTTGCCCATTGGCTAAATTAAACTTTTGAGCGGCGATCATTTCGGCAGCACATTGACCCCAACCAGCGATTAAATCCGCTTTTTTTGCTTCAATCAGCACGATCGCAGGAGCTTCGATCAGTAGTTCATTAGTCGATCGAGTCAGCAAGAAATCACAGATCCCATTCAAACCCAATGCGGCATCAATGCTAAAGTCCATCCCCGAAAACAGCCCAATCTGACAATCGAGCAAAAATCGCAACTCAAATAACAATGGAGCGATGATTAGCTCAGATAAAACTTTCTCGCTTCCTTGTGTTGCTGCAAATGGTGCGGATTCGGCGATCGCCTCTACTACCCGTTGACGCGGGATTAGTGGGGGCACTTCAGAAAAAAAAGCTCCTTTCTCAACTTTTAGAGCAAATTGTGACTGAACCTGACTCAGGCTAAAACTACTGTAAGGCATAAATAATCTCGTCAACCGTACTCCTACAGGATACCACAATACTAATAACTCAGATCTTGCAGCAGTAGCAACATATTCGGAATGAGCGTAGCCTTGCCTTTGGCAGTAATGTCTCAAGCTTGGATTTAAACTAATCACTAATTATTCTTAATAAGTACGATCGTAATTAGACAAAAAAAAATCGGATGAATGGGAATAACCCATTAATCCGACCCACCGATCCTTAATTTTAGAGAGGAGAACACTCTTTCCCAATGACTAGAAGCCTCTATTTAGACTGCGAACTCTGCCAGAACAACTTACCAAGGCAAGGAACGCAAATAGGCATAGATGGCTGGCTGTGACTTGCCATGTGAAATGGAGCGATATAATTACTATACATGTATTGAGAATAGCTGTCAACACTTTTGAGAATATTTAGCAATAATTTTGAAAATCGCGCGGAATATACCAATCGACTGCTCGATCGCCACTTATTTAGTTCAAATCAACTACTCGATCGGATAATCGATTTAGTTAGTTGCTAATAGTTGTCATTTGTCCCAAAGCCATATATAGTATCTGAGATAGTTAAATAAAAATATTTCCCAACAAACTATGTTCATAAACCGCCTTGATGTAATCTGACAAATCGCCATAACAGGAATTGCCGACACTCATCAGAGTTAAGGCAAGGGTTTTAATAGACTCGATCTACAACTGTCTGAGTCATGGGTATTCTAACACTAGGAATTAATTGCAATAGGGATTGTGATGAGCAAACACCAGCAAAAATGGATCCGATTATTGACAGTTCACTTTCTAGGCTGGGGCGATAGCTCCACTCCACACCGCTATATCAGAGTTGCTACGGCGGATGGCGAACTACTAATCGCCAAAGTCAGTAAACAGCTTCGCCCCCACATTCAGAATTGGGAGCCAGGAATCTGGCTGGCGATGATGACAAGTGAGCGAATCGACAGGAAGACGGGAGCCAAAAAAATTAAAGTCAAGCAGTTGCTACAGCTACCGGATCTTAATGCGCCCGAAAACTTGTCTAGCCTATCTGGGATCCTCGCCTCCAAAAGTCCAGCTCAAATTCGAGTTTGTCAAGGTTCTACTTGTAGGCGCAGAGGAAGTGAGCAGATTTGTCAGATGATGCAGGAATATGTAGATCGATCTAATTTGACTGCACAAGTAGAAATTAAACCTGTGAAATGCCTTCATCAATGTAAGGATGCACCGCATATTGTTACCCCCGATTTAGCTAGAGCAACAAAAACCCATCATCGTCAAGTCAAATTGAGCGATGTCGATCGCATCATGACGAATATTTGTTCGACATCATGCCCATTAGTATCGATCTAAATTGACTATTTAGGTCATACTAAATTCCGATCCTTAATTATCAACTTCTCAAATTATGCAAACCTTAGACCAAGAGCAAACGATTACTATTCTCCGATCGCTGATGGAATTTGAATTGGCTGGAGTCGTCCGCTATACCCATTACGCACTGATGGTGACAGGCCCAAATCGGATTCCGATCGTCGATTTTTTCAAATCTCAGGCAACAGAATCACTACTCCATGCCCAACAAGTAGGAGAGATTCTAACTGGATTAGAAGGCCATCCATCCTTACAAATTGCCCCAATGGAGGAAACATATAAACACTCTGTCAAAGATATCTTAGAAGAGAGTTTAGCCCATGAAAGAAATGCCCTAACTATGTACAAAAAGCTGCTCGATGTTGTCCAAGATGCTAGCGTATATCTCGAAGAGTTTGCTCGCACCATGATTGGCACAGAAGAATTGCATAACATTGAAATCAAAAAAATGTTACGCGACTTCAGCTAACTTTGTGAGTCACGGTTTGGCTACCATATCTGAGTGAGAAAGGCTAGCCCAACCGTGCCTATTGACATCAAAGCATTCAGATCTTAAAATGAGAACGATTATCATTCCCTTAAAAAGATCGATAATTAGACCAATAGTCTGATTTGGAATCCAAACTAATCCCCAGTACAAATCTGCTCATGAAAATTTGCAACTACCAACTCAACTGGCTGACGATTACCACAGGTGGACTAATTGCCGCACTATTACTCGCGAGCGATCTTCGAGCCACAGCGTCAATCCCTACTATCGTGAATAGTTCGCAATTTAGTTCTCCTGAGCTAATTGCAGTTGCTGCCAGGAAACAGAACCGGATCAAGCCCAAAAAAGTCAGAGTCCGTACTCAAGTCATACCAGCGAACACTTCTACCGTACCTGTCACATCACCCACTGATGTGACCCAAACGCCTCCACCTTCCACAACCACACCAGTAACGCCTCCAGCCGCGCCAGCCAAGCCGAGTGTCACCCGCGAAGAGGTCGAAGCGTTACGCAGATCGAATCAAGAATTGCGAGAGAAACTGATCGAAGTTGATGGGAAGGCAGCGGAAACAACCAGAAAAATCGAACAGCTCGACAAGCAACAGTTTGCAATCAACACAAAATTGTCAGGGCAAGTAATTTTTAGTGTAACGGGGGCTGTATCTGGCGATTACAGCCGCAACTCGGCATTTGGGCAGAGAACACGACTAGATCTCAAAACTGAGATCGGTGGTGGTACGCTTACCACTCGTCTCCAATCAATCGGCTTGGGTTTAGCCAACCGCAATCCAACTGCCGGAACTACTGCGGTTATCACCCTAGATGGGCGGATTGCTGCTACAGATCCAGATGGAACTACTAATAGTAGCGTCGGGATGGACGCAATCAAGTATGAATTTGCACTCTCACCCCAAACTCAAGCTGTAGTATCTACGAATGTCGGGGTTGCCGATGACTTTGCTGATACCATCAATCCTTTCTTTGATATCGGTGATGGTGGTGGTGGTGCGATTACATCATTTGCAAGTCGCCCTTCGATTTACTATGGACTTGAGGGCGTTGGCGGTGGGGTTCGCCATAAATTGAGTGATAGCATCGAATTGAGTTTGGGTTATTTGGCGCGGGAGGGCAATAATCCCGCAACTGGTAGCGGTTTATTCGGCGGTAAATATGGTGCGCTGGCTCAAGTCACGTTCAAACCTAGCGAAGGTTCTAAAATTGGCTTGACTTATACGCGCACTAAAAATTCCGACTTTACCACTGGGAGCACCAATGCTAACCAAGGCGGCGACAGTAACAACTTTGGAGTACAAGGTTCGTTCTCATTAAACCCCCAGTTGGCAGTTGGCGGTTGGGCTGGATATACTCAAAATCAGTTAGCAGGTGTGGATAGACAAATCTGGAACTGGGCATTAACTGCTGCTGCACCAAATTTTGGTGGAGAAGGCAATATTGCGGGATTATTAGTCGGACAATCGCCTCGGGTAACTTCTGCCTCTGATGGCACGGCAGATACTAAAGCTGGGCTGCATCTTGAGGGCTTTTATCAGATCAAACTCAGTGATAATCTCAGTATTACGCCAGGGATTATTTACCTGACTGCCCCCAATCATGATGCGAATAGCCAACCTGCTGTAATTGGTGCCTTGCGGACTACGTTTATTTTCTAATTTAGGTAATAATTTCCGCAGGATCTCCGACTTTTTGGAAAAGTCGGGGATATTTTGACATGTTCAATCGATCGATCTTGAATATTTTTGCTGTTTTATTTTACAACCTGCTCCACTAATATCTGAGCATTCAATTTCTATGATTGCGTTAGTCTTGGATTGCACAGAGCAAGAAACATAACCATCTCCATCGCTATCAATACCACTGCAATCAATCACATTTCCACCAGTTGCTGAGGCGGTGACTTTTGCATTATCCAGCGCAATCGCTCGAATTTGTTGGGGTGATTTGCAACCAGCTAGGGAAACGATACAAAGAAGCGAAATAGTAGACAAGGACCAATTTCTCATGGTTTAAATATTTTTGGAGGTTTACGCAAGGAAGATTTTTGATTGAGGAAAGAAGATTCTAACGTTTTCAGTCCCTGACGTAAAATTTAGTACACCCGATCTCAATCGAGCTTTGGCTCATCAATCTAGTGGCTCAGATCGATCCAATCTGGGTATAACAAAAATGCTGTCTGCTCTAATTATGTCCGATCGATTCCATCCAGCACAACCGCAAAAAGTATAAATTTTAATTAAGGGGAGATTAGTAGGCAAGTAGATGTGCCTGGAAAGCCTGTACACTCACATCTTGCACCAGTTTGAACATACTAGTACTTAGCGTAGATCGGGGCGGGCACAAGACCGCGCCCCTACGTAATCAACCTGTAGGGGCG
>JANMEL010000311.1:0-5559 GCA_031376885.1 Chamaesiphon sp. OTE_70b_metabat_96 | reverse complement strand
GCCGAGCGTGCCGCGCGAGCACATCACGCCGTCGGCTCCAGTCTTCTCCAAGCAGGCGACAGCGGATTCTACAGAAAAGATATCGCCATTAGCAATGACTGGAATCGATAGCACGGCTTTAACTTTGCGAATCCAGTCCCAATTGGCAGTGCCATTATAGCCCTGAGCGCGCGTACGGGCGTGAACTGTGAGCATCTGTGCGCCAGCATCCTGCATCCGCTGGGCAAAATCTAGAATATTAATCTCATCATCCGACCAACCAATTCGCGTTTTCACCGTCACGGGTATATTAACAGCATTAACGACCGCCTTGACGATCGCCACAGCCGTATCTGGATCTCGCAATAATGACGAACCGCCACCGTTTTTAGTGATTTTATTAACCGGACACCCCATGTTGATATCGATCGTCTGTGCGCCCTGTCCAACCGCAATTTGAGCCGCTTCACCCAGAAAATCAGGGCGACAATCAAAGAGCTGAATACTAATCGGTCGCTCATCCGGATCGATTTCCATAATCCGAGGAATTTCCTTGAGATGTCGCAAGCTCGAAGCCTGCACCATCTCTGTATACATCATCGAATCGGGGGCATATCGCCGCACCAAGCGACGGAAAACCAGATCTGTGACTCCAGAGAGGGGGGACTGGAATACGCGGCTGTTGAGGGCGATTGTGCCGATTTGGAGGGGGGGAGGGGGAGTGCTGCGGCTACGCAATGCCAAAGGCAAGGCTACGCCAACAGCAACCGAGGGGGGGAGGGGGGGATGTTCCATTTCTATGCACTACTCAATATCGACTGCTGACTACTCGAATAGATAGGGCGACTCGAAGGGTTCGACAAATAGTCCGGTGGAGCGGATTTGTTCGATGATGGGGTCAGAAGTTTGGGTGACTCCGATGTACATGTAATAGTCACGTCCAAAATGGACGAACATTTCTTCCTTGTGTTTTAATACGCCCCAGATTTGACTTCTCAAGCATAACCTACAAAAATTATCCAAATCCACACCACTTAGACTATTGCCATTCTGGATAAATTCGACGATCCTAGTCATTTGAACTGGGTAGAGATTGAGATGTTTGCGATCGTGTTCTCTCAAGACATAATTTTCTTTTTCTAGGCAAGAGATATTCAAAGAGTTTAGATCTAGAGTACTCATAAAGCGATGAATAGCCGCAAGATATAGTTCTTCGGTTTGGATGTATCGATCGACAGTAAATTCAATTCCATCAAAACTATGGCCAATATCTGAAAAGGCAATCCATTCGTCTTTTTCATATACTCCACTTGAGCTGCGAAAGTCTGGATTGTATTTGGTGACTCTAAAGCTAAACATTCAAATTAGACTCCAATTCTGTTCGAGTATAGATTATTTTCGCTCTTCGGTCATCCAGAGTTGCCAAAGAATCAGGCATTTCACCCTGCACCTGATGATGACCATCGACACCAATTGCTATATCATGAAACCTCGCACCACTTTGGAAATGGTGGCACGATCGCATCTGATTCGGCGATCGTCCAATTTTTGCAGTTGCTCGATCCGATGACTCCAGCCGCTTTGACTCAGGTATTTGAGTCTCAGGGTGAAATCATTTCGGTGTTGGGGGAATTGGGTGTAATTGTACTGCTATTTGAGATCGGGCTAGAATCCGATCTGGGTTGGCGGAGTTTTCGGACTATGCTCGAAGCAAAATCAGTAATGTATGGTAGGGACTTTCGAGTTATTAGCCGATGGGAACCAACCAGTCAAAGATGCCACTGCCCGAGCACGCTGTTTCACTAGTCGGAATCCCCTAGCTTAATGAATTGAGCCGCTTGCGGCGAGACAATGTAGCTATGGGGTGGATATCAAGATCGGTTACTCATTCATGGTCTTGAATGTGGCTACAGCGGAGGGAGATTGACCGCTGAGGTAGCGGAAAATCCAATATTTGAATACCGTGTCGATGAGCACGGGGAAGGTGGCGATAAAGAGGGAATTGAAGGCGTGATTTTCGGGAATGCCTAGATGTTTGGCGGTACCTTCGAGGATGATTTCCCAACCGTGGGGGGAGTGGAAGCCGACGAAGGTGTCGGTGAGGAGGATGATGGTAAAGGCTTTGGCGGTGTCGCTGAGTCCAGATACGAGGTCGCCGAGGAAGGATTTGAGGATGGCGATTTGGGGTTTGCTATTGGCGATGAGCCAAGCGAAGGTGAAGATGGATAGGAAGTCGGCAAACCAGTTTTTGACCGCGTTGGCACTTTGACGGTAGTAGTCTATTTTGATTTCTTCGGCTTTTGCTTTGATTTGCGCCTCCATCTGCTCGGAGGTGAGTTTCGGGGCGATTTTTATCAGTTGCCGAAATTTGAGTTTTTTCTCAAATTGTTCCATTTCCTCCAAGCCTTCTTTTTCGAGATTGCTGTTGAGGAAGACATCTTCATGATGATAGCTGCGATAGATGTCCACGGCTGGCCCGATGAAAACAATTTTGGAGACATATTGAACTAGTAGGGGTACTAGGAGTAGGATCAAGATGAATCTAAGGGAGGTTTTGGTTTTGTTTTGATGAAATCGATAATTTTCGATGACTTGCGCTTCGGCGTTGGGATTGAGATCTTGTTGGATTCGCCGAAAGGTATCGGTGAGGGAAGGATCGATGATGGGTTTGTTGCTGTTTGACTGGTTGGGGCGATTTGGGTTGTTGCTGCGCTTGCGGGAGTTGTATGAGGGGGGGGGAGTTTTGGGCGGGAATGCTGCGCCAAAGAGCTGAGGGTTTTTGGGGGCTTCGGTGGTGTCGTGTGGGATAATGTTGTCTAGGTCGCGATTTAGGAGCAGGGATTCTCGATCGATTGGCGCAACAATACTATTCATCGCCCGTTGACCGAATGTCGATTGCAAGCCGATCCGACTTTTAGTCTCTTCAATCTGTCGATCGGCATAGCGATTGAGAATTTCGTCTACAAATCGCAGTTTTTCGAGGATCTCGGCTTCGATATCGATATCGATCGGATCTGGGTTAACATAGTCAAACTCTCGATCGAATTCCTGGCGATCGTTAGGCTGTGGATATTTATTTCCCGTAACTGTCCGACTAGTCTGAAATTCTGCTAATCGAATCCGCGTGATATTTAGATATTTATTGAGATCGGTTTGAAAGTAAGCGGCTGTTTGATTGTTTGCATATTCGGTGGGGATTTCAATCTTATCCCCACCAAAATGCTCGTCTTCGATCGCTTTGATTTTCAGTGCAGCTTTGTACGCTTCATCCAAGGCTCGATCGGCCGTACGATAAAACCACTGATTTATTTTACGCCAGTATTGATTCATCTAGGGGATGGGTGTTAGGGTGGTAAGAGGAGATTAGTTCCAATCCCCTATCCCCTATCCCCTATTCCCTATTCCCTCTCCCCTATCCCCTATTCCAAAATTTGATCGATCGATCCCAACTGGAGGTAATTAAAGTACCATTGAGCGGATGAAAAACGATCGATTTGATTGCGCTTTGATGAGCTTGGAGGGTCGCTTGCAACTGCTGCGTATGGGCATCCCAGAGCTTCACCACACCATCGATCGAGCCAGATGCGATAGTTTTGGCATCGGGACTAATTGCCACGGTGAGAACGGCATCCTGATGACCTTGGAGAATCTGCGCGGTAGAAGAACTACCCAATTGTCCGATCCCGATGGTACGATCGCTACTACCAGTAATAAATGTCTGTCCATCGGGACTAATTGCCAAAGCATGAATTTTGTGTTCGTGAGCTTCGATCGTCTTTAATAATTGTTTAGTTTCCAGATCCCAAAATCTAATGGTGCGATCGACACCTGTACTAATCAAAATTTTACCATTGGGCATAAATTTTAGGGCGGTGACAGATTCCTGGTGTCCATCGAGAGTATAGATAATTTTACCTGTATCTGTATTCCATAATCGAATGCGGCGATCGGTACCACCACTAGCCAGAATTTTAGCATCGGGGCTAAATTCAACAGCACAAACAGAGCCATTATGACTATCTAATGTACTTCCATCCGCACGCAATTCTTGCAATGAAGTGCCGATCGATTCCCACCGCCGGAGCTGTACTTTACGGTTTTTGTCACCACTGGCAATTTGACTGAGATTTGGACTAGCTGCCACTGACCAAATTGAATTAGTATTACGGTAGGTGCCGATCGGTTGTTGGGGCATAGTTAGATTCCAAACTGCCACGTTTCCGCCATCATCACCGCTAATTAAATATTTTCCATTGGCAAATATGGCGATCGTATTAATTGGTTTAGTATGCCAGTCTAGGCTGTTGATACATTGCCAATCACTATTGCTAGGTGTTGGATTTGAGCTAATTGGGGCGATCGGTGAAATTGGGGCTTCAATTACTGGCGGATATGTCAAGCTGGTTGGTAAAGTATTAACGTCGGGTGGCGCGATCGGCATTGAAGATTGAATGCTAATCCGATCGCCCTCTAAAGCTGTCAGAGCTTCTTGGGCTGTTTGGTATCGATCGATCGGTTTGTGCGCGATTAATTTATCCAAAACTTTGGCTAATGTTGGATCGATAGATTGGGATAAAAAGTTTCGCCAAATCCATCGATCTAGATTCTCATCGAATAGATCGAATGGAGAGACTCCCGTTAATAAATGAATGCACATTAACCCCAGACTATAGAGATCGCTACAGGGAAAAGCTCGCCCCCAAGCTTGTTCTGGTGCCATAAATTCGGGAGTACCGATCGTCGTACCTTGCAGCCCCGATCGATCTAAAGTTCTGACTTTTGCCGCGCCAAAATCCACTAAATACAACTTCCGATCTTCATCTCGACGAATGATATTTTCTGGTTTAATATCTCGATGAATAAATCCCGATCCTAACTTGTGGACATAATCTAGCGTTGATAATAATGTTATCAACAGTTCAGATATCTTCCCTGTCGAAAATATACCTTCTAGTTCTAATTCAGCTTTGAGATTTTGACCGTCGATAAATTCTTGGACTAGATACTGACGATTATCCGGTGTGATAAAATAGGCGAGTAATTTGGGAATTAAGGGGTGATTTAGCTGCTCTAAGACGATCGCTTCCTGAGTGAATAATTCGGCGGCTTTTTGCCCTGCTGTTGTCCCCTGCACCTGGGGGAAAAATTGCTTGATTACACAAAAAGGCTTGGCTGGTTTGTCTTCATCGATCGCTTTAAATGTCCGCCCAAATCCGCCTTGCCCGATCGGAGCGATCGCCAAATATCGATCGCGCAATCTCAATCTGCCACCGCATTTCCGACAAAAGTTACTTTGAGGCGGATTTTGGGGCTGGGCACAAGTAGGATTGAGACAATAACTCATGAATCAATAAGACGAAAGGGATAGAACTTTAATAGAGCTTGGATTGTGGCAACATCTTAATTATGCCCAATTACTGCTATCCCAAACCACAAAACTTGACTACTCACCGCCCTAAAGGGCAATGATTCCCTAGCGTCGCCACTAGGTTTTCTGCTTCTTTCCCTTTCGGCTACGCTCAAGGCAAGCCTTACGGGTTTCACGCAACTGCCCTTGAGAGGATTCTCTCTCCGGTCTTA
>JANMEL010000310.1:0-64620 GCA_031376885.1 Chamaesiphon sp. OTE_70b_metabat_96 | reverse complement strand
GGGCAGAACAAAGGAGTCTGGGGGTTCCGACCCCCAGACCCCCCGTCGGTGGGGGGAGTGTCCCCCCCCGAACCCCCCCTCAAAGCATAGGTTGTTTGAGACGGTGGGTATGGTGAATCAGATCGCTTTGTTGGTTTGTGGGATGCGGAGATTAGCGATCGGACAAAAGCTTCTAATAGTATAGATCCTCACTTTGACAGAGGTACCACTAAACCCTATTCACTAAACCCTATCCCCTATTCCCTATTCCCTATCCCCTATTCCCTAGCTCACTGTCCCTGCATCTTGAGCACTACGGCAAATGTCCGTAGTAGAATTTTGAGATCTAGCCAGGGGGAGCCATGTTTGAGGTAGTAGAGGTCGTATTGAAGTTTGATCAGGGCATCATTGACTGTGCTGCCATAACCGTAGTTCACTTGTGCCCAGCCAGTGAGTCCGGGTTTAGCGGCTAATCGTGTACGGTAAAAGGGGATTTGGTCTTGTAGTTGTTTGATAAAATGTTCGCGTTCGGGGCGGGGGCCGACCATACTCATTTCACCACGGAGTACATTTAGCACTTGGGGTAGCTCATCGAGACGAGTTTTGCGGATGAAGTAACCGACTTTGGTAATTCGGGCATCACCTTTGACGGCCCACTGTGCTTTACCATTGACTTCGGCATCTTGAACCATCGATCGAAACTTACGCACCTTGAATCCGACTCCATACTGCCCAACTCGTTCTTGTTCGTAAAAAACTGGGCCTGGAGTTTCTAGTTTAATGGCGATCGCCACAAACGGAAAGACTACTGCCAAAACCACGCCAATAATTAAACCACAAGCTAAATCGATGAGTCGTTTACCAACCCGATTGAGAGTATCAAATGGGTGTTTTGTCAAGGGGAGGGCGGTATACCACTGACTGCCAATATGTTCTACAGCAACTTTACCTGTGAGCTTTTCATACAAAACGGGCATCGGTGTCACGGCAATTCCTTGTTCGTGACAGCTAATCAGCAGTTGGAGCAGATCGGGATCGATTGCTTCGCTGATTGCCAAGACGACTTCATCGATACCTTGACGATTGATTTCCGCTAATAGAGTGTGACGATCGCCCAAAACCTTTACATCTTGATGAACTTTACCATGTAATTGGCGATCGTCGTCGATAAATCCTGAGAGTTGATAATGGGGATGTTCGACAAAAGCCTTAGCGATAATATTTCCTGACTCTCCAGCTCCAAAAATCAGTACTCGTTGAGTCCCCGATCCAGCTCCTAAAAAGATAATATATAGCGATCGACCGATCGATAGCAAAATTGTCGTGAGAGCGATCGCCAGAATCGGTGCAAACCGCAATGAAAATGAGACTTGACTTAGAGGTGTGGGAGCGGAAATAAAATAATAGATCAGATCGATTCCGATGGCGATGCCACTACCTGCCAAGATTCGGTATAAGCTATGTCTGAGATGAACCGCCGTGCGTAATTCATACAAGTCATTGACAAACATCCATATCAACCAACCCGCCGCCATCGCTACCATCCAAGGGGATTGTTCGACTAATAGATCCCAACTAAATGTTCGATCGGATTCATTAGCCCAATACCATAGAGCAGCAAAAATCCCGCTTGTTGTGAGGATGAAATCTCCAGTCCTCAGTAAGAGTTTTCGCTCGGAAAACTCTAATGGCAGCTTTATTTCTGGCAAATATTCGGTAGGATACATATGAACAACTAGTGAATAAACCACCTCTTTATTCTCACCCATAAGTCTCCAATTGGCACCGACGATCGGCAATTGTGCCTAAATAGAGTCAATGATCTGTCTCACATCTCGATCGAGATCGTCAATTTTTTACACCGCACCAGTTGACTACAATCATTGTGGACACAGGCTTTTGTGTAGAGTGAATCGAAATAACCCTAGCTAACGATCGTTAAATTTGGCCCAGATGTCTCAAATTGAGGAATAATTAGAGTGAGATTGATTTCTAAATTATGAGTTTGTGGTTCAAACGGCTAGTCGCAGCCATCTTTCTATGCGGACAAGTAATCGTTCATATTCTCAAAGGTAAATTTCACTATGGGAATATTCTGGAACAAATGGCCCTGGTGGGGCCAGAATCTCTATTAATTGCCCTAGTCACAGCAGCTACCATCGGCATGGTATTTACGCTTCAGGTAGCACGGGAATTTATTAATATTGGGGCTGGGCAAGTTGTCGGCGGGGTGCTCGCCCTCGCGTTGACTCGCGAACTCGCCCCCGTACTTACCGCTGTAGTCTTGGCTGGGCGCGTGGGTTCGGCTTTTGCGGCGGAAATTGGCACGATGAAAGTCAGCGAACAAATCGATGCTCTATATGTGCTCAAAACCGATCCGGTAGACTATTTGGTAATTCCTCGCGTGGTGGCTTGTTGTGTGATGTTGCCGTTGTTAACAATTCTGGCGATCGTCACCGGAATGATGGGCGGGCTATTGGTTGCGACGACTGTGTTTAATCTGCCCGCGCGGGTATTTCTCGATTCAGCTCGTAATTTTTTGGATGCTTGGGATTTGTCTAGTGCGCCAATTAAGGCGGTTTGTTTTGGTGCTTTAATTGCAATTATTGGTTGTAATTGGGGACTGACGACAACTGGAGGTGCCAAAGGGGTGGGGCAATCGACGACAACAGCAGTAGTTACTGCTTTACTGGCGATTTTTATCTCCAATTTTTTCTTGTCTTGGATCATGTTTCAGGGTACGGGCAGTGCTGTTTCCAAGAGTCTGTAGGTCGATCGAAGATATCACTGTCAAGTATTTAATTTAGTAACGAATGTGACATAATATTGACGGTCGATCGACTCACAATAGAATTAATAATTTATTGAGTAATAATGCTACAAATACTGATGTGTGCGCCCGATCGATTTGATATTGACTACAATATCAATCCCTGGATGGAAGGAAATATTCACAATCTCTCGCGGGAACTGGCGATTAGTCAATGGCAGAAGTTATATGATACTTTGGCTGAACATGCCGAGATTGAATTAATTAATTCTCAGCCAGGATTGCCGGATTTAGTATTTACGGCTAATGGTGGATTGGTGGTAGGCGATAAAGTTATTGTCAGTAGTTTTTATCATCCAGAACGTCAGGGTGAAGAACCCCATTTTAGTGAGTGGTTTGATAAACATGGTTTTGAGGTACATCAACTTTCATCCCAATTGCCGTTTGAAGGTGCGGGGGATGCTTTAATCGATCGAGCTGGTGGTTGGTTATGGGCTGGCTATGGTTGGCGGACAGAGTTGGAATCACACAATTATGTGGCAGATTGGTTAGATATTGAGGTCTTATCACTCCGATTAATCGATCGTCGCTTCTATCATTTAGATACTTGTTTTTGTCCGCTCACTGATGGTTATTTACTGTACTATCCGCCCGCATTCGATCGCCATTCCAATCAACTGATCGAATCACGAGTTCCACCCAATAGACGGATTATCGTTGGCGAAACTGATGCAATTCAGTTTGCTTGTAATAGCGTTAATATTGATGACTTGGTAGTGATGAATTTTGCCAGCGAAGGCTTACAGCAAAGGTTAGCCGCTGTCGGATTTAGAGTTGCGATTACACCCCTAAGTGAGTTTTTGAAAGCTGGCGGTGCCGCTAAGTGTCTCACTCTCAAATTGACCGAATCGATTCCAGGGAAGACAACGACAAAGTTACCCGTGGAAGTTCGCCAAATCCAATTATCTGGACATCTACTAGATTCTGGCTTGATGAATCGCGCTTTAGATCGGATTGTTGAGGCTGGCGGAAGTTTTCAGGTGCTAAAATTCGACTTGGGCGAACAACGTCAAAGTATCTCCACGGCATCCGTGAAAGTATCGACCCCAAATCATCAATTGATGGAAGATATTCTCGCCCAACTGATTGACTTGGGCGCGATGCTCCTACCGAGTGGCGATGATAATGACAGTCAAACTCCAGCAGCCGACGCTCGATTAGTCCCTGTCACCCAAACTGGAGTCGCACCAGATGACTTTTATGTCACCAATATCTATCCTACCGAAATTCGGGTGGAAGGGGAATGGGTGCGGGCGCAACAGCAGCGAATGGACGGCGCGATCGTGGTAAGCTCCTCTAGCACGGGAACTGTAGCCACATGTAAACTGCTCCGCGACTTGCAAGTTGGGGAAATGGTGGTGGTAGATTCGATCGGCATGAGAACCGTACACAAGCCCGAAACCAGAACTTCCTCCAGCGGCGAATTTGGCTTCATGTCAGCGGGGGTATCCAGCGAACGACGAGTCGAATTAGTCGTCGAACAAGTAGCCTGGGAATTGCAACGGATTCGTCAACGAGGCGGTCGATCGGCGATCGTCGCTGGCCCAGTTGTGATTCATACTGGAGGTGGAGAACATCTCGCCCAATTAATCCGCGATGGTTATATTCAAGCATTATTAGGCGGCAATGCGATCGCCGTCCATGATATCGAACAATCTATGTACGGTACTTCCCTCGGTGTAGACTTACAACGGGGAATCCCCCTCTCTGGCGGACATCGCCACCACCTCAAAGTAATTAATACCATCCGCAAATATGGCAGTATCGCCGCAGCCGTAACAGCAGGAGTAGTTACCAGTGGTATTTTCTACGAATGCGTACACAAAAATGTCCCCTTCGCTCTAGCTGGCTCGATTCGTGATGATGGCCCATTACCCGATACACAGATGGATCTAATTAAAGCACAACAAGAATACGCCAAAGCGATCGAAGGTGCGGATCTGATTCTGATGTTATCATCAATGCTCCACTCGATCGGCGTGGGAAATATGACTCCAGCGGGGGTAAAACTGGTCTGTGTGGACATCAATCCTGCGGTTGTGACCAAGTTAAGCGATCGCGGTTCGATCGAGTCCACAGGGGTCGTTACCGATGTCGGTTTGTTCCTCAGTCTTCTGGTACAACAACTAAATCGGATGTCCTAAAATTCGACTACTTTGAATAAATGCGATCGATACTAATTTACTCACATCTTGCACCAGCGGCTTCTGCTTGGGCAGAGGCTTTGCCAACGCGCCCGTCGGGTTCCCCGACGCGAAAAGCGAGACAAGACAGTACTAAAATATTAGTGATTAGCGTAGACAGGGGCGCGGGAACAGTGCCCGCCCTGGATTGTTGCAGTAATAGTATCTTTGCATTGGTGCAAGATGTGAGTTTATCGATCGTATTCATCCCAACGCAGTGACACTTAATCCCACATTCCGCACTTCAATTTTAAGTTTATGACAACAATACCGAGAGCGATTTCCTACTACGCGATCGCTCTCGGTATTGCTCTAAATCACCCGCCCTAATTAGGATTCCGATACGTGCCCAGAAGTACTCAGTTAAACGGGCGCAAACAGATTATCAGTGACATATTCACCGATTTTTTTGCCAGCGGCTAGCCCAGCAGTATTATCACTCATAAAGTGAATACCACCATAAATCCGACTCATTCCTGCTTCATCAGCAGCTTGATTAAAACTAGTAAAACTGCGAATCACACCAGGTAGCCCAGGGCTAGTAGTACTGAATTTGTAGTTATCGCCATAGAGACTGGTGAGCACCGCAGCTCCTGCGCCACTAAAAGTACTGTGTCCAGAAGTATAACTGGGGAAATTGGGCGTAGTGAGGAGCGAAGTCCAGCTAGTATCGGCGGTGGTAGCTGCATTATCATCTGTATCTGCTTGACGAATCGCGGTAATCGGTCTCCATCTGTTGTAGCTATATTTGGTATCCCAACAACAGATGGCGGCATCAGCTTGAGCGACATTGAGGGCGGCAAAAAGACGCGCATTGTCTACTAGAGAATTGAAATTGTCGCGGGCTACATCTTGGGCGATTTGATTCCAATGTCCGGGAGGGGTGAAAGTACCTGCACCATCTGCCCAGAATTTGGCGATTTGGGTTTGATCGGCTGTGCGGGTGGTACTATTAGCTGCACCCAATTCTTTGACTTGGTTGAGTTCGGTAGCATATTGCTCGCTAGTCAGAGCTGGTGGCGGTGCAATGGGATTATTCGCCATCTCAGTTTCGGGAATCCCAAAGGTTTTGACATCGCCCCATTGTGGTAAGACGGCGGGTGCGGGATTAGTAGTACCAGTAATTACTCCTGTGGATCGCCAATCGCCTGGATTTGTACCAGGGGTATAGGGATCTCTAACTGCGGAACGATCGTCAACGCGGGAACGAATGACTTCATTGGCAATAGTTTTACCAAATGCTAGCCCGTCGGTTTTGGCTTGCCCATCGGCAATCGTGGCTAGGGATGTGTCACGAGCGGTATTGAAGGTTGCTGTCTGGCTGGCAAAGAGACTGGTGAGCACTGTATAGGCGGCTTCTACGGCTGCGGCTTCAGCTTCGATCGCTCTGGCGGTGCAATTGGCGGCGATCGGTGGAGTAGCTGTAATTGAATAGTTTTGATATTTGTTGACGATATTGTTGACGGCATCAAAGACGGCTGTTTCGACCATTGCCATAGCGCGGGAAGCGATTGGTGGTGGTGTTGTGGAGCTGGCGATCGCATTTAGCAAGATTTGATTCCAGGTGATGACAGCATCATCTTTGGCGATGAGGCGGATATCTTGACTACTGGTGCTAGTATTGCCTGCGAGATCTTTTGCTCTAATACTAAAGCTATTCATCCCTTGTTCGAGTTTTACGCCGGAGAGTTGGTAGTTACCATTTGCATCGGTGGTAATTGTCTGAATTGGGCTGGAATATCCGGTGATACTGTTATGTTGAGAGATTTTTAGTTGGGTATTGGCATCGGCTGTACCTGTAAGGGTGACAAGATTGTTATTTGTTCGGTAGTCGCCGATGGTGCCGGAATCGGAGGCTACATCGAGGGCGATGCTAGCTTTGGTGGGAGTGGTGGTGTCGAGGGTGAAGTTTAGAGTGCTGGTAGTTTTGTTGCCAAAGATATCGGCGGCGGTAATCTTGATGGTATGCTGACCGTCTGTGAGTAGATTACCGCCATTGATGCGCTGTATGTCCGATCGATCGAGTACAAATTTGCCGCGTCGATTTAATTCTGAGGTGATTGAGTAAGATTTTCCATCATCTAGTTGGGCATCAACTCGCCGAATTCTGCTGTCGTCTTTGATGGTGCCTTCAATTGAGGGGTTGCGAGTAATTCGATCGTCTTTGCTGATGCCTGTATCATTTTGCAATCCGATCGCTATTTTTGGTGCGGTTTTATCTGGGGAATGATATGGGATACATTGAATTAAGGGGCTGGGAATCATCCCTAGTAGGAGATCCGTGAATTTGTCCAGATCTTTCAATGTGGAATTTTGTCTCGGTAAGTCTGTAAAGTCTGGTAACGCTAATCCGGTAGCTCCCAGTGCAATAATTGGGATTCCTCCAACTTGGATCGTCGGAAATAGGGGTTCGGCTGCGCTTTGAGAGAGGGGATTTGATGGCGCGTCGAGTAGAGATGGTGGGGAATCGGTGAAAAGTGCTGCGGAACCAATATTACTGTCAATCCAGGGAGCTAGCAGGGTTTCTGACATATATAAGTTAAAAAAAGCGCGGATTTAACTAGTTCGCTTGATGCTTTGGACTAGTCTTAAATCCAAACTAACAGTCGATTCACTCGATCGGGAATACTTACATCATTTGTTGTAGGCTTTGGCGATCGTCATCGGTGAAAGGGCTGAGATTAATTATTAATTGGTTTTGTTGGCGTTGATGAATTGGGGTATGAATTCATTGAGGGGGGCGGGTTTTGATTTGGATATTTTTGGGTGCAACACATGCGGAGAGAACCTCCCCGTGGTTGCATCCGCTTTTCAAGGCAACACTTAAAATATCCCCCTTATACTTTTTAAACATCCTCTTAGGCAAAGGCTATACCTAAAACCGCCCCTACAGATAATTTTGTAGGGGCGGGTCGGATGTCGATCGAAAAGTGGGCGATCGATAGTTGAAATAGCTTAAACTAAAGCAGGAAAAGAAATTACGGCATCTGGTAACATGAACTGACCGATAACTTCTTTGTAAAGCTCCAAATCTCCCTGCCAATTACTCACGATCTCTTTAATTCGTTGAGCATGTGCCGAGGGGAGAACGGCGGTCGCGATATCATAATCGAAGTTACCATTAAATAGGGCGATCGCACTAGTTTGGTTTTCCGTATTTTGTAAGATGGCTTCATTGATCGTCAAATTTAGACGACGATTTTCAAAAGTATAGCCCAAGTTGATGCCCGCTTGAACTGGGGCATTTCCTAGTTGTTTCCACGCACCTGGAGCCAAGAGATTTTGGAACATAAAGTCCCGCGCAGCGCGGGTGTCAGTGCCAAAGTCAACATAACCGCGCAAATTAATACCCACGCCAACATAATTGAGACTAGGTAGAATATCTACTAATTTCATGGCTACTTGGGATGACAAGAGTGTAGTTGGATCTTTCTCCGCCGCCAATTCTGCAAAACTAATCCGTTGTGGTTGGGCGATGACACTCACCCCATTCTGGAAGGTCATCTGAGAGCCTTGAAAATTGCGAATGGGTTGTCCGACGATTTCCCAATCAGAGGGCACTATTTGGCTATATTTGAGGAATTCTGGAGTGATTAAGGTCGGATCTATTTCCGTCACCGCAATCACGATTGCCAATTCTTGGAGATTAATCTTTTTCATGGGGGTAGATATAATTGGTGAGGGGTCAGGGGTCAGGGGTCAGAGATACGTTTGGAGAAGCTGAGGCTCTATGAGTTTGAGCACTTAGATTACGTCTTACACCGCCCTGGCAACTGTCCTAAATTCAGAATACCCCAAATCGATCGATAGTTTCTCCCCCCTGACCCCTGCTTCCTGCTCCCTGCTCCCTGCTCCGTGCTCCCTGACCCCTCACCCCACACCCCCGACCCCTGACCATGGATATCCTCGAACTCCTCCGTCAAGATTACGCAAAGTTTCCGATCGAACAGAGTTATCATATTTATGCTGAGGATGTATATTTTCAGGATCCCCTGACTCGGTTTCGAGGATTGAATCGCTATCGCCAAATGGTAGGTTTTATCGAGATGTTCTTTAAATCTCCACAGTTAGATTTGCATCATATAGATCGAGTAGATCGACAGATTATGACTCGATGGACATTACGATGGAATACCCCTCTGCCTTGGTATCCACGGATCGAAATTAGTGGGCGCAGTGAGATGTTGTTAGACCAAAAAGGATTAATTATCAGTCACATTGATTACTGGGATTGTTCTCCATTAGATGTGTTGAAGCAACACTTCAAGTAATTAATAATTAATAATAATTTGGTTTTGATGACGATCGTCGGAGATTGAAGATATTTGTGAATTTCGGATCCGATCGTGCTATGATATGGTGGATGACAGTATTGCGCGATGATTAGCAATTTTTATACAATTTAAGTGGAATGAATAAGGATAAATCCACGTTAATTGGATCGCCAATTCATCGGGAAGTAAAAGAATTTTTGAAGATCGCGATCCCCCTCGCTGGCATCCAACTATCTCAAGCGGCGATCGGCTTTGTCGATACATTAATGATGGGTAGAATGGGGCTAGAAACTCTCGCAGCGGGTGGATTAGCTTCACTAACTTTTAGTGTATTTTTATTTACAGCGGCGGGGGTGACGATGGGGATTAGTCCGATCGTCGCCACGGCTTATAGTGCCAACGATCGTCCGCAAATCCAGCGTGTCGTTAGGCAAGGATGTTTGCTAGTGCTGGGCTTGAGTCTGCCGATCGCCTTTTGCATTGCCAATTTCGACTTATTGATGCGTCATTTAGGGCAGGCAGAAACAACCGTAATTTTGGGGAATAAATATCTAGATATTATGGCGTGGGGATTTTTACCCGCGTTGGGTTTTTCGATGCTCCGCAGTGTAGTTTCAGCGATGTCTCATCCTCGGATGGTGATGTCGATCGCCATCGGTGGAACGATAATTAATACGATCGGTGACTATGCTTTAGGCTTTGGAAAATTCGGGTGTCCGCAGTTGGGGATTGCTGGATTGGCGATCGCGAGTATTATCGCAATGTGGTCAATGTTTCTGGCATTAATTATCTATATTTTGACCCAATCAGAACTCAAGAATTATCACTTCTTCCACAATCTTCATCAATTCGATTTCCAAATTTTGAGTTCACTTGTACGCATCGGTTTACCGATCGGCATTGCCACAGCTTTGGAAATTGGACTATTTACGATCGTCACTTATCTGATGGGTTTATTAGGCACCGAAGTATTAGCAGCCCATCAAATTATCTTGCAAACGATCGCCATTACCTTTATGGTGCCATTAGCGATGTCTTACGCTGCCACAATTCGAGTCGGGCAAGAAATGGGCCAAAACGATCTAATTGGGGCAACTCGTGCGGGCTATGTCAGTGTCGCGATCGGCTTAGGATTTATGATGATATTAGCCATAATTTTACTAGTCTTTCCCCAACAAATTATAGGTGTTTTTATCGATACCGATAATCCCCAAAACGCAACTGTAATTACATTAGCCACCGGATTGATGCAAATTGCCGCTATTTCCCAAATTTTAGATGGCCCCCAAAAGATATTTATGGGTGCCCTATATGGCTTGCAGGATACCCGAATTCCCATGTTGTTGAGTTTGTTCGCTTTTTGGGGAATTGGCTTGACTAGCGGCTACTGGCTGGGTTTCCACACCGATTTGGGCGGTAATGGATTGTGGATCGGGCAATCGATCGGTATTGCTATTTCCGCCGCCATCTTTTCTTGGCGGTTTCATCACTTGGTATCTAGATTAGGGGATAGGGGATAGGGGATAGGGGATAGGGTGAGTCTTCTCAACCATCAGCATCAATATACTTTGAAACAACGGGATCGATCTACTGAGGTAAGGGACGAGGGTAGGGGTCAAATTACTGGTATTGTAATTTTGAGGCTAAGTCTTCGATCGCAGGTTGAAGATTGCCAAATAATCTCAAATTAACGTGCTGTATGAAAATTTTATTTGTTGCGGCTGAAGCTGCTCCCATTGCTAAAGTTGGTGGTATGGGTGATGTTGTGGGTGCATTGCCCAAATTCCTTCGCAAAATGGGGCATGATGTGCGGATCTTCATGCCTTATTATGGTTCGATCGTCGGTAAATTAGATATTCCCTACGAACCTGTATGGAATGGATATGCGATGTTTAATTACTTCGCTGTATACGAAACGATTTTGCCTGGTACTGATGTCCCTTTGTATTTATTCGGACATCCTGTTTTCGATCCGCAGCGGATTTATGGCGGTGAAGACGAGGATTGGCGATTTACATTTTTTGCCAATGGCGCGGCGGAATTTTGTTGGAATTATTGGAAACCAGATCTGATCCACTGTCATGATTGGCATACGGGAATGATTCCAGTCTGGATGCACCAAGATCCCGATATTAGTACTGTCTTCACCATTCACAATTTAGCTTATCAAGGGCCGTGGCGGTGGTATCTAGAAAAAATTACCTGGTGTCCTTGGTACATGCAAGGCCATAATACCATGGCGGCAGCAGTACAATTTGCCGATCGAGTTAATACAGTTTCGCCAACCTATGCCGCTCAGATTCGGACATTAGAGTATGGTGAGAAAATTGAGGGGTTGCTATCTTTTATCGGCGATAAGATGTCGGGAATTGTCAATGGGATCGATACGGAAATATACGATCCGGCGATCGATCCAGCTCTCCCAAAACCCTTTACGATCGAAACTCTTGATAGCAGAATCGAGAATAAAACCGCTTTGCAAAAAGAAGTCGGTTTGACGATTAATCCCGATACTTTCTTGGTAGGCATGGTATCTCGATTGGTAGAGCAAAAAGGTTTGGATCTAATCCTCCAAACACTCGATCGGTTTCTTGCTTATACTAATGCTCAATTCGTCGTCTTGGGCACAGGCGAACGTTATTATGAAAATCAATTGTGGGAACTCGCCTCTCGCTATCCAGGGCGGATGGCGACTTATTTACTATACAATGAATCCCTCTCGCGGCGGATTTATGCAGGTTCGGATGCTTTCCTGATGCCAAGTCGATTTGAACCTTGTGGTATTTCTCAGATGTTGGCAATGCGCTATGGTTGTGTACCGATCGTTCGACGTACAGGTGGATTGGTAGATACAGTATCTCATAACGATCCCCAAAATCAAGCGGGTACTGGCTATTGTTTCGATCGCTATGAACCCCTAGATCTTTACACTTGTATGGTACGCGCTAGCGAAGCCTATAATTATAAACCTCAATGGGCACAACTCCAACAACGGGGCATGGAAACCGATTTTGGTTGGGATCGATCGGCTCAAGTTTATGAGACACTCTATAAATCCATTCGCGGTTAGAGGTAGGGATGAGGCAATACGGTAAGCGCAAAGTGTTTACTGTATCGCCATATCTCTCATCGCTTTGAAATAGACAAACCCTAGAGATTTTGCAACTTTTGACTGTTTAGTTGCGGAGAAATTCTTGAATTGCGATCGACAATCCGAAAGACACTTCATTACCTGTGATGTTTTTTTGGAGTAAGCCACGACGATCGATCGACTGCAATACATCAATAATATCAGCAGAGCTGAGGTCTAGAGAATTTTGGAGTTCGGCGATCGTTACTGAGCCGATCGCGATGTGTTGAATTAAAGTTTTTTCTTTGCTGGTGAGTCGATCGAACTGTTGTTGCAAAACTTGTTTATAGTCATCTGGAATCGGCAGAGGCTGGGTTTGCGCGAAGGCGGCGGTGCTGCCCCCGAAGAATTGGCTGATGAGGGTAGCAATGATGTTGAGGGCTTGGGGATTGCCGTTATAATATGCGATGATTTGTCGCCAGTGTTCGGGTTCTATGAGTTGGTGGGCTTGAAATATTTGCTGGGCAGCATCATCGAGTCCCTTCAGGGCAAGCTGCTCAAAGGCGGGGTGGGCGGTGAGTTGTTGGAGGTGGCGAGGGATTTCTTGGCTGAGGAGGATGATGGTACTTTGGTGAGGCGCAGTGACGAGGCGTTCAAAAAGTTGCTGGTATTGGCGATATTCGGGGGCGTAGCTACCAGCGAGTTGTTGGCTCCAGAGAATTTCTTGCAAATCGTCGAGGATGATTAGGCTGGGTTCCTGGGTGAGTTGCTCGATGATGTCGTTGAGGCGTTGGGTGAGATCTAGGGGTGTTTGCAAGATGCGACTGAAGTTCGGGGTGATGTTTCTGTCGAGGAATTCAGTGAGAGGGCGGTGGCATTGGAGGCTTTGCCAAACGATCTGGCGGTGTTGGTTTTGTTCGACGAGTTGGCGGGCGAGGGAGGTTTTGCCGATGCCGCTAGGAGCGTGAATAAGGATGAAGCGGCGGTGGTTTTCGATCCAGGTTTGGAGTTGGGTGAGTTCGGTGGTGCGCCCATAGAAGGGGAGGAGGGCTGGGGCATCAAGGAGATATTTGGGGAGTGTTCGATCGAACTTCTCACTTTTTTGATCTCTTTGGTTGATGGTGATATCGGAGCAAACATTAAAGCTGCTGATTTGTACAAATCCGTCTGATACTGTTGCTGAAGACTTATGGCGTTCGATGACAGCTTTGATGTTTTTTTTGGAAACTTTTTCACCCAAAGCTTGAGATAGAGCTTGCAAGAGCTTTGCAGCAGCATCCGCTACATAGCCGCTAGTACGATCTAGTTCTTCGGCAATTTCTCCATATTTTTTGCCTTCACACACACCTTCGACGATCGATCTCTCCAAATCATTGAGATGTTCGCCGTTGAACTCGTAGATGAGTCGATCGACCAGTGTGGAGGCTTGCTCAAAATACATTAGTTGCTCTATCTGGTAACTTACTGGCTATTTTACCCCAGGTTCCAATGTTTTTCTGAGGATATCCGAGAATAAACGAGATTTCGGTAACATTTCTTAGTAGTGTTGCAATTTTTGCCGATTGATAATTTAGAGGGTGTGAAATATTATGATTATGCCCAAGTAAATTACACTTCAATAGTCTACCAGAATTATATACATTCGCTAAAGTCATGTCTAATTTGTTGTTCGATCGCATCTCCCAAAGAGCCTCCAGTTTATTTGTTACTACTATCATCAGTGTCGTTGCATTGAGTAGTATTCCGACAACTACCTTGGCTAAACCTGTGAAAATCGGTACTGGCATGACCTTTGATTTCAAAGGATGCACAAAATCATCAGGCGGACAAGACATTATCTGCGTTGGAAATTTACGTAACAGGGATGCTGACAAACGTATTGAAGTGGGCAGAAAATCATCCTCTATTACTGACTTTGATGGTAAAAGTTACGCCCCAGATGAATTAAGAATCAGCGATAAGCTTTGCAGAAGTGACTGCTTAGGTCAATCTATTATATTAGTTGAGGGTGTCGATTACAAAGCATCTTTCTTATTCAAGGATGTTTCTTTATCATCGCCGAAGATTGCCCTATTTCAAATAAATAATTATAGTGGTAATTTTAATTTCATTAAAATTAGAAGAATTAACGTGAGGAGTACTCGTGCTGAAGACACGAATGAAGATAGTACTTCGAGTCTGACAGATGACCAAGAGTTGCAAAATACTGCTAACGAAATTGAACAACAAGATCGTCAAAGAATAGCAGCGGCCCAGGCTGAACAGCGAAAAAAAGAGCGTGAAGCCCTTGCTCGTAAGCAAAAGCAAAGTGGTTATACATCGCAAAAGCCAGCATCTCCGTCTTGGTTGGAGCAGCAAGTCAATCAAGGTATTTTAGATTTATTCGGTCAGCCTAGAAAACCTGGTAAGAAATAGTTTGATAAATCAGAAAACACACTTGAGATTCTGAAAAAATAGACGTGATAAGTTGTCAAACATCTAAATCACACATTCGATTCCCTCAACCAATTTGGTTGAGCGGAGTCGTTGGCGTAGCCTCTCCCCAATGAGAAAAACAACGGCGGATATACTTTAAATATCGAACAGCTTATGAGAATTTTGTTTAACATTCTGGTGAATACACTGGTAATAACCAGCAATATTGTTGTGCCACTTGAGTCCTCATTTGCTGCTCAGACTGAACAGCCCGTAAGGACTTTTAGCAATCCCCCATCGAAATTGCTAGCAGAAACTGATTCGGCAAAAAAGCAAAAAGCCGAAGAAGAAGCTGCTCAACGCCAGAAAAAACGAGAAGAAGCAGCAGCAATCCAAAAGAAGAAAGCTGAAGAAGCTGCTGCACTTCGCGCCAAAAAGCAAGAAGAAGCGGCTTTAAATAAAAAGAAAGCCGAAGAATTAGCTGCCCAAAAGAAAAAGCAACAGGAAGATACCGCTGCTGCTCAGAAGAAAAAAGCTGAAGATTTGGCTGCGGCACAACAACAAAAACGAGATGAGCTTGCTTGCAAAAATGTAGAAGTTCGCAGCAGTGGTAATCGTAGTCGAGAGTTCGGCAGAAACACTACATGGAAATCTTGCAAATATAAACTGCATTTTCAAGGAGATGGAAATTTTGTATTAATCGATCCATCGGGCAAGGTTCTTTGGGCAACTGGCACAGTAGGCAGAGCTACAAAGTTAGCTGTACAATCTGATGGAAATGTTGTTCTCTATGATAAACAGGCAAAGGCATTGTGGGCGACGAATACCGATAGAAATCCTGGGGCATTTTTTGCTCTGCAAAGAGATGGAAATTTTGTTGTCTACAATGGCAGCAATTCAATTTGGGCAACAAATACGTCAGGAGGAAGATTTACAACAGTTAGTGCAGCCTCTAATTGGAATCCCACCGCTTCTCTGATTAATAATCCCGTTGTGAAGCCTCCAAAACCGATCGCCACTATTCCTCAACCCAAAGTAGATGAGATTGCTTGCAAAAATGTGGAAATTCGCAGCAGTGGTAATCGTAGTCGAGAGTTTGGCAGAAACTCTATATGGACATCTTGCAAATATAAACTGCATTTTCAAGGAGATGGAAATCTTATATTAATCGATCCATCGGGCAAGGTTCTTTGGGCAACTGGCACAGAAGGCAGAGCTACAAAGTTAGCTTTACAGCCTGATGGAAATGTTGTTCTCTATGATAAACAGGCAAAGGCATTGTGGGCGACGAATACCGATAGAAATCCTGGGGCATTTTTTGCTCTGCAAAGAGATGGAAATTTTGTTGTCTACAATGGCAACAATTCAATTTGGGCAACAAATACATCAGGTGGAAGATTCACTACTGTCAGTGCAGCCTCTAATTGGCAAGGTTCAGGTAATCAGACCGTCACTCAAGTTCCATCTCCGCCACCATCATCTAAAAAACCTCCTATTGCTCCCACTCCCTCCAATGGTCAACCCAATTTCAATGCCGCTGAGTATCGCGGTAACAACCCATTCTGGAATGCCGGATTTGCTCCGGTTTCAACCAGTCCACCCAAAGACAAACAACAACTCGATAAGGCTTATTTAGGTAATTGTACTTGGTATGCCAATGGTCGTGCTAAACAGTTGGGACGTAATGCTACGCGAGTCGATCGTATGTTGGGAAATGCGGGTGAATGGTTTGACGATGCTAAAGCGGCGGGGATTACCATTTCCTCTAAACCCGAAGTCGGTGCGATCGCCCAATGGGATGTCAGTGGTAAAAGGCCTTACGGACATGTGGCTGTAGTGGAACAGGTGAATAGCGATGGTACTGTCTTAATTTCAGAATCTAGCTATGCAATTGGCAGTGAGAATTACCTGTACCGTACTAGAAAGATCAAAGCGGATTATCCTTCTCGCTATATCTTGCCCTAATTTAGTTCGGTTTATCAGCAGGATCGATATTAAATATCTTAAGTTCTCTGGCTATGTTGACTCAACCTACGTCAGCTCAACAAAATATTTCACTTGATTTATCAAGATCAGATAAAATGATAGTTACATCTCAATCACTAAAGATTGCTGTAGTGAAACAAAAACATCCAACCAAAAAATCTATTTTTGAGGTACAACCGGGCAAGGTATTAAATCGTAATGAAATTCGTAGACTTGTTCATTTACACACTCAAGCTGATGGTAATTATCCAAGACAAGCTAAGATTAAAAATGAGATTGTAAATCAGTATATTAAAATAGGTATTGATTTAAACCCAACAAAAAAATATGCTGCGAACTTGCTAATTAAAACTGATTGGGTCGATCTTGTAACTATTGATGCAATTACGAGGGTCAACCAAGACAACCAGTTACACAAGTGAGCATGAAGCATTTAAAACCGTAATAGAGGACAAAGAAACTAACTGAGATCATTAGTCCACAATACTACAAAAAATATACTTGTAATTGCTTAGTGACTTGTAATGAGCCACAGGGTGAAGATTAGTTTTGTACTAAGGATATTGCGGATGTTAACTTGCACAAATATAAAACTGCCTCATTTATATACTTTGAGATCCAGTGGTATATTCTGCCAGAGCTAAAAAATCAAGTATCTTACCCCTAATCGAGAATTTAATGAAATCATCTACCCAAGTATTTGCTGCTCTTATAGCAACTTTAGCTACGTTCAGTCAATCTGCGATCGCAGCATCAAGTTCTACATTGATCCGAAATTCTTCTATTGACGGGTATTCTTCATTAGACTTGGGAAATTTTTCAGCGACACAATCAATAACACCAGTAACAGCTAAAGCAAACAATGGATCAGCACTCGTAGGGAATGAAGCTGAAGTTCAAAAAGCTGTTAGCGAAATTCAATCAGTGTCACAAGTTAAAGGATCTTTACAAGATCTTATATCACCATGTCCACATGGATGTAGTGGCTATGGACTGCATCTGAGGGCAGTTAGAATATGTACTTTAGTACAAGCTCTCGATGTAAAAACTGGAGGAAAAATATTACAAAGCAAATCACTTGTTTCAAATAAAAAAGTCATTAGTATCAATAGAGCCGACCGAGATCTAATGAAAATAATCTATAGTCAATGTAAATTGTACAAGCGTTTGCCTTCCGATTCCCCTGAGCTAACTTACAGTCCTACCCCTAATAGTAGACAAAAAATTGAAAATTTATTACTTAAAACCAACTAATTTTCAAACTGTACTTTAACAACAACCTCCCACCGCCAACGATCTTACTGGAATCTCCACCAGAGATAAGGGAGTCGTTGAAGCCAGTTAGATTCATTAAAATATAGTGATAACCTCCTTCCCCATTCTCACAGTAGGTCACGACGATGCAGTATCAGGTCTTTGTCCAAAACCCCACAGATCGCACCTTCATGGCTTCCGTCGTTGGCTTGCCAAATCTCACCGCCAATGGGATAACAGAGAAAGAGGCGATTACCTCCGGTAGGCTACGCCAACGACTCAAAAGCATCCTCGATGCTCAGTTTAAACATGGGAAACTAGTCACAATTGACATCGATGTACCCAGTGAAAAATCGCCAGAAAAAAGCGACACCTGGATTGCCAACATGGGAATTTTTCAAGACGATCCGACATTTGATGACTTTCTAGAGGAAGTGAATATCTATCGCAACGAAATCGATACAGCCGAAAGCCATTCATGACTTTATATGTTTAATTAGTCGAAATTATCCAGCCAAGCAACCAAATCAGCCATCTGACTAAAATCTAACAACGCCTCGCCCAACTCTTCTAATTGTGCCAATGGTAAAGTTTTAATTTGGACTTCTAGATCTGTTGACACATTTCCCACTCGCCGCTTTAATTGACGCAAGATTAAAGCCTGTTCTCTTGCTTCCCCGATTGTCTCACCCACCGCGACAGCTTCCCGATAAACCCTAGTCTGTTCCAACTCAATTCCCAGCATCACATCCACCTCATCCCTGCTTAAATTGCTAAACTTGTAAACCATAATTGTAGAGACTATATCGATTATACTCCGTTTGCCCTGTGACCGATCGATTAAACCGATCGCCTCAGATATAGCCTCATCTCCTTCCAACGTTGTCAATACCATCAAACCTAAGCCAGTTGGCAACTCTTCTACCGCCCCCAATTCATCCAAATACACCCGCTGGATTCGCCCACTCGCCAACATCTCCCGTACTGTTTCTAAGCGTAATTGTTCGATACTTCTACTCGGATAAATGACTACCGCACCCCAATCAAAAAATCGCTCTCGATTACGGTAAATATAAATACTTCTTTCAGAATCTATCCGCTCATACAACATCTCATCAGGTTGAAATTGCACTTCACAGAAGTAAACGATACCCGATGGATCTGGTGGTAGAAATACACCATCCATCCGAAAGCTAGTTTCCTTAACCTCAACAGATTCAAAAATATATTCATTAGCCCGATCTGGAGTTTGAGGTAATAAATCAAATAACAGAGCAGGAAATTGACGAAATAATTGATAAAAAATTGAATCTCGACGCATAAAAAAACGAATATTAATATTATATATTTAATTATACTCTCTTCTATCTAAGTCAAAATACTTCCCCTCATCAATTTCTGAAAGCGATAATCTAATTATGCGTTCACCCTGGGCGATCGACTGAAATCTCTGCTTGAAAGGTAATTAAAGATTGCTGTTAGGCAATACCATAATCTGTATAGGGACGTTTGGAAGGTATCTGTAGACCTAAAATAATATCTTCCTTTGGTACACCCATCTCAACTAATTCTGCCGCTGGATCTCGATCAGATTTTGCTGTAACCAAATTTTACCATCCTTGATATCCAAATGGACGATCGAACGATAGATTCGATCGGCCCCATGCCAACCTACATTCATCCATAGATAACGATCTCGCTGTACATCTAAAATCAACTGGACATCCACCTTATCATTAGGAATATCTGAATCAGCATAATTGCTAACTAAGTGTTTCACAAATTCACGGTATTGACTTATTTTATCCATTTTACAATGACCTCATGATCTATATCTTCGACTTTGATCTAAGTCAGAATACTTCCCCCCATCAACTTCTGGAAGCGATAATCTAATTCTGCTTTCAATCCTGGCGATTGACTGAGATCTTTATCTTGCAAAATAACTTTTTCGGCAGCATCGCGGGCGATCGTCAAAACCTCTTCATCCTGTGCTAAACTAGCTAGAGCAAAATCAGCTAAACCAGACTGACGAGTACCCAATACTTGACCTGGGCCGCGTAATTGCATATCCATTTCCGAGATCCAAAATCCGTCTTGAGACTGCTCTAATACCTGCAATCTTTGTTTAGCATCATTCGACGAACTGCTGCTCATCAAGAAACAAAAAGAACGATGCTCGCCTCGCCCGACGCGCCCGCGCAATTGGTGGAGTTGAGATAACCCAAATCGCTCGGCATTTTCAATCAACATTACGCTAGCATTCGGCACATCTACCCCAACTTCAATTACGGTTGTCGAGACGATAATTTGCGTCACATTATCTCTAAAATCACTTAATGCAGCATCTTTGTCAGCCGAACTCATGCGCCCATGCAGTAAGCCTACTTTGAATTCGGGGAATACCTCTGTAGCTAATCGCTCATGCTCTTCAGTGGCGGCGCGAAGGTCGAGTTTTTCTGATTCTTCGATCAGCGGGAGTACGATATATACCTGTCGCCCTTGAGCGATTTCTCGCTTCATCAATTCATAAACTTGAGTGCGTTGACGGTTATTCATGGCGGTAGTTTGAATCGGCTGTCTTCCCGCTGGTAATTCATCAATCTGACTGACATCCAAATCGCCGTGTAAGGTGAGGGCAAGGGTGCGGGGGATTGGTGTAGCCGTCATTGTGAGTACGTGGGGTTGAGAGCCTTTTTGCTGCAATTTGGCGCGTTGGAAGACACCGAAGCGATGTTGCTCGTCGATGACGACTAAACCGAGGTTGCGGAAGTTTACTTTATCTTGAATTAAAGCATGAGTGCCGACGGCGATCGATAGTTCTCCTGTTTCCAATTCGCGATAAATTTGCCGACGTTTGGCAATTTTGCTGGAGCCTGTGAGGAGTTCGACGGGTATATGTAAAAGGTTAAACCAGCCGACTAATTTACGATAATGTTGTTCGGCGAGTACTTCTGTGGGAGCCATTAATGCGGTTTGATAACCTGATTGAATGGCGGCTAATATTGCCATCACTGCGACGACGGTTTTGCCCGAACCTACATCACCTTGTACTAAGCGATTCATTGGTGCTGTTTTTTCCAAGTCGCCCAAAATTTCACCCACGACTCGGAGTTGAGCTTTGGTAAGTTGAAATGGTAAAATCTCGTTAAATCTGTCGATTAATATTCCTGTTGGTTTAATTACTGCTTCGGTTTGAATCTGACGTAAAAGATGACGACGTTGGAGAAATCCTAGTTGGAGATAGAAAAATTCATCGAAGATCAATCTTCGTCGAGCGGCTTCTTTGGTATCGCTATCTTCGGGAAAATGAATATGCCGAATCGCGGTGGGTAAATCGATTAATCCATACTGTTCTCGTACCACTTTTGGCAGTGGATCTTTTAATTTTTCGGTAGCAGGTAAAACTATTACTACTGCTTCCCGAATTGTATCGGCGGAGACACCTTCTACTAAAGGATAAACGGGTAATACCCGCCCAATTTTGAGCGAAGAAATACTCGTATCACCTTCTGATAGTACCTCTAATTCAGGGTTGTCTAAGTTCAGTCCATATTTACCCTGTTTAACTAATCCTGATGCGGCTACCCAACTCCCTACTGGATATTTGCGTTTTAGGGTTTCTTGCCAACCGCGATTACTATAACGAGTCCCCGCATAAAACCGACTAATTTTCAAGTGTCCAGTTTCATCTTTGAGGGTAATATCCAAAACATTGAGCTTCTTATTTTTCGGACTCGTAAAGAAGTTGAATTTATGAATGATTCCCACTAAAGTCACAGTTTCCCCTGGCTCTAGTTCGATAATATTTACTTGTTTTGCATAGTCAATATGATCGCGAGGGTAGTAATATAAAACATCCTTGACAGTAAATAATCCCAACTTGCTTAGAATGTCTGCTTTGCGAATACCGATCGAAGGGATATCCCGCAACGATCGACCCAATTCCAGATTACCACTATTTTCCCTGACGATCGAACTGACTGGAGGTAAGACTTTCTTGGTAGGTTGTAAAGTTGCGATGTTGGATTGTGGTGGAGACTGAGCGGAGTCGTTGGCTGCACTGACTGGAGCCGTGGGATGATGTCTCTTTTTGGCGGCGACTTCTTCGGCAAATGTTAAAAATTGACTGGCTTTGCTCAGTAATTCTTTGCGATCGGCTAAAGTGAGATTGTGGTAATCAGCAAACTCAAAGGCTAAATTGCGCCAATGGTTGCGATCGTCAAAACTAGTATGAGCGGGTGGCTTGCCAAAACTCAACGACAAAAACTCACTGAAGCGATATTGTTGCCCCTGCAAGTCTGTATAATTGTACTGAGCTTCTACTGCTAAAGCTTTATGAATTCGTAGCCAATCTGGTTCGTCGGACATCTAAATCGAAAAAAATGGATAAGAAAGATCGGCGGAGCATTCTCTTCTTGCGCTCAGATCAATTATGGGCTTATCGCCCAAATATCCACATCACTCGCGCCACACTTCTAAGATATCATTTTTTGCAGACTTTGGTTATCTACTCGCAGTGGTAAAGCAACCGCCACTACAGAAAACAGATCCAAGGGCTTCTTGGAGAAGTCAGGGATCTTGCGTAATCCTAGAAGTCCAATTTTTAAGCATTCTTGTATAAAGCTACCATCACTAAAAAAATATCTATCGATCGCGTTTCAATCTGTCGCCAAGATTCACCAATCCAGATAAATCGACATCTACACTAGATTTACCATCATATTCAAATGGATTATCTAAATCGTAAATTAATAATAGTAAATACAAGAATGCCGTACACATAAAACCAGAAATCACCAAACTCTCACTAAAATCTTCAACTTTAATCAACAACAAAGCAAAAATCGCACTACCCAAAAATAGCCACATTAGTACATAAGCAGGCACCAAGAATTTTGTATCCCGATTGCCGCACATTTGCCGTGTAACCGATCGAATGTTCGCCTGTTCAAATTGAATCCTGTTAACGAATAGGATCCCATCAGGTAGAGCTAGAATCTCGACTAAGATCGGATTAAGTCGATCGAGGGATAGATCGATATCTTCAAACTTTCCATCAGCTTGCAGCCAGTTTAGAATCGTAGTTACCACATCTGATAAGATATTTGATACAGATCGATCGTCAGCATCTGGATAACTAGAAGTGAGCAGTAGATCTATATCTCGAATACTCTCTAGCGAACTAACAATTTGTGAAGGCATCCCTTCACTAGCCCGATAATCAGCCAGAGTACCGCTCAACATCAAAGCAATCACAAAAATTGCTGCACTAAACAAAGCTCCCGTCAACGAATCAAATGCCCATCTTTCCCAACCCAAATAGTGCATACCTACCTTGACAATGCCAAATAAACCAGTCCAAGGTAAAACCTTAATTAAAATGCCCCACTTTGCCATATCAAACCCGATCGCTACTTCCGCAAACTAAAGCGATCGTATCATAATATCGATTTTCAATTTTATAGTCTCAACAAATGACCAATAACTTTTTAAATGTAGATCTAGAAATCGAGAGCGATGACGATCTACAGCCGATCGTCAGTAGCTTTGGCGATCGTGTTTGTAATTTGTATTATGGACAAGAGCTAGGACACTATCTCGCAACCTTCGAGTTATCGGACATCGCTGTCATAGATGCCGACGCGATCGTCTATAATTTTTGTGTGCTAATTGAGTCATTCGATCGATCTGCAAAAAGCCTGTGGGATGGAGCTTTAACCAAAGTATTCGATCTCGGTTATGAAAGTGCATCGGAGTCGAGTAGCTATTCATCCGCGCTCAGTGCCGAAACGATCTCCAAAGTTGCCGCCTTGGGTGCATCAATTCGCGTCACGATTTATGAGACTTCCTGCGAAAGTCAGGGAATAGGGGATAGGGAATAGGGAATAGGGGGAATTTTAGATGAAAACGGTATTGAAAATGATTGTGCTTTTACTTTCGCAGGAGGTCTATGCTTCATCTCCTGATTAATGTAATTATACTCTAAACGGTTAAGATATCGACTTGCTAGAATTACCCCAGATCCAAGGGCTTCTCGCAAGAAGCCCTTGGATCTGATTCCTCGCCAGTGCAAGATGTGGGTAAAATTGAAAGACTAGACCTAAAATATTAGATGAACTTTCAATCCGTCATTGCTACCCTCAACCAGTTTTGGAGCGCGCAGGGGTGCCTGATTGCCCAATCCTATGATACAGAAAAAGGTGCCGCCACTAAAAGCCATCATACCTTCTTGAGGTCGATCGGTCCAGAACCTTGGGCTGTGGCTTATATCGAACCCTGTCGTCGCCCTGGAGACGGGCGTTATGGCGAAAATCCCAACCGTTATCAGCATTATTATCAATATCAAGTGCTGATCAAACCATCGCCAGATAATATTCAGGAAATCTATCTCGATTCTTTACGCGCATTGGGAATCAAGCCAGAAGATCATGATATTCGGTTTGTCGAAGACAATTGGGAAGATGCCGCAATGGGTGCTTGGGGCGTTGGTTGGGAAGTGTGGTTGGATGGAATGGAAGTTACCCAATTCACCTATTTTCAACAGTGCGGAGGTATAGATTGTCGCCCAGTCTCGATCGAGATTACCTATGGATTGGAGCGACTATGTATGTATCTTCAAAATGTAGATTCGATCGCCAAAATTCAGTGGAATGATACGATTACCTATGCCGATATTTATCTCCAATCAGAAATAGAACAATCTACTTATAATTTTGAAGCTTCCAATCCAGAGTTATTATTTACCCTTTTCAATCTTTATCAACAAGAAGCCGAACAATTGATTGCCAAGGAATTGGTGATGCCCAGTTTAGACTATGTGCTCAAGTGTTCTCACACTTTTAATATGTTGGATGCCAGAGGAGTAATTTCTGTCACCGAGCGAACTCGATACATCGGTAAAGTGCGCGGTTTAGCCCGACAAGTTGCTCATCTTTATTTAGCACAGCGAGAAAAATTAGGCTTTCCCCTTCTCAAAGATCGCGAATATTCGATCGCCAAAAGTTAAGCGGTAATCTACATTGATGGAAGTTAGCCATAGGAGGATTGTTTTTAGGATAGGGTTTAAATCCCCCTCCTAAAAACCAAATTCTCTGCTTGGTGCATTTTTACCGACGGGGAACCCGTGCGGTAAATGCATCCGCAATTCTCAATTCTCAATTCTCAATTCATTTAAGAGATCCCATAAATCTTTGCAGGTGATGACTTTCCAGTTCTAAAACACGCCGAGACAGATCGGGATCCCGTTCGAGTAAATCGTCAAAAGCCTCAACCGGAACTGCTAAAATTCTGGTCGCGTCGCTATCAGCGATAATAGTATTTCTAGAGTTACTATGTGCCAAAATTTCTAATTCATCTAGAGTTTGACCTGGATGGATTTTTTCTATTTGGACTTGTTGATTGTCTAAGTGATAGTGAATATTTGCATCTCCTTCAATTAGCAAGAGCAGTTCTCTACAAGTATCACCTGCTTCGGTAATTACTCCATTGGTGGCAAAAGTTCTTGCTTCGGATTGTTCGGCTAGGGCAATTAATGTCTCGCTATTAAGCCGATTAAAAAAATCACTATTGAATAAGTGGACTACTTTTTCCAGCAGGGGAAATGCAATTAGAGGGGGACAATCATCAGTTGCCGATCGAACAATTTCTGCTGTCGATCGCCATAAAGGTGAGTTGGAAATATTGGCATAATTGGGCGCGATTGATTTGGCGTAGTCGAGATCGAGTTGAGCGATGATATAAAGACATGCTGCTTGAATTAGGGGATTGCGATCGTCAAGCAACAGATTCAAGTATTTTAATGTTTCTGAGGTCGGGTAGTCTAAAGGACATGAAATAGATTGTCCGTTTAGAGGAGTTAGTCTTTTTAGAATCCCTGGATTTAGGCGATCTGTCCAGCGATTTGATTCTAAAATATCTGTTAAAATTGATGGGGCTAATTCACCTAGCTCTTTAGCGATCGCGATTGCTGCTAGATCGTTTTGAACGGGTTCAATTATCTCCAGAATTGTGCGGACGATTAGTTCTTTCTTGTGAGAAATACTATTCCATAAGACCATCAGGATGGTTTGGTGTTCTTGTAAACTTGACTGATGAAGTGCGCGATAGGATGAGATCGCATCTGGCAATTGAGCTAACAAGAATTCAGCACGACGAAGATTGCCCGCTTGGGGAGAAATGCCGCCCAAAATCCAATCTTCCTCTTGAGGTGCGATCGAATATTGACGACGCAAGCTACTAATTTCGGCTGAATCTTTCTCGATGGGGAAATCCATAATATCACCTTGTTTCTTTTGGAGTAACATCAGTCGTTCTAGAGATTTACGGTAGCCTGTTAAGCGAATTTGATTTTCTAAACTACGTTTAAGATCGGGGTTGAGCAATTCTGGATCTTCGATTCCTAGCTCTTCTAATACTTGTCGATGTTCGTCAGCAGTAATACCTAGTTCATGCCGCAACTGCTGTAAAACTTCCAAACTACTAGAATAATTGGCATATCCTTCTTCTAATGCTTCACGAAGGACACCCTTATAAGCCGTATGTCGCTTTTCTCGTGTAAATCCAGGTAAAACTTTTGCCAAGATATAAACTTCATGGGTATTTAGATCGCTCAAAGTGCGACCATCAGAAAACTCGGAAATATTAAGCTGTAATTTTTCGAGCTGCTTACGAAAACGACTGACTAAATTCTCCCGTGAGTACAGATCGAAACTACGATGCCAAGTCTTATAGACCCATAGTGTACTGAGTAATACTAAACTCAGCTCATAGATAAATTGAATCCAGATTGGCATCAATTGAACTAAAGGACGACCGCCAAAAATAAAGAAAAAATTGAAGATAATAAATGTCGAAAGAGTACAGATTCGATGTCTAATCGTTTCTGGACTGAGCTTGAGTCCGCGATCGCGACTATGAGATTTTACTCGATTTTCTATCCATTTCCCTAGCCAATAGCCGACCGCTGTAAAGCTACCTAAAGTAATTGGTACAGCGACTAATTTGGGAATATTAATAGGTCGATCGAATAAATAAAATCCAGGGCTTAATAAAGATGATAGCTGGTCTGGTTGTCGCGCCCATGCTCCAGAAATATAATAATCCCAACTACCAGCATATAGATAGTAATAGATAAAATACCCGACTACTAACCCAATATAGCTATACCGAAGAAAAGTTACTTGAGGCTTGTTTAAACTATCCCAATACGATCGCTCAGAGTCGATATCAATACAGGGATTTTGACAGGCAACACAAGCACTTTGTTCTGAGCTGTTGGGCAAGATAGTTCGACACATCGACTGAGTAATCGATCGTTCGCTAGTATGTGCATTGCTAGCTAAAAGCCCCCCAGGTTCGCTGTAAATACGCTGTACGGGAGCCATCGGACAAAAGTAGTTGCACCAGGATTTACCACCGTATAAATAGCCTACAGCAATCGCTGTGGCAATTGTAAATAATAACCATAATCCGAGGATAGTTCGATCGGCATTAAAGAACAAAATTCGCCCACACAAGCCAATAAATAGCCAGCCAAATTGGAGATACGGATAATTTCGACCCAACCAAGATTCAGACTTTACTTTAGCCAGTTCGTAGCGGACTTTTCTCGTAGTAGCATTTTCACGTTTAAATTGTCTTTGCCAACCCAAGGCGCGAGGGATTTGTGACAAGAATGATAATGGACAAATTCGTCGCCAAACTTCATGTCCGAGTACGAGTAAAATAAATATTGCGCTAGGAACAATCGCTCCCCAAAATAGCGTAGTTGCCAATGGATAGGGCTGTTCCACCAAACACTTACCTTGCACTGAAATACAAGTGTCTGTCAGCCTTAATGGACTCCAAGGATGATTGGATTTTGTCAATCCTGGAGTCCAAGGATCGTAAAATAATGAGGCAATTATCCCCAGCCATGCGATCGTCAGTATCCATCGAATCGCATGTGCTTTTCGTTCAGATAAATGTGAAAACATAAATAGACCTTACCTAAATCAAGTGTTATTGCAGATGTTTGCAACTATCACAAGCCCTATTTAACACCCTAGCACAAAGTTAACTTGTAGGGGCGGTGATTTGTGCCCGCCCTCTGGAAGTTAATCTTCTACCGCGCAGACAAACGCCCCCCTACCGCCAACGAGCTAGTGAGAATTTCCACTATATAAAAATTCAAGAGCGCGGTTTCGTAAATCGTAATAGCGAGGATCTTCGAGCATTTGTTCGCGATCGCGAGGACGCTCAAACGGAATATCTAATATCTCTCCAATGCCTGCTGCTGGGCCTTCTGTCATCATGACTAACCGATCGGCAAGGAATAAACATTCATCGATATCGTGAGTCACCATCAGCACTGTACAGCCAACTTCGCGCACGATTTCCGAAACTTCTTCCTGCATTTCTTCTTTGGTAATTGCATCTAAAGCACCAAAAGGTTCATCCAAAATTAGGACTTCAGGACGCAGACAAAAAGCCCGCGCGATCGCCACACGCTGACGCATCCCCCCAGATAATTGGGTAGGTTTCTTTTCCATTGCTTCGCCCAAACCAACCATCGTCAAAGTATCGCGGACAATTCGATCTTTTTCCGATTTAGATTTGTTGGGATGGACTGAATCCAATCCAAAATAGACATTATCATAAGCTGTCATCCACGGCATGAGAGAGTAGCTTTGAAAAACCATCATTCGATCGGGAGACGGCTTGGTAATTAACTCACCATTCATGGTGACTTGACCTTCGTTGGGTGTGGCAAATCCAGAAAGTGTATTTAATAATGTAGATTTACCGCAACCAGAGTGTCCAATAATACAAATAAATTCACCTCGGCTGACAGTGAGATCGATATTCTTGATGACAACATTTAATCCTGCTCTAGAAGGATAAGATTTTGTAATGTTTTCAAAGCAAATAAAATCCTCTTTGATGGTTGCTAACTTTCCCGATCGAGGTGCAGAACTAGTAGTGGTCATAGGATTTATTAATAATTGAGAATTGAGAATTGAGAATTAGTACTAATAGGGGCAATTCATGAATTGCCCCTACTAGATTTGGGCTGAAGGCTACTAATGAATTTCCGCGAGGGTGATATCACGTTTGATTTCGAGATTGTTGAGATAGCGAATTGGGTCTTTAGCATCGAAAGTGGTACCATCGACGAGTTGAATCGAACCGCGACTGTAGGAAATCTCGGTCATCCCCAGTTCCCGTGCTGCCGTACTAAACACCCCAACGCGACAGGTATTTTCCAGCACCTCTACCCAGTTACGAGGGAACGGTACATCGCCCCAGCGCGCCATCTCGACCATATGCCAGAGGTGTTCTGTCCGACTGGGACGATTGACACCATCGCCGAAAAAGACGTGATGGGCGACTGATTCTACACCAGGGATGATATCATTAGGGCCGCCCAGATGAATAAAATCGATATTAGTACCGATATATTCCTTGCGGGCTAAGATTTGGCGAATTTCTTCGGCATTAGCAGGATCTGCACAGTAGCTGCAAGCGTCTAGAAGTGCTTTATTTAGGGCAATAAAGGTATTGGGGAATGCTGCTGCCCAATCTTGGCGACAGCCTAAAACTTTGCCAGGATGACCGTTCCAGATGTCGATGTCGCGGGCGATCGTAAATCCAATTCCTTCAGTCTCGGCGCGGAGGTTCCACGGATCGCCGACGCAAAAACCGTCAATCGTACCGTTTTTCAAATCTACGACCATCTGGGCGGGCGGGATTTGTTTTAAGTGTAACTCGCGATCTGGATCGATGCCCGCACTGGCTAGCCAATAACGCAGCAGGAGGTTGTGCATGGAGGAAGGATGCACTACACCCATCCGGTGAGGCTCGTTGGGAGTGGCGCGGATCGCTTCGCGGAAATCGGCGAGGGTTTTGACACCGATATCTTTAAATCTTTTATCGAGGGTAATGGCGTTACCATTGCGGCTGATAGTCAGGGAGGTAACGATGGGTAAACTTTGTGCGCCCGCACCGCCGAGGGTAATCCACAGCGGCATTCCCGACGGCATGGCTGCTGCATCAATATAACCGCCGATAAGTCCATCGACAACGCCGCGCCAACTCGATTCCCGTACCAAGGAGGCTTGTTCTAAACCGTGTTTGACAAAGAAGCCTTTTTCTTTGGCAATAATCATCGGCGCACATGCCGTTAAGGGCACGAATCCGAGTTGTAAGTTAACTTTTTCTAACCCATGAGCGGCAACATGTTGAACTTTCTGTGCCCGCATTTTTTTGACTTGTTTCTGCTGGTTGAGAAAGTAAATAATTTCGCTGCGGAGCTGATAGTAACTCGGATGTTTAACGGCTTCTAACCGCTTGCGCGGGCGGGGAATATCGACATCTAAAATCGAACCAATTTTGGAAGCTGGGCCGTTGGTGAGCATCACCACTCGATCGCTCATCAGTACGGCTTCATCGACTTCATGAGTCACCATCAATGCCGAAATTTGATTATCTTCGCAAATTTTAACTAGCTGTTCTTGCAATTTACCCCGCGTCAGGGCATCGAGTACACCAAAGGGTTCGTCAAGTAACAATAAGCGCGGTTGCACGGCTAGAGCGCGGGCGATCGCTACCCGTTGGCGCATCCCCCCAGACATCTCACTGGGATATTTGTCTATTTCTTTAGAAAGTCCGACGACATCGACATAGTGTTCGACGATTTCTTTTCGCTCTTGGGCAGTTTTTTCGGTGAGAACTTCATCAACAGCAAAGGCGACGTTTTCACGGACGGTCATCCACGGTAATAGTGAATAGTTCTGGAAAACTACGATCCGATCGGGGCCAGGTTTAGTAATAGTTAATCCTTCTAAGGAAACTACTCCTTCGGTGGCTAAATCCAGTCCCGCAATCATATTTAGCAGGGTAGATTTGCCACAGCCAGAGTGACCGATCAGCGCAATAAATTCACCGCGTCTGATTTGGAGATCGATACCGCGTAAGGCAATATATTCTTTTCCACCACCGAGCGGAAAGGTTTTTCCCGCATCTTGAATATTAACTAATTCGGCTGTTGACATGGCAGTTTATAAATTTTGGATTATGTGTAGGGTGTGTTATCCCGCAAGGGTAACGCACCAAATCTTATGCTTGTGATGGTGCGTTACGCTCCGCGATAACACACCCTACGAATCTACGCATCTGGGGTAAAATCCCCTCCTCGGAGGGGTGGCGCGTAGCGACGGGGTGGGTAGATCTACGCAGCAACCCAACCAACTTGAGATCGCTAAACAAAAAGCTACTGTTTAACGATTTTGTTCTGCAACCAGCTCATTGCTGTATCGAGCAATAAACCAACCGCGCCAATCCAAACCAAGGCGAGAATAACTTCGCTAATGTAGTTATTTTGATAAGCTTCCCAGATAAAGAAACCAATCCCAACGATACCGGACATCACGATTTCAGCGGCGATAATTGCCAACCAAGCCAAACTAATTGCCACGCGCAAACCAGTAAAAATGTAAGGTAGTGCGGAAGGGAGCAAAATTTTGAAGAAGTATTTTTGTTTGGAAGCTTGGACGACTTTGGAAACGTTAATGTAGTCTTGGGGGATTTGTTTGACACCAACTGCGGTATTAATTAAAATCGGCCAGACGGCGGTAATAAAGATTACGAATAGAGCAGCGGGTTCGTTTTTGTTTAAGGCAGCGAGGGAAATCGGCACCCAAGCAAGAGGAGGAACAGTTCTCAAGAATAGGAACAATGGATCGAGCGCGCGGGAGAGCATCTCACTGGTACCGATCGCAATTCCGAGCGAAATTCCGACGATCGCGGCTAATGTATAACTAATACCCACCCGTTGTAAACTCGCCCAAGTCTGCCAGAACATCCCTTTATCGATGCCGCCGCGATCGTAAAAAGGATATTTCACTAATTCAAACGTTCGCGGATCGGTAATCAGGCTCGAAGGGCCAGGTAATAGGGTGATGCCCGAAGCCGATAACCCTTCCCACAAAGCTAAAAACGTAAAAATCGCGATCGCTGGCGGCAAAACATTTTTCTTGAGCGTTTTGGCAGATATTTCCACATTGCCAATCCGAAATCCTGATGACTTACGTGTGATAGAGGACATAATAATGCTCCGAAGTTAATTGAGAATTGAAAATTGCGGATGTATTTACCGCACGGGTTCCCCGTCGGTAAAAATGCACCAAGCAGAGAATTGCGGCTCTAGAACTTGATGATTATTAATTATTAATTAAACTAAGCTTTCATCGTTTTGATTTTTAAGCTATCTAAATAAGCTTTCGGTTTTGCCGGATCGAATTCGGCACCGTCGAAGAATTTCTCGATGCCGCGAGAGGTAGTAGCGGGGATATCTGCGCTGGCAAGGCCCAATTCTTGAGCAGCCTCTCGCCAAAACTTCTCACCACTCACCGCATTAATTACTCGATCGGCTTCGCCCAAGAAGCCTTGAGGTAAAAATCCCCAGCGGACACTTTCAGTCAAGAACCACAAATCGTGGCTCTTGTAGGGATAAGAAACGTTCCCACGAGCATCTTTCCAGTAGCGAATTGCTAATTTCTCATCTTTAACTGTTTTACGGTCTGCACCAAGTATGTACTCACCCGTGTAGGGGCCGATTAATAGATCGCTGGGAACGTTAAAGTATTTACGCTGTCCTAAAATAGCGGCCATTTCTGCTCTATTTTTCGGATCGTCGCACCATATTTGTGCTTCTATAATGCCTTTGAGAATTGCTTTGGCTGCCTTGGGATTTTTCCGCACCCAATCTTCGCGCATGGCAAAGTACTCTTCTGGGTGCGCTGGCCAAATTTGAGCTGTGAGAACTGCCAGGAATCCATACTTGCGCTTATCGCGTAGAATCCGCGATGGCCAAGGATCGCCCGTACTAAAGCCATCCATCGATCCAGTCCGCATACTTGCTACCGTTTGGGCTGCGGGTACGGCAATCAGATTGATATCTTTGCTCGGATCGATGCCACCTGCTGCTAGCCAGTAGCGAATCCAAAAATCTTGATTGACGCGGGGAAAGGTATAAGCAGCTTTAAACGGCGTACCATCAGCCTTCATTTCTCTAACATATGATGCCGCCTTCGATACATTTAGATCGAAGCCTTTCCCAGCATGTTGGGAAGCGATCGCAATCCCATTACCTTGGGTGCTCAACTGTGCCATCGACAACATCGGAATTTTGCGATTGCCCTTGGTAATAATCCCTTCGGAAATCAACTGCGGCATGGGCATCTGCCACTGTCCACCATCGATCCCACCGTTAGAGGAACCGATTTCAATATTATCTCGCGCCGAACCCCAAGAGGCTTGTTTCGATACATCCACATCGGTCATGCCGTGGCGAGCGAAAAAACCTTTTTCCCTAGCAATAATCAATGGTGCTGCTTCGGCGATCGCAATATAGCCCAGTTTAACGGCTGTCGTTTCTGGAGTAGTTAACGAACTCAGAGTCAGTACTCGTGCTTTGGGAGATAATGAGTCTGGCGAGGGTGGGTTGATGCTGCAACCTTTGAGTAAGGTTGCGCCACCAGCGGCACCAGCCGCCAGCAAAAAGTGCCGACGCGAGAGATGTTGCATGTGTTTTAAGTGAGGATCTGAAAGTTAAGGAGATTTTAGATCGGTATTTAAAATTGATGAAATCAATGATTCGATCGAATACCATAGAAAAAATCATTACATAAGGTTGATGTGTTTGTCAATACATCACGGCAAGATAAATTTGGACGATCTCCAGACTGAGATCTGCTAGTCTTGGTCGTTGCCTTACAAAGCGTTGCCATACTTGCTGTCACCCTCGATCTCTACGGAGCAATCCATAGATAAAAGTAATTTTCAATCTGGGGATCGATAGAGCAGGTCTATTTGACTTGTCAGTATAGATGATTTTAAAATAGGCAGATTCAATTTTAAGTGCTATGGTAATAGAAAGTATCTATTTCAACAGATCCACCACTAGAGCATTTAGCAACAGTGCGGTAGATCGCTAGATTTTTCTGGCACGAATTACCCGAATCTCTACCCCGCCACTCAACTGTGAAACAAGCCACAATCCATCAGTTAAATGTGTTAGAGGCGATTGCGCGGCACAACAGTTTCACTCGTGCTGCCGAAGAGTTGAATCTCACACAGCCAACTGTATCCCAGCAAATGAAGCAACTGACTAAAATTGTCGGGATACCCCTGGTCGAGCAATTAGGGAAACGCTTTTATCTAACGGAAGCAGGTAAAGAAGTTCTTGCCGCCAGTCAAGAAATTTCGAGTCGTCTCGAATTACTCGAAAGCAGCCTGAATGAATTAAAAGGTCTAGAAAAAGGTCACTTGAGCCTCGCAACGACTACTACGGCTAAATACTTTGTACCGAGACTGCTGGGTACTTTCAAGCGACAGCATCCGGCGATCGAGCTGAGTCTTAATATTACCAATCAAGCGCAAGTACTTGACAGGCTTGCCCACAATCAAGACGATTTGTATTTTACAGGCAGACCGCCAAAAGAACTCGATATCGAACTGCGACCAATTTTGCCAAATCCCCTCGTGGTGGTGGCTCCTAGCGATCATCCCCTCGCCCGCGAGCAAAAAGCGATTTCACTCCGACGACTGGTTGAAGAGCCACTCATCATGCGCGAATCTGGCTCTGGGACTCGCGCCATTGTCGAACAATTTTTTACAGACAATCGCCTAGAAATAAATACGGTGATGGAAATGAGCAGCAATGAAGCAATCAAGCAAGGCATTGCTGGTGGCTTGGGACTTTCGGTATTGTCCTTGCACTGTTTGTCGTTAGCGGTTCCGGGCGGGCCTTTAACTTTTTTAAATGTTGAAGGTTTTCCGATTCAACAGCAGTGGTATGTGATTTATCCTTCTGGCAAACAGCTATCTCTTGCTGCTCAAACATTCCTAGATTTTTTACTCAATGAAGGTAAATCGATTGTCGAAAGTACGTTAGATGATTTGTCAAAATTGAGCGTTTTGTAACGGTTTACAGGGTTATTGCTGCTAATTTATAGATCTAGGATTTGGCTTGTGATTATTTCCCCAGAAAGGCAATAGCGACATAGGTAGCTAACACTACTAATTGTAGACTCATTGTTGGCAAACCATAATAGAGAAACCGTTTAAACGAAATCGATTTACCATGCTGCTCGGCGATTCCGGCGGCAACAATATTCGCTGATGCGCCAACGAGAGTACCATTACCACCCAGAGTTGCGCCATACATCATGGCATAGAAGAGCGGTAGTACTTCTGGGGGGAGTGGCGTAACAGATGCAGGATCGAGGATGGAGGCACCGACAAATCCGGCATCGACTAAATATTCCTTCAGTAGCGGCACCATGGCGACTACCAACGGAATATTTGGCACCACGCTAGAAATCAGCCCCACAAAGAATAGGAGAAAAATCGCCCCCAAGGTGATATTCTTGCCGAGTATTAATGCCAAAACGCTAGAAGCACTACTAATCACCCCAGTATACTGTAGTCCACCAATTAGCACAAAAATACTCATGAAAAATAACAGCGTATTCCAATCCACATCTCGCAGAATATTATTCACCGAATCAATTTTGCCTTGATGGGAAACTAGTAGGCACAGCACCGCGCCCAGTAAAGCTACTGTTGTGGGTGAAATCGGCACGGGCAACATTTCACCGACGACAAAGAAAACTAGCACAAAAAAGACAATTACCAAACCTATTGCCAGAGATTGAGGATGCTCGATCTTCGGGCTGCACAATGTTTCTGGTTGAGAAAGTTCGGTTTGCCAGATTTGCCTGAATAACAATGGTAAAGTTGCCACTACGACTAGTACTGCCAGCACACCACCAAAACTGAGCGTTTGGAGGTAGTCGAGAAATGACATTTTTATCGAACTACCGACAATAAAAGTGGCTGGATCTCCCACCAGGGTTAATAATCCAGAGCTATTGGCGACAAATACCATCAAAATCAGCAGGGGCACGAAATCTACACCAATTTGTTGGGCTAGTGGCGGAATCAAGGGGGCGAGGAGCATTACTGTGGTGGCATTTGGCAAGACAGCACAAATTGGTGTGGTAATTGCGACAATCCCCAATAACAGACGGCTACCTTTTCCCTTGGCGAGGATCACCATTTGGGTGGCTAAATACTCAAAAATCTTTGTAGGTTGCAACGATCGAATCATCACCATCACGCCAAAGAACAATCCTAGTGTGGTGTGATTGCTGGCAATGTAGCCGATCGCCCGATCGAGTGTCAAAATATTTGACACTACTAATAGTAATGCTCCCAGCATCGCGGCGATCGTTAGCGGCATCCACTCCATAATGATGATGCCAATTACACTCACGAACACGAATAATGCTGTCATCGCTTGCCAACTACCCATAATGCTGAAATTCACCTAGTAACGTGTTATCTGCGATTCTACTTGAGAACGCAATTAAAATCCCTGAAGAATAATGCCTCAAAAAAGACTAAATAGTATAGCAGAGGTCAGAGGTCAGGGGACAGGTGTCAGTTTGGGAAAGCTGACCTACTAATGGTTTGAGCATCTACAGATGTCCTAACCGCCCTGGCGGTTGCCATAATATTAAAAAGAATAAATTAATTTGCTTTGGGCACGATCGAGTAGAATCGTTGTTGTGTAACTTCCCAGATTGAAATGGATTGTCGATTCAGCAAAGCTGACGCTACGCGAACGAGCGATTGGAACGAACAACGACAACGTGCTTGGGTAGAAATCGACTTATCCGCACTAGCTCACAATGTCCGCCAGATTCAAAGCTTATTAGCACCCAACACCACGATGATGGCGGTAGTCAAAGCCGATGCCTATGGGCATGGGGCGATCGATACCGCTCAAACCGTTCTCGCTGAAGGTGTGCAGTGGTTGGCAGTAGCTACGGTGCCAGAAGGAATAGAACTCCGACAAGCCCAGATCGTCGCCCCAATTTTGGTACTGGGGGCAATAAATGGCGATCTTCAAATCCGCGATCTCGTCAAATGGGGACTCCAACCCACCATTTGTAGCATCGAACAAGCCATCTTCATCTCCAAAATTGTCACTACCTTACAACCCGATTCCCCCTTACCCGTTCATCTCAAGCTCGATACGGGCATGTCCAGATTGGGGACAAATTGGCAGCAAGCTACCGCTTTCTTTGGTGAGGTACAAACGCTACCCAATCTAGAAATAGCTAGCTTGTACTCTCACCTAGCTACCGCTGATGAGATCGATCGGACAGTAATGGAGCTGCAAGTCGATCGATTTGAATTGGCGACAGGTTCCATCCTCGCAAATGGACACACACTCCCACCACTCCACCTCGCAAATTCGGCAGGAATACTCCAGGGTGAAAGTCTCCACTACCACCAAGTCAGACCAGGATTGATTCTATACGGATTGTATCCTGCACCCCAGTTTCAGTCAAAAATCGACCTTCAACCCGTCTTGAGCGTCAGATCGAGAATTACCCAAGTCAAGCAGATTTCATCAGGAACCGGAGTAAGTTATGGTTATCGGTTTATTGCCGATCGAGATATGTCGATCGCGATCGTCAGTATCGGTTATGCTGACGGAATTCCACGTCGGTTGTCCGATCGAATGCAAGTGGCAATTAGGGGTCAATTTATCCCCCAAATCGGCTCGATTACCATGGATCAAATCATCCTCGATGTCACCAAAATCCCCGATCTCCAAGTCGGCGAAATCGTCACCATTTTAGGTCGAGATGGCACAGTCCAAATTACCGCCGATGACTGGGCAAAAGAGCTAGGTACCATCTCTTGGGAGATTCTCTGCGGCTTCAAACATCGATTACCGAGAGTGAGTGGTTAGGAGACTGGGGGACTGGGAAAAAACAAAACCCTACCACCCCTGACCCCTCATCATGTCAAGAATTGCTAAAAACTGAGATTCGATCGACAAAATAGTGTAAGTCTATTGGTGGAATTGGCATTATGATGATGTCAGCGAATATTTTATTAACGGCAAGGAGGCGATAGCTGTTGGACGAGTCTTATCACACTTATCTCAACCGAGTGGCAAAGATGACGCTACCCGCCACTTACGAGTCACAGGTCAAAAATATCCAAGAATCACCTAAATTCGGGATAGCGGCGGATGGTAGTCGGCAACCAATATCTTTCCCTGGGTATTCGGTGATCACACCACCAGGCGATGAAGATAGCGGAAATAGTGGGTTTTATGAAAGTTTGGTAGCCTGCCAAAAACAGCTTGCCGAACGGTTGGAACCCGACTTATTGGTGTTAGTAGATCCGACTAGTTTTCACTTCACTCTAGCCGATTTGATCTGGGATAGCGCGTTTAAAACGGTGACTGAAGCTAACCCTGATTTCGAGCAAAAATTATGCGAGCGAATTGAGGATAGTTTTAGTATTTATCGTAACTCGATCGAGGGATCCGAGCCGATTCAATGGCAAATTATGGGGTTGACAGTAAGACCTCGTGCCATTGAAGTTAGTTTAGTTCCAAAAGACGAAAATAGTTACAATCGCATCACCGCTTTCAGACGCGCTATTTATCAGAGTTCGAGTCTGATTTCCTTGGGCATCGAGCAGCAATATTACTTCACAGCTCACACAACATTAGCTTATTTTGCTAATGTCGATCGGGAGATCGATCGAACTCGATTGAGTGATACTTTGCAAGAGTATAATATGCACTGGCTCGACCATCCTCAAGAAATTCTCTTAGCTCAAGGTCAATTGCGAAGGTTTACCGATATGTCTACCTATGGGAGAAAACCAAACTTTCCGATCGTCAAATTATAAGTCAAAAAGGGTTAATATTCCTATTTAAGTTAATGTTTCTCGTACTTTCGTACGAGAAACATTTTTACTATTTAAAGTTCACTCTTTGAATGGATACTTATACGATAAGGAGAAGTGGAAAAATGACTCTTATTTTTAATTATACACCTACAAAGTATAGTAATTTACTCGCTGAGATAGCACCTAGAGCGATCGATACAGAAGCCGAATATGACCGACTGTTGGCAATTGCCGAACAGTTGACATTTAATCGAAATAAGACTCCTGAAGAACGATCTATCTATCAGTTATTAGTAATATTGATTGAGACTTATGAAGCTCAACAATATACAATGCCGATCTCTCCTCCACATGAGGTTTTACAACACATCATGGAATCTAGCGGGATTCGTGAATCCGATCTAATTGGTAAGCTAGGTTCGAGTGAGGTAGTTTCAGAAATTGTCAATGGGAAACAATCGATTAGCAAAGTGCAGGCTAAGGTACTGGGAGATATGTTTAAAGTATCACCCAGCTTGTTTGTTCGATGAGATCGATCGCAATTCTGTAATGCTCTTCGATTTAGGATTGTGGTAATGTTTATCAGCAGTCCATAAATTACGATGAGAAAATTAATTTTTTCAGTAATTTTCATGTATGAATCGATCGCAACTTATCATTCAAATTCTCAAGACATAGATTCCCGTAAACCCATCGCAATTTTACTATGCTCTTCAATTTGGGACATCACTTGCCGAGCGCGACTAATCACTGTTGCTGGTAAACCTGCTAATCTTCCCGCTTCAATCCCATAAGATTTACTCGCTCCGCCTGGTTGAACTTGATGGAGGAAGATAATTTGGTCTGGTAACTCTTTGACAGTGACTTGATAATTTGCCACATTAGATAGGATGGATGCGAGTTCATTTAGTTCGTGGTAATGAGTGGCAAAAATAGTTCGCGCACCGATTTCTGTAGCTAAGTATTCCGCGACTGCCCAGGCGATCGACAAACCATCAAATGTCGCCGTCCCTCGTCCAATTTCATCTAATAAAACTAGCGAATTTGCCGTGGCATGATTGAGGATATTTGCCGTTTCATTCATCTCGACCATAAATGTCGATTGTCCAGTGGCAATATCATCTACTGCACCGACACGAGTAAAGATTCGATCGCAAATCCCCAATGTTGCTGCCGTGGCTGGAATATAACTGCCAATTTGTGCCATAATTTGGATCGATCCTAATTGACGCAAATAACAACTTTTTCCACTCGCATTCGGCCCAGTGAGAATAATTAAATCGGGATGTTCTACACTAGCATTAACATGTTCCGCTTGACCTAATTGGGTCGAATTAGGTACAAAGAATCCAGCTAATAAAGCTTTTTCCACCACGGGATGGCGACCATCGGTAATTTGGATTTCCCGACTCGACACCATCTGGGGGCGACAATAGCCTTGAATCGCGGCAATTTCGGCTAAACCACACAACACATCAATTGCTGAGATACTGCGGGCGACAGTGCGGATTTGGTCGGTAAAAGCAGCAACTGTGGTGCGAAGTTCGATGAAGATTTCGTGTTCGAGACGATTGAGATCTTCTTGGGCGGTGAGGATGCGGACTTCCCGCTCTTTGAGTTCGGGGGTGATGTAGCGTTCCTCGTTGGTGAGGGTTTGTTTGCGGATGTAGTCGATCGGTACTTGGTCGGCTTTGAGGCGGGATATACTGATGTAATAGCCGAAGGTTTTGTTAAATCCGACTTTGAGATTGGCGATACCCGTACGTTCCCGCTCGATGACTTCCAGATTGGCTATCCACTGGAGATCTCCCGCAGCAGCGGAGCGCATTTCGTCGAGTTCGGTATTAATTCCCGTGCGAATAATCCCGCCTTCTTTCAGTTGTTGGGGTGGGTGTTCCACGAGATGTGCCGCGATTTTGCCGCCCAAGGCTTCGAGTTCGTGGGGAACGTGATGGAGAATTTTTAAGAAGGGGGAATTACCCTGATTGGCAATATTTGCGAGTTCGGGAAGTTTGAGAAATGAGTCGGCGAGGGCGACTAAATCCCGCGCATTTGCCCGCCCTGATGCGGCTTTTCCGGTGAGGCGTTCGATGTCGTAGATTTGTTTGAGCAGTTGTTGGAGATCTTGACGGAGGAAGGTTTGCTCGATGAGTTCTTGGATGGTGTCTTGGCGTTTGTTAATCGAGACGATATCTAAGAGGGGTTGAAGCATCCAACGGCGTAATGCTCGCCCACCCATTGCGGTACAGGTTTTGTCTAATGCCCATAGTAGGGAGCCTTGAAAGTGACCATCGCGCATGGTTTGGGTGATTTCCAGGTTGCGGCGCGATTGATGATCTAAGACGAGGTAATCGCCGAGGGAATAGGTACGGAGGGGTTGGAGGGCGATGGGGTTACTTTTTTGGGTGGCTTCGAGATATTCTAATAAGCCCCCAGCGGCGCGTAAGGCGAGGGGAAATGGCGCGCACCCCAAAGATTCTAGCGATCGCATTTTGAAGGTATCCAGGAGCCGTTGCTTGGCTTCTAGCAGGGTAAATGGTGCCAGGGGGCGCATGGCGTAGCAGAAGCAGTTGGGGAGGCTGCTGGGGAGTAAGTCGGAGGTTTCCCCAGGGCGAAGGAGGCGGTTGAGATCTGGTGCGGCGATGGGGATGAGGATTTCCGGCGGTTGGAGCCGCATCAATTCCTGGGTGAGCACTTCGATATTGGTGCTCTGGGTGGTGAGAAATTCGCCTGTAGAGATATCTGTATATGCTAACCCCCAATTATCGCCGACAATGACGATCGCCGCGAGGAAGTTATTCCGCCTTGCTTGGAGCATTTCTTCTTCTTGAATCGTACCAGGAGTCAGCACCCGAACTACTTCGCGGCGGACTAATCCGGTACCTGCGGCGGTAGCTTCGGCGGCGGTTTCCATTTGGTCGCAGATGGCGATCGCGTAGCCTTTTTCCACTAAGATGGCACAATAGCGATCGACTGCATGATGGGGTACTCCAGTCATTGGTACCCGCCCGATTTCTTTGCCCCCTTCCTTACTCGTCAACACCAATTCCAGTTCCCGCGCAATCGTAATCGCATCCTGAAAAAAAGTCTCGAAAAAATCACCACACCGATACAACAGCAATGCGTGGGGATACTGAGTTTTCACCTCGACGTAGTGTTGGTACATCGGCGAGAGTTTGGTACGATCGAGTTGACGATAATCAGCGTTGCGAATTTGACTCTGGCTCGTGCGAATACCAGTCAAGTCGGGGATATTATCGGTCATGTGGATTTGTCTAAGTGAGGCTATGTATTATTTTACTCAAATCTTGGGCGAATCGATCTTGAAGAAACTTATCTTTTCACCTGTGAGCAACAGCAATCGGTCATAATTGTTGTAGGGTCGATGTTCTAAGCTCTACCAATCTGACACATCACGCCAGGAATAGCAGCATAAATTCATGAATCCTTTATTAAAACCTGTTGAATGGATTAGCAGCTCTCGTGAGGATTTGAGAGAGTTTCCTGAAGATGTTCAGCAAATGATAGGCTTTGCATTGTATCGAGGACAGTTGGGTAAAAAGCACCCTGATGCTAAACCACTCAAAGGATTCAAGGGATCTGGTGTCCTCGAAATAGTTGAGGATTTTGATGGAGACACTTATAGGGCAGTCTATACCGTAAAATTTGAGGGGGTAGTCTATGTCCTCCATGCGTTTCAGAAAAAGTCAAAACATGGTATTGCTACTCCCAAACAGGACATAGACTTAATTGAAGCCCGATTGAAACGTGCCAAAGAACACTACGAGACATATTCAAAGCAGGAAAGCCAAGAGGACTAAATGAGCGAACAAATCCAGGTACATTCAAGTATTGGTAACGTCTTTGCTGACTTAGGTTTACCAAATCCCGATGAACTCATGCTGAAAGCAGAACTAGTCGATCAAATTGATGAATTAATCTCTGCTCGTCAACTTACGGAAACTGAAGCAGCAGAACTTTTAGGCGTAGATCGATCGACATTATCAACATTAATGCGCGGTAAATTGTCTAATTTTTCTACGGAATGCCTGTTTCGGTTTCTTAATGCACTCGGTAGTAATGTGGAGATTCGGATTACTGTTAACTCAAAATCTAACGTTCAAGCTAGAACTCACGTTGTTTCAATGTAGATAAAAAATCACCATAAATGATGACTCCTATGGTGCAAAGCTTTTTAATTGCATTCGATCGCCTGACAGAATTTAGAGGAACTGGATTTAGCATCAGAGATTCTAAAACGGACAGCTTATTTAGACCTCCCACCATTATCCGATGATGACAATTGGAAGGCTTTGCCAACGAATAACTTCAACAATGCGATTATCAAAACGAGAAGCTACGTCAACAAATGAATAACACGGTCGATCTTTATTTATTTTTTAATGTACATAAATTGCACTCGACACATTAATTTATAAACACTAGCAAAGCCTCCGCTCTGCGAAATTGGTTGAAGTAATTCAAAAATGGATTGAGTTAATGTAATTCTTATCAGCTAACTGGAAAATCGATTTTTTGTTTCATAGCTGCATAAGCATCTTCTTTGGTTGAAACCCATTCGTTAATACCAGATGATGCTATATCTTCATTCATATTTGCTTTAATAAATTGTGGAAGATTATAACAGAGGCTATTTACTGATTGCGATCCCCAATTCTCATCAATTGAGTCAAATGATACTAAAACAGTCCATTCTCTGTAATGAGCCATGTAATTATCTTTAAATGACCCACTTTTGCCACCAACATAGATTAATCGATCTTCTTCCCAGACTTCAGGTGATAATTTCTGATAAGGATATTCAGTTATTGATTTTTTAAGTTCCAGAGTATTTTCTTCTGAACCAATACTGATAGACGTTCTTTGAAGTAAAAACCCGTTAGGTATTTCCGACAAATAACTCTCTGTTGTCGGATCGTAGCTATGTACAGCGACTTCTCGATTATTGAAAATACTCAAGTCAAGAGGATTATTTGCAAATGGATTTATAAGAATATGTAATCCGTCAAGAATTGTTTCTTGATACTGTGCTCTAGCTTCAAAAAATTTTTCTAATCCTGTAGTTTTTTCTGATTGAATCATTCTAGCCCCAGAAAACATAACATGATCTCCCTCTTTGGCAAGTGCGCGAACTTTAGAGAAAGTCGCTTTATTATTAAAAAATACTGCACTTACTTCAGACATTCTTTTATCAGTGAATAGACCTAAATTTAGATGTACATCAGGACTCTTTTGAACTTGATAACATCTTGACTCACCAGTGAAAATAATTTCACCATCTTGATTACCAGGAATGCTTAAAGCTGATTCATAGGAATAAAGTACTCGAACGATAGCTAGTGAATCTTGAGTAAAAAAAGACGGCTGATCGAATGGAGTGGCACATATAACGAAGGGCTTATTCTGAACATGAGAAAGCTTGGAATACTTATTAATATATTTTTGATGCTTTGATGAAATTGCATTCAATAACCTGATTGTAGAAAGTCTTAAAACCTCCGTTTTATCTGCTTTCTCTAATATATCTCTATCCCACTCTGGACGAAACCTATCTGGATGATTTGCAATAGTTGCTTCTGCGATAAAATTACCGTATGGTGAATCAATCGAAAAATCTGGTGTTTCATGAGAAAAATTAACTGTGCAACCAAGCTCTTTAAAGCAAGCAAAAAGGTACAGCTCCCAAAATGAAGAATTAAAAGTTGTTTGAAATTCTTTGACAAACTTACCATCTCGATCCACAAAATTATTAGCCCAGTCTCTAATAACTTCTAATTCTGATGAACAAAAATTTGGTTGTGTTAATGCCCTAAAATTTGGGTGTTGTTTTTCTTCGGTCACAATCGGAGTGAATAGATCCATAATCATTAGAAACTTATGTTAAGTATTTAACTTCAGCTAATTTTATCATGTACTTCCTCAGTGTATTTCCTAGCTTTAATGTTAGCAATGCTCCCACTATCAATTCTGACCGCTATTAGTAGATTACTATTTTGTAGTGGCTCAAAAAAGCTAAAAATGTGGGAGTCTAGCTCTCTAAAACTACAATCATTATATTTTAGAAGATCGCTTTACCCAAAATTTTCATCTATTCAAGCCACTACATTTATACCGAGGTTGTTGGATTTCGAGAGTCAACCCAACAACCTAACCTACGGAAAGAAAGCTCACTACCAATCTTTCTATGTGACCTCTTATGCTGGCATGGTTTGATCTTTTTGCTTATCAGCTTTATTTATAAATAGCTGTAAATTTTACAAATTAAATTCTGCCCACTCTATATATTCTAGATATCCGCTACTCTCAGGATTTTCATTTTTTGAATACTCACTTATCTCCATCATATCTTTAATAAATAGTGTCTTATAAGGTGACATTTCCACTAAGATCTCAGATGGAACTGTAACTGGAACTTCCCGATCTTTACCAAGATAATTTACTGTGTAACGAATAAAACCGATCATTACCCCTTCTACTGAGTCACCCTCATCCTCGGCGTGTTTCTCCACAACTTTATTGATAGACTCATTCCTAGTTTTAAAAAATAGTTTCATCGCCTTAAAGTAGTTATCGGGCTGCTCTTCATACTGAAACAAGTGTTCTGCCATTGCAGCATAGCAGTAGTAATCTCCCTGCCTTGCTCCTTTCTTGAAGAACTCCAACGCCTTTGAATTACTCTCTTTCACGCTTTGACCATAGGAGTACATGTGCCCGATTCTTCTGTAAGCATAGGGACATCCCAATTTTGCAGATTGGATGTATAGTTTCATTGCCTCATCATAATCTTGGATTGTATCTCCGAAACCATAATATGCTGCTTCAGCTTCTTTCCATATTTCAATCCAAAGGCCAGACAATACATCTTCATCTTCATCTTCAAGCTTAAAATCGTCTAATTCATCAGATTCTGTCCGATCGAGCAGTGACTCAGCTTTACTCTGGCTATAGTTTTGTGCTTGTATGCCAGTTAATTTTCCTGGTGCTGTGAGCAGAGCCTCTATAACTTCTTTTGGGGTTGCTCGAAAAAACTCTCGATTACTTGATTCTCTGATTCCTGTACGATCGAGTACAGTATGTATATACTTCTCCGCCACATCACAATCTTCAAAGAGTTGCTCATAGACAACAATGAATGGTGTCGGAATGCCTGTCTCATTCGATAGTTCTTGTGCTCTCTCTGTCGCTGAACGCTGGGTCTTGCCAACTTTTACTAAACCAGGCATTGCACTGTTCGCCAAGACATAGACAGATCCTGTTGTTTTCATACGAGTTACCCAATCATATTTAATAGTGAAAATGACTATAAATAGTATTCCCACTAATCCACTCATACTCTCTGTAATTCCTAAATATTTAGATCAGAGGGCAAACTTTTGTATCCGTGGATGCCCGATCGACTGGGATAGATCGACAATATAAGGCGAAGTAGAATACCCATGCTGCGTGTAAAATCTGGCATCAGCTACTTGACAACCTTTAAGCGATCGATCCAAGCATGAACACCATCCAAGCACCCATAAAACAAGGTTTATACGATCCGCAGTTTGAGCACGATGCTTGCGGTATCGGTTTTATTGCGCAGATGAAGGGAACGAAGTCGCATGAGATTGTGGCGCAATCACTGACAATTTTGGTGAATCTCGATCGTCATGGCGGGTGAACGGGGTCGTTATCACCGACGATGACGATCGCCGCCAAGAAGTTATTTCTTCTTGCTTGGAGCATTTCCTCTTCTTGAATCGTCCCCGGAGTCAGCACCCTAACTACTTCGCGACGGACTAATCCCGTACCTGCGGCGGAAGCTTCAGCGGCTGATTCCATTTGGTCGCAGATGGCGATCGCGTAGCCTTTTTCGACTAAGATTGCACAATATCGATCGACTGCATGATGCGGTACTCCAGTCATGGGTACCCGCCCGATTTCTTTGCCCCCTTCCTTACTCGTCAATACCAATTCCAGTTCCCGCGCAATGGTAATCGCATCCTGAAAAAAAGTCTCAAAAAAATCACCACACCGATACAATAACAGCGCGTGGGGATACTGAGTTTTCACCTCGACGTAGTGTTGGTACATCGGCGATAGTTTGGTACGATCGAGTTGACGATAATCAGCATTACGAATTTGACTCTGGCTCGTGCGAATACCAGTCAAGTCGGGGATATTATCGGTCATGTGGATTTGGCTAAGTGAGGCTATGTATTATTTTACTCAAATCTTGGGCGAATCGATCGATCTCTTGCGATCGCCTGCCTAATTAGGTTGTTATGTCGTCTAGTACTAGCTAAATTATTTCACTTTGGTACTTATGAATGCTCTCCCACAGGTTTGAGCTAAAATAAGGGTACATCTCTAATTACCCTTGATAATCTTATGGAGCAAGCACTCCTCGAACAAATTCAGCGACTACCAGAGTCGGTGCAACAGGAAGCCCTGCACTATATTGAGGGTTTGGTTGCAAAGCATAATCTGTCGGTGCAAACACCCCCACTAGATCGAAAAAATGCTTTCGGCATCTGGAAGGGAGAGGTGTGGATGTCTGATGATTTTAATGCGTCTTTAGATGATTTACAAAGAATATATGTAATGGGTCGGTTTTTACTTGATACACACGTATTTCTGTGGCTGATTCAAGGCGATCCACAGTTAAGCGATTACCTCCGGTAGGCTACGCCAACGAAACATGATAATTGAAACGTGAGAATTTTATCAAAAAGAACATTACGGGAATTTTGGGAAAGTTCTCCTAAATATGCTGATGCTGAAGATCCACTCAAGTCTTGGTATCGGGAGGCTAAACAGGCTAGTTGGCTTAATCCTGCGGACATTAAAGAACAATATCGAAATGCGAGTATACTGAAAAATAATCGAATTATATTCAATATTGCAGGTAATAAATATCGATTAGTTGTTGAGATTAACTACGCTTTACAGATTATTTTTATCCGATTTGTTGGGACTCATCAAGATTACGATACCGTTGATGTGGAGACAATATGAATACTGCTTTAATTAGACCGATTAAAACTGAAACTGATTATCAGGATGCAGTGGAACGAGCGGGAGCTTTGATGCAATCTCAGCCGAATACACCTGAAGCTGATGAATTAGAGGTACTGGCAACTCTAATTGAGTTATATGAAGATAAATATTTCCCGATCGGATTACCAGACCCAATCGCCGCAATCGAGTTTCGACTAGAACAGTTGGATCGATCGAATGCCGATCTAATTCCCATTATTGGTAGCGAATATTTAGTATCAGAAGTAATGTCTAAACGTCAAACTTTAACGCTAGAAATGATTCGCGCACTTCATCATCAGTTGGATATTCCGGCAGATATCTTACTCCAATAATCTCGATCGCGTAGCGTCGCCTTGGGGAATCGATAATCATCAACATCTATCGATCCCAAAACCATCCCACCAAAGATCGATCGAACCCAAGAAAATCGAGCGATAATTTCGACAGGGTATAAAGATGCTCCTCAATAGCGATTACCTAACGGTAGGCTACACCAATGATTACCTCCGGTACGCTACGCGAACGAGCCTCAAATACTGGAATTATTTGGTTTCAAGACTCAACCTACTGAAAGAAATCTCACTTAACATCCCTTGTTGCGTAAATGTGAGAATGGTAAAATTGAATTACATTCACTCTTCCCCATCCATTCATGACAAGTTAAGAAGCGATCGCAGTTGTCAAGCCGGTTTGAGCAGATGGCTCAAAGAAAAATTGGTCGCCACTACGCATATGCTCAGGAAAAGGGGCAATAATCAACTTGACATTTGGTTTACGAATAGTTTTAACAATGCCTAAATCATGATTATCTGGTGAGGCAAAATATTTAATTGGATCGTTAGCTATACCTTTCTGATGAGCTACTGAAAAATGATAAAGACCACGGTAAATCATTTCCAAGGAAATTCGGTCAAAAGGCAGAGCTAGTTCATCAGCTATAGCATCACCTAGATCGACTAAAACTGCATAGAATAGCCAAGTACCCCAAATTTGTAATTTAATTCCATTAATTGAGCCAGTCCATAAATAACTTAAACCCAACAATCTTTTTACTGTATTAAAAGCTTCTTCTATTCTCCATCTTTTACTGTATAAATCTGCAACTACATAAGGAGGCAAAATTAATGGATCTATCACGCTTGTTAAATATGAATACCAAACTTTTCCTGACCTGATTTCTACCAGACGAAGCTTAACATATGGAGATTTTTCAGTCCCATACCCCATCTGAATCAATCGATCTCGAATACTGTAACTATCTGTAAATGCTTGCTGAACCTGGATTTTAGCTCCTTGCTTGGTGCGCTTCCATGGTCGGGGAACCCGACCGGAGCGCATCCGCTTTTTTAATCTAGTAATGAAATGAATATCTCGATCTATCAGTTGCTGCCAAAATAAAAAATGATAGAAACCTCTGTCCAACAATAGCAATGTTTTAGTCTGCACTAGATTTAAGATATCTAACTCGAAGTTAATATCCGAGGCTTTTGGATTTTCTCTGAACCAGATTTCGATCGGCAGTCTGGTGATTAAATCTATTACTACTCCCATTTTGCCCGCTAATTGTCCAATTGGTAAATCTTCTAGGCTGTTCAATTTCTTGAATAATGCCTCTAAGGTTGAGCCATCACATGCCCAAATTCTATCGAATTTTGTTCGGGTAAACTCAATACTCTGTGGTAACGGTCGCTGCTTTCGGCCGTGCCACTTATTACTAAATTCTGGTAACAATTCTTTAAATACCCTTTCAAATAACTCGGCTGGAAAGGTTAAAAATCTTTGGGAAATCGCCTGCTGACTTACTTTTGTTCGTTCACACCATAAAAATCCTTCTCTTTCCAGCATCCTTGTTAGTTCCCTGACCCCGACTACTTCTCGCCATAATAGCGTCAGTACCGCCGCTACCATAAATGGTAGGTTCAGGATTCTATCCCTCATCCCCAATTTTTTATAGTAATTTTCCTGTGCGGTGATGGCTGGCGTTACCAACTTTTCTAAGTGTGCTGCAATTACTTCATCTTCGACCATTGGTCGGTGTTGTTTTTTGGCGTGGTCACGATTAGTTCTGGGGCTGCGAGTCATAGGGCAATATCAGCTCAAACGCTTGTTTAGTAAGAGTTTGACATATTTTCTAGTGCTCCTTGACAAAGCTCTAATTTTCTTAACTTGTCACGAATGCTTCCCCATCACATCATGAGTACGATAGAATCAATCGTTCGGGAACTAGAAAAAATCCCTGAACCAATGCAACTGAGCCTGTTAGATTTTATCCGATCCCTCGGTAGTAACTACCCAGTTGCAGCCACAACGCAGAACGAAACTAAATTAAACGACAAAAAACATTATCCCTTGCGCGGAATGTCAATTCAGATCGAGCCTGACTTTGATGCGCCGATGACCGATTTGTGGATGGCTTTGGGTGAATGATTATTATTGACACCCATGTTTGGCTGTGGCTTTTACACGTTCCGAGTCAATTATCGAATGCTGCACGAGAACAGATTGAGATTGAGGGAGCCACAAAATAGTATTTTAGTTTCAGCTATTTCGGTATGGGAAATAGCTGTAAAATCTGCCTTGGTAAATTAGCATTGCCGTTACCGATCGATGATTGGTATGCTCTAGCAAAGAGTCATTCAGGGATAGTAATCGAGGCACTGAATCCAGAGGATGCGATCGCCAGTACCCAACTACATGGAGACTTTCACAAAGATCCTGCTGACAGAACTATTGTAGCAATGGCGAGAAGATATAATGTCCCGCTAATTACCTGCGATAACAATATCCTCAAATACCTTCATGTAAAGACAATTTGGTAAAATTAGGATGGTGCCCACGAACTAACATATACAGAGCAACAATTATAGCTTACTCTCTCGATCGTTAACGACTCAATAATGACAATGGAATTAGATCGAGAAGTCTCATTAACTCGCGACTTATCAGAGTATGGACTCAGAGCCGGAGATATTGTAATGTTAAATTCTCTAAAAAATCGTTCACCTACTTCTACATTGGTTTCGGCAAAGTAGTCAGCAATTTCAGTAAGATCTTGACTAGCAAGAATGTTGATAACATGGAGAGTCATCCTTACACCCGATTGCGTTGAAACCGCTCTAAAATCTGGTTGACGAATGTCTCTCCATCGTTCGCGTAGCGTACCGTAGGTAATCGGTGGTGTTTGCTATGAGGCTGAAATGGCAGGATCAATTTTCGTTCGGATGTCTTCAACCCATACGTTCTCAGCTTGTTGTTCTTCCTCCAGTTCTGCTAGAAACCGACAACGCCGTCTCGCGTCGTTGTTCGATTAGCAATAGGCGTTGTCGGTTTCAGCGAATTTGTGATTTTGTAGGATTTTAGAGACTTTAACATAATACTCAAAAATTATACACTACCTCGTCGGGGATAATGACATTAATTAGAGTTTTTCGTCTGTTCAGGATTCGTGACAAAATTCCACTTTTCCCTATTCTCTCTTCTCTAGGTAAATTAGCTCAACCCACTAGCACCCAAGCTCTAAATCGTCGATAATGCGTTGTTGTCGATCGAGTCGAGGGTAAAATCAATGGGTAAGATTGGGAATTTCCGCCGCTTGGTGGTTTGCGGCTTGTTGGGGCTATTATTAACAGGGGTGGTGAGTTGTCTAAAATCACCCACCACTCAGACACCGAAATTAGAATTTTGGACGATGCAACTGCAACCAAAATTTAATGATTATTTCAAGAAAGCGATTGGCGTTTTTGAGACTGCTAATCCGACTGTTAAAGTCCACTGGGTAGATGTACCTTGGAGCGGGATGCAGAGCAAAATTCAAGCTGCAATGGGTGCCAAAACTGCCCCCGATGTCGTCAATCTCAATCCCGATTTTGCCACTCAACTAGCGGCTAGAAATGCTTGGTTAGACTTGGATACGGCCTTAAAAAAAGGCGAGAGCAAAGAGTATCTACCCAAAGTTTGGCAGGCGGGAACCTTAAATAATCAAGCCTTTAGTTTCCCGTGGTATCTCACCACCAACATCACGATCTACAATCAGGATCTATTCGCCAAAGCTGGAATCGCCAAACCGCCGACTACTTATCAAGAATTAGCTCAATCCGCCAAACAAATCAAAGATAAAACAGGTAAATATGCCTTCTTTACTACTTTCGTCCCTGAAGATAGTAATGATATCTTGGAATCCCTCGTTCAAATGGACGTTAAATTAGTAGATGCCCAAGGTAAAGCCGCCTTTAACACCCCTGCGGGTAAGGCCGCCTTTCAATATTGGGTAAATCTGTATAAAGAGGGCTTACTGCCCAGGGAAGTGCTCACACAGGGGCATCAACAGGCGATCCAATTGTACCAAGGCGGCGAAACGGCGATGCTTTCGGCTGGAGCACCATTTATTGATACGATTAGCAAAAATGCGCCTCAAATTGCCAAAGTTTCCGGCATCGCGCCTCAAATTGTCGGACAAACTGGCAAGAAGGGCGTAGCAGTGATGAATCTGGTCATTCCCCGCAGTACTAAAATGCCCGATTTCGCTGTCAAATTTGCCTCGTTTATCACCAATGCTGATAATCAACTCGCATTTGCCGAAGCTTCGGATACTCTACCGTCTAATACTGGGGCGATCGATCGATATCAGGCTAAATTAGTCAGTAGTGGTGATAAATCTCCCCTCGCCCAAGGCAAACTAATTAGTGCTCAACAACTAGCACAATCAGAGATCTTAATTCCCCCCTTAAAAAATCTCAATTTGCTCAAAAAAGCGATCTACGAGAATCTCCAATCAGCAATGTTGGGTGAAAAAACGGTCGAGCAAGCTGTAGTTGCTGCTGCTAGTGCTTGGGATGCAGTGAAATAGCTGATTGTAAGGTGCAAATCTTTTGTCGTAGGTTGGGTTGTAGTTCGGCTTCGCTCACTAACCAGAATGAAACCCAACCTCTCTAGGGTGTTGGGTTTTGCTACGCGCAACCCAACCTACGATAATTTCCGAAATGGATCCAGAATAAAATCAATAATTCGGCGATTGCGAATGATAATTTCGGCGGTGGCTGGTTGCCCTGATTTGAATGGGATACAATTGCCCTCATGCTTAATGCAAGACTGACTGAGCTGTATCTCTACGTCATAGATAGCAACTGGAGCAGCAGCGGTTTGCAGTAGCTTAGAATTGGGTGCAATCCAGGTGAGTTTTCCTTTGACGATATCGTAACTTTGGAATGGGAATTCATCGAATTTGAGTTTGACATCTTTTTGAGTTTTGCTAGATCGCAAGGATTCACTCTCAGCGGCGGGTATTTGACCTTTGAAGACTAGTCCGCTGGCATTGGAACCGATTTCAGCGATTAGTTGTTTGGGTTGGACTACAGAGCCTTCTCGTTCGATCGGTAGTTCAAAGATTGTGCCGTCTACATTCGCTTTGATGGTGTATTTGTCTAGTTGTTTGAGCAGGAAGGCGTTTTGGGATCGAGATCGATCGATTTCAGATTTTAGGGTGACGATTTGGTTGTCGATTTCTCTGAGCTGTTGTTCAGTTTTTAAGAGGGCGATATTTCCACCTGTGGCTAGACTTGTGGATCCGCGTTGTTGCTCGGTAAGTCGGAGTTTGGCTTGAGTGATATCGGCTTGAGTTTGGTTTAGGGTGCGCTGATAGTTTTGTTGTTGCTCTTTGAGTTTGAGTCGAGCTTGAGCGATATCAGCTTGGGTTTGTTGGAGGAGTTTTTGATAGTTTTCCTGTTGCTCTTTGAGGCGCAGTTTTGACTGTTGGAGACTCGCTAAGGCTTGGGTAAAAAGTTGGTTCTTTTCCTGAGCGATATTATCGATTTCTTTGACTTTTATTTCGGCGACGGCTCCAGTCTGATATAGTTTGCGATAGCGACGCACCTCATTTTGAGCTTCTTTAAATCGATTCTGAGTGAGCAGATAATTGGTTTGAGCATCAACTACTGCTTGCTCGGCTTGGCGCACTTGGGTAAGTTTTTCAGCCTTCTGAAGATTGTAGCTGGATTGACGATCGATGAGGGTTTGTTCGGCTTGATTCAATTGAGCCAATTTTTCGGCACTTTGGCTGCGAGAATTGGAATTGAGGCTAGAAAGACTCTGCTGTGCTTGAGCGATTTGAGATTGTTTTTCTAGTAGTTGAGCTTGATTTTGCTGTTGTTGAGCAGTGGTACCCAATCCTAGTTGATTTTTTAGCAATAGCAATCGATCGAACCGTTGTTGTTCGCCATCAATTTTTAGTTGATTTTGATAGATTTGTTCGCGGACATTTTTACCATCCAATTCCATGATTATTTGTCCGGCTTTGACTAGATCGCCTTTTTTGACATAAACTTTGAGTACTGCAACACTACCATCTAAATCGGACTCCCGTTTGATAGTATTGCCTTTGAATTCTAATCTACCTCTGGCTGTACCAATTTCATCCATTCGATACAAACATGCCCAAGGGATAGCAATAGCCAAGGATATCATTAAACAGTATAATAAACCTCTCGTCCAAGGCAAAGGCATGATATCGATTAATTCTTTGGCTGCATTTGACCAATCATTTAGTTTGCTGAATGTGGTATTGGCAATTGATGAGATTTGAGTTAATCGATCGTCAAAATTACGATTGCTGGCGATTCGAGATATTTTACTAGTTTCTATACTGTTGCGATCGAATCCAACCACATTATCATAGTTACCATTGAATCGATCGCTATTATGGACAAAGCGGATTCGATCCGCTATCTTTAGCTCGACACTATCTTTGACGATATATTCTTTGATGCAGGCAGATGCAGGATCGAAATTTTCATGACTAGTGAGGATAATAACTTTTATCTGTGGATATTTTTGGTCGATAATTTGAGCGACTTGGATCCCATCTAGATTTGGCATGTCGAGATCGAGTAAGATGATATCGGGATGTAGATATTCGAGTTGCTCGATTGCTGTATAGCCATCTGCGGCTGTGCCAATTACTTGAATATCTTTGTGCGATCGTAATATGGATTTAAGTTTTTCTCTAATTACTCGTCCATCATCTACCACCAATACTTTAATCTGGGGTTGTAAGTTTCGATCTGTGTTTTTGGGGATGGAATTATGCACCATAGTTTTTATTGTTGTTGATTTATTCTTGAATGGTAGCGATTTGTTGTTGATTTAGATAATAGTACTGCCCGCGTTGTGCCATTAGTTCTCGATGGTTTCCACTTTCGATCAGGACTCCTTTATCTAATACTAAAATTAGATCGGCATTTTGAACAGTAGAGAGACGATGGGCGATAATAATTGTACTGCGGTTGCGGCGAATTTTTTCTAAGTTAGTTTGGATAATGCGTTCTGATTCTGTATCTAAACTACTAGTTGCTTCATCAAATATGAGCAGTCGAGGATTGTTTAATAATGCGCGGGCGATCGCAATTCGTTGACGTTGACCCCCTGACAACATACCGCCACCTTCGCCGATTTCGGTATCATATCCCATCGGCATTTTAGTGATAAATTCATCAGCACCAGCTAATTGTGTTGCCCGTTGAATTTGACTAATATCTGCGCCAGGTTTTGATAGAGTAATATTATGTTTGATAGTGCCACTGAATAAAAATGTATCTTGATCTACTAGCCCAATTTGCGATCGCAGTGAATGGAGCGAAATAGTTTTCAAATCCTTGCCATCGATTTCGATCGATCCACTTATCGGCTGATATAGTCCGAGAATTAGTTTAGAGAGGGTTGTTTTTCCCGAACCGCTGCGCCCAACGATCGCCACAGTTTGACCTGGTTTAATCTCAAAATTAATATTTTCGAGGATATTATTTTCGGCATCTTTATTATAGCGAAAGGTAACATTATTGAATTTGACATATCCCTGAAGCTTGGCCAAATCTTGCTGGGGCGTACTTCGATCTTCCTCTGGTTTTGCCTCGATCACATCGCACAATCTTTCGATCGCAATGCCGATTTCTTGTAAACTAGTCCAAAGTCCAGCTAACCGTTGAAAGGGGGCGATCGTATTTGCCGAGAGCATATTAAAAGCAAATAATTGACCGATCGTAAATTCACCCGAAATCACTAGAGATGCACCAATCCAAATCAACGCAGTGCTGCTAATAGTATTAATCGCCGAACTGATCGCCTGAATCTTAATTCCCATTATTTGCCCGCGATAGTTTTGCTTGATATCCTTATTTAACAACTCCTCCCAATTCCAGCGTACCGATCTTTCTACAGACATCGATTTGACTGTTCGCACCCCATTGAGAGCTTCAATTAGATAACTATTCTCAGCATTTGAGGTGTTAAATGCTGCTCGTGACATCTGCTTCAAAAAAGGTGTCGAAGCAAAATTAAGAATTAGAAATGGGGGAATCGATATTAGTGTGACTAGTGCCAACTTCCAACTATAAACAAACATCAACGTGACATAGACAAACACCGACATCAGATCGATTAATACCCCTAAAGATTCTCCAGTGATAAAAGTACGAATCTTATGATTTTCCTGAACTCTGGAAATAATATCGCCGACATGACGAGAATCAAAATAACTCAGTGGTAAACTAAACGCATGACGAATAAACCCCACTACCAATGCTGCATCAATCCGATTGGCTGTCAAAGCCATTAAATACTGACGCAAGGCAGTTATCGCGATTTGAAACCCGCCAAAAATTAGTAAGCCGATCCCAAAAGTAGCTAAACTACTGCCAGATTTGTGAACAACTGCCCGATCTAAAATTAGCTGTGTAAAAATCGGTGATATCAAACCGAAAATCTGTAAGACGATCGAAGCAATAAATATTTCCCCAATTACCACCTTATGGGGCGTAACCAATTGGAATAGTTGCCAAAAACTCGTAGATTTCCCCTCAGTATTCTTCAGAGCCAAAGTGGGTTCTAATAGTAGACAATAACCACTCCATCCCTTGATAAATTCTGCATGAGTAAATTTGCGCTGTCCGACGGCTGGATCGCCGACAATGATATACTTAGGACTAATTTCATACACTACGATATAGTGATTTCCTTCCCAATGAGCAATAATCGGTAATGGTTGACTCGCCAGCCGATCTAGACTAGCTTTAACTGGACGAGTATTAAACCCCAAACTTTCCGCCGTAGTCGTCAACCGATTGAGCGATGCTCCATCCCGACTGACAGCAGCCAACTCTCGCAAGCGGTTAATATTAAACTCTTTCCCCCAATACTTCCCCACCATTACCAAACAGGCTGCACCACAATCTGATGAACTCTGTTGCTCATAGAAAGGGTAATTGTGACGAACTTTTTTCCACCATTGCCCCATTTTTTGACTAGGAGTGGGGAAATAAGCCTCTTTGAATCGATTTGGTGCCACTCCATTTTTGACTGGCTCCACAGGGGCTGTGGCTGGCGGTGTAGCCGCGATCGGATGGATTTGGCGCAGTGCTGGTGATGCTTGAATTCCTCGTTGACGTACTTGAAGTGCTGAGGGTTCGATTTTTCCGGTGAGGATTGCGTCGAGATGTTGAGCCTGTTGACTGAGATGATTTTGGATGGGGGGATATTTACTCCAGCAGGAGTGGATCGAATCTCTAGGGATAAATCCGACTAATATTTCGGCTCCACCCACAACTAGAGCGGCTTTAGCGGTGTAGGTACTAAATTGTGCGTCGGTAAAAAGAGTGCTCGCGCCAAAACTTTTCCCGACAGTCAGGGTTGCGACTCGCTCACCTTGCTTGTCAAATAACCGCACTTTCCCCGCTAATATGATATGAATCCCTGGTTGACTGTCATTGGATTGCCAAAAGCTGTTACCAGGCGCAATTGTCAGTAGCTGCATCGTAGCGCGGATATTTGCAATGTCTGCACTGGCGATATCTGCGCCTAGTGTGTGAATCAATTGCTCCTCTGATATAGTGCCAAGTGCCGAATTTTGAACCATAATTCAGGGTAGTGGGTAGTGACTGAGTTGGCTGACTGACAATCGATCGAAAGATTTGTCAGTCAAGCAGATGACGGAGTGACGAATCGATTTTTCCCTAACTCAAGCTATAGCAGGGGTCAGGGGTGAGGGGACAGGGGTCAGGTTGGGAAAGCTGATGCACTGATGGTTTGAGCATCTACATCTGTCCTAACCGCCCTGGCGGTTGCTATATGAGTAGGGAATCGAGTGTATTTTAAATTTGAGAACTTTGTTACACTCCGAATATGATAACTTATTTATTTGAAAGCACAATCGGCAATTTGTTAGAACTAAAACCAAATCCCTAGATCGAAAGTAATAATATCTAACTATTGTCATAATATAATTATTCATATGAGCATCATCTTAGATACAGAAAATGTGTTTGAATATTTGAGCGAACTTAATTATTGCAATCTAATCGATTCTTCAGAGGAGAGGCTACGCCAACGAGATCTGAGTCGAGTCACGATTACTCATGGTAAAAATTTTAATCTACTGATTAGCTTGAGTGATGGTAACAAACTATTAGTCAAGCAAGAAATACACGATCGATCGGGAGAGACAAAGGGCGAATTTTGGACGGCGTGGCGAATGGAAGAGTTTGTGAAGCAGTTCCCTACTTTTGGCACGAAGATCGGTAAGTTTTTACCGGAGTTACTATACTTCGATCGAGACAACTCTATCTTGGTAGTTAGGTATTTAGACGATTATTGCGATCTATCGGATTATTACCACAAAGAAAATCAATTTCCGATCGAGATTGCCAGATCGATCGGTCAACTTTTGGGAACCATTCACAGTCTGACATTTCGACAATCGGATCATTGTGAATTTCTTAATCTAACTCATCCCTCTTCATTACGGATTAATAGCGCGATCGATATTATCGATCGACTAAATGTTATCTCGCCCAAAGCATTCCAGATGATGCCATTAGAGTGTTTGCGATTTTTTAAGCTGTATCAACGTTTTCCTAGTTTGTCAGCAGCGATCGATGAGCTAGCTGATTCGATCGAGCCTAGTTGTTTGATTCACAACGATCTCAAATTGAATAATATTTTGCTAGATTTGAGTTGGGATCAACCGACATCACAGGTGATTCGACTGATTGATTGGGAACGAGTAACTTGGGGAGATCCAGCCTTCGATCTCGGCTGTATATTAGCTAGTTATATCAAGATTTGGTTGGATAGTCTCGTCGTTAGTAATAGTCTGACGATCGATGACTCATTGCAATTAGCTAGTACTCCATTAGAGCTACTTCAACCATCTCTATTCTATCTTGCAAAAGCTTACCTAGAAAACTTTCCAGAGATTTTAGCAGTCCGCCCAGACTACCTAAATCGAGCGATTCAATTTACTGGTTTATCCCTGATTGAAAAAATAGAAATCATCATCAATAACGATCGGATTTTTGGCAATCGGGGGATCGTCATGCTCCAAGTCGCCAAACAACTAATCTGTGCGCCACAAGCTGCCATGGGCACATTATTTGGCAACAATGTTACTGAACTTCTAACTAAATAACTATATGTCAATATTCGAGCAAGCCTTAATAGATATCGTTGAAAAAATAGAGATTGACAAAAATTTTAAGATCCGTCACCCAGACTACTCACCCCTAGAAATCGAATCAGAATCAATACCTACTCAAAATCAATCTCGCCAAATTCCATCAAACTTACAAATCAAATTCCTCACCCTCCAAACCAAAAACTATCTCTACGATCTCTACTTCACCCATAGCCTCAAAAAGACTGTAGACATAGAAATCGACACCCAAACACCATCAAAAATCCAGAATGACAACAGTGAAGATATCGATCCAAAATTTTATCAACGACTCCAAGACAGTAATAGTAGTCATGGCTATATCGATACCGATTGGAAAATAGTATCCAAACTAGATCCAGATCGACCGATCGTCGTCAAAGATGGGCTACACTTACATATCGATCGACAACAACATTTACCGCCAGAATTTCACCGCGCAGAAATTGGCGATCTCGTATCTATCTATCTCCCCCCCAATCTCGTCGATATCGATACCTATATCATCGTCGGCAATGCTGGCAAACCCGATCGAACTCCATCGATCGAACTCTACTTTAACTTTACTCCTGATGCTGCCGTATCGATCGCCGCCAGCCTAACTAAAGACTTAAATAAACTAGAGATTCCATTTCAATTCGCCATTCTCCACCACCCCGAATTATTCGATCGTTATGATGGCGGTACTCTCCGACTCCCTCAAACAGCATATCATTCTATTCAAGGACTTTTGGCTGAAATTTACCAAACACATCAAGCTGAATTTTCAGCCAATGTACCCATATTTACCAAACCCCTAGCCCCAGGATTGGGGTTAGCGGAGGTACCAATTGGCGCAGATGGATTTGGGATGGAGCGGTGTCAAATCATCGCTACAGGCTTATTAGCAGCGATGGAGCAGAAACACACCTCAACTGCTGACAAACTTGCTACCCTACACAGGGAATTAGTTAACGCCAGACTCGACTTGAGCCAACCATATCTCAATCCTGATGGGATAGATTGTTATCACACTTGGAGGGTGACAGAGGAGAGCCGAATTGAGTGATCTAATCTATAGACTTATGTCCAAAAAAACTAGTTTCCTGATTGACAATGACATAATCTAGAGGATAGGATACTCACATACTTAGATTTGAGTAATAATTAATACCTGCGTCTAAGTACTGATGTCGATCTAACATGTATTCAGGAAAGTTTTTATGTCAATTCAAATCGGAAATCTAACTGCTGGCGAATCCATCTTCCAAGACCTCAGCGAGCAAGAAGTTGCAAGCATCGTTGGTGGTAAAAAAGGTGGTCGTCATGGTGGCGGTGGCGGCCCAGCTCCCACGTCTGGTGGTGTCAATCCTATCTACATTAATAACGTAGGTCCTGGAAATAGTCGCCAGTATCAATTTATCGTCACGCCTAATGGTGATACTTATAACTATACTCGCCATGGTTCTAAATCTACTACAACCTATCTCCCAGGTTTCAACAATAACTATGGTGTAGGTGGTTACAACTAGTTACCAATCATCAACTCACGCCCAACCCCCCTCTTCTAAGCTTGGCAGAGGGGGGTTGAGCGTGAGGCCCTGGCGGTTGCTATATGAACAGTCTAGAGCAACAATTAAAGCTGAATTGCAGAGTCGAATTCCACCGAAGCTCTCGAAGCTCTGCCACAGAAGTCATCGGCTGGAGATCGTCGATTTACACCTAATTCCCTACTACTTCAAGCCCACCGACAATGAATTTTATTGCTACTATTATGTCTTGCTAATTCAGTAGTGAGGGTTGCAAACTATACACCAATCGGCGATGATAAGTTGTGACAAGGATCGCCACAGACTCAAATAAGTCGGCGAAGCTAAAATTCATACTCTAGGACTAATCGAATATGTCAATTGAAATTTCTAACTTAAATCCTGCTGGTAGCAATTTACTTGCAGGTGAAGAAAGCTTTTTGAGCGAACTAAAAGAAGCCGATAGTAGCCAAGTTTTCGGTGGTGGTGGTTATAAGAAGCGCAAGAAGTATAAGAATGGAAGCGGTAGCGGCCGTGGAAATGGAAGCGGAAGTGGCCGTGGAAATGGATGTGGAAATGGATATGGAAATGGGTATGGAAATGGAAATGGACATGGAAATGGACATGGATGTGGTTGTTACTAACCGATCGATTCCCGATCCAAATTCTGTAACGATATGAGCTTCTGTGCTAGAAAGCATTCTCAAGCTTAAACAATATCCCCAACTTTTGAATAAGTCGGGGATATTGTTTGATGATTTTAAATTATTGAAAGCTATAAATTGTATGATGTGAGAGAGGAGAATCGATCGTCGAAGGTAATTGAGATTTGGGATATTTCTGTCGATCGAGTTGCATTTGTAAACCAATCATCGGATCGTTACCCTTAGACACCAAAAACTCTAATCGATTGGTTTCAGGTAATGTTAAAATTGCATCGAGAACTGACATTACGGCGATTAGATAGGGATGTTGGGGATTTTGATACCAAGCATCAGTTACCAAGTTTGCTTGGTCAAATCCGAGATGAAATGTGAGCGAAGGAGTCTCAAATAGGGCTATCCCAACAGGTCTAGCTTCTTCTTTTAGTAGGAGATCGTGAGTTTTTGCTAGATAACGAAGTTTTTCTAACCTGTCGTAGCGTTTGGTGACCTCTAATGGTTCTTCATTCCAAGTAATCCCTACTGTGACCAAATAAGTCTGCAATAGCATATGACCGAGTTTTTCGGCTTTGGTAGCGAGATAATTGTTATTATAGTCATTAGCTTCGATCAGTAATGGCACTCGATCGACTACTTCCAATCCATAACCCTTGAGTCCAGCAATTTTGCGCGGATTATTGGTAATTAGCCGAATTTTACTAATGCCCAGATCGTTCAATACCTGAGCACCCACGCCGTAATTCCGCAAGTCAGCAGGGAAACCCAAACGATTATTTGCTTCCACCGTATCCAAACCCATATCTTGGAGTGAATAAGCCTTGAGCTTATTAATCAACCCAATTCCGCGCCCTTCCTGACGAAGATAGACAACCACCCCCTCACCGACATTTTCAATCATTTTCAGGGCGGCTTGGAGCTGCATCCGACAGTCACAACGGAGCGAACCAAAAGCATCCCCAGTCAAACATTCCGAGTGCATCCGCACCATGATTGATTTGCCCACAAAGTCGGCTGGATTGCCTTTGACGATCGCCACAGTTTCGGTATTATCTAATAGGTTCCGATAACCATAAATCTCAAATTGGCCAAACTGACTAGGTAGCTTGGTAATGGCTTCCCGATGGACAAATCTGTCATGGCGTAATCGATAACTAATCAAATCGGCGATCGTAATAATCTTGAGATCGTGAGCCTGTGCATACAAAATGAGTTCGGGGAGTCGCGCCATCGAACCATTAGCATTTTGGATCTCACAAATTACCCCTGCGGGCGAGGAGCCAGCCAGACGCGCCAAATCTACCGCAGCCTCTGTGTGCCCCGCTCGCTTCAATACCCCACCTTCCCGCGCCCGTAAGGGAAAGATATGACCAGGACGGCGGAGGTCTTCGGCTTGAGTATTGGGGTCGATCGCGAGTAAAATGGTGCGGGCACGATCTTCGGCAGAAATTCCCGTAGTTACTCCGGTTTTGGGATTGGCATCGATACTGACAGTGAAGGCAGTTTGATTGGGATCGGTATTGTTTGTCACCATCAACGGTAGATCCAAAACATCCAACCTGTCGCCAGTCATCGCTAGACAAATTAAGCCGCGCGCATGAACAGCCATAAAATTGATTTGCTCGGCAGTGACTGTTTCGGCGGCACAGATCAGATCCCCCTCATTTTCGCGATTCTCATCATCTACTACCACAACCATTTTGCCCGCTGCAATGTCCGAGAGGGCGATATCGATCGAGTCAAATGTAAAATCAGATCGGTCAGTGGGGGAAGTTGTTATCACAGAGCGGTAAAATCTTGCTAAACTATATAGTCCTGATTTCTTATTATATAGGTCATAACATTCATGGGTGAGCGAAATCGCCTTCAAGTCGGGATTATTGGTGCATCGGGCTATGGCGGCGTACAATTGGTGCGACTATTGCAAGATCACCCCTCGATCGAGATTGCCTATCTAGGTGGAGATAGCAGTGCGGGCAAAAAGTTTGGCGATCTCTATCCACACCTAGCTCATGTTGTCAGTCTGACGATCGAAAAGATCGATCTAGATGCCATCGCCCAGCGATGTGAAGTCGTATTTCTCTCTCTCCCCAATGGTTTAGCCTGTGAAATGGTGCCGAAATTATTGGCCAAAGGTTGTCGTGTCTTGGATCTATCTGCTGACTATCGGTTCACAGATCTCGATACCTATACTCAGTGGTACAAAATGGAGCGTACCGATCGCGATATCGCCGCTACAGCCGTCTATGGCTTACCAGAACTATATCGAGCCAAACTCAAAACCGCCCGCATCGTCGGTTGCCCTGGTTGCTATCCTACCGCTAGTCTCCTCGCCCTTTCGCCCTTGCTCAAACAAGGCTTGATTGATGCCAATACTGCCATCATTGATGCCAAATCTGGCACCTCTGGGGGCGGTAGACAAGCGAAAACTCATCTATTGCTAGCGGAAGCAGATAATTCATTTTCAGCCTATGCAGTGGGCGGACATCGCCACACCCCAGAAATCGAACAAATCTGTAGCGATCTGGCTAGCCATGAAGTCAAAGTCCAATTTACGCCCCATTTGGTGCCGATGGTGCGGGGAATTTTGGCCACAGTCTATGGTACAGTTCGCGATCCTGGGCTGGTGACAGAAGATCTGATTACAATTTATAAGGCTTTTTATCGATCGTCCCCTTTTGTCCGCATTTTAGATGGAGGCATTTATCCTCAGACAAAATGGGCTTTGGGCACAAATCTTTGCTTTATCGGCATGGAAGTTGACGCTCGAACCGGACGAGTAATCGTGATGTCAGCGATCGATAATCTGATTAAAGGTCAAGCAGGGCAAGCAATCCAGTCTCTCAATGCCATGATGGGTTGGGAAGAAACACTAGGACTACCGCAGATCGGTTTGTATCCGTAGTTATCATAGTCGAGGCGATTAAGAATGGCGGCTAGTTTAGCTGTCGATGACTATACGAACGATCGCGAGTTGACTGTTTTTACTTGTCTCGATGGCAAAGATTTTTTGAACTAATTAGTATAAAGGTTCCTATTGACTACTCACCGCCCTAAAGGGCAATGATTCCCTAGCGTCGCCACTAGGTTTTCTGCTTCTTTCCCTTTCGGCTACGCTCAAGGCAAGCCTTACGGGTTTCACGCAACTGCCCTTGAGAGGATTCTCTCTCCGGTCTTA
>JANMEL010000202.1:0-3069 GCA_031376885.1 Chamaesiphon sp. OTE_70b_metabat_96 | reverse complement strand
GCAAGATGTGAGGTAGTAGAGAGCGTGGAATATAAAATTATTTCTTTTGTTACCTCGTCACCTCGTCACGCCGTCACCCTACCACCCCCACCCCCTCACCCTTGCAAAATTTCGGCTAGAGCTGGCTCAAGAGTGGGATAGTCAAATTTAAAGCCTTGGGCTAAAGTGCGGGTAGGTAAGACTTGTTGCCCTTGTAAGACGACGATCGCGCCTTCTCCGAGGAGAGCTTCGAGGGCGAAATCGGGAACTGGTAGCCAGGAGGGGCGATTCATCACTACGCCGAGGGTTTGGGTAAACTGGCGCATGTTTACGGGGTGGGGAGCTGTGGCATTGTAGGCACCCTCCATTTGGGCATCTTCGATCGCCATCAAGATCAATTTCACTACATCATCGCGGTGAATCCATGAGAACCATTGTTTTCCGCTGCCAATCGGCCCACCCACAAAAGCACTGAAGGGGGCTAGCATCTTCCCCAATGCCCCACCTTTCGCGCCGAGGACGATTCCCAAGCGGAGGATAACGGAGCGGGTACCAGCGGCGGTTACTGAGGCGGCGGTGGTTTCCCAAGTGGTGCAAACTTGGGCGAGAAAATCTGTACCAGCTTGGCTCGTTTCATCAAATTTAGCCGTTTCGCTGGTGCCATAGTAGCCGATCGCCGACGCATTGACCAAGACTTGGGGTTTAACTTGAGCTTGAGCAATTGCTTCAACTATTTTTTGAGTGCCGATTTGCCGACTCTCCAAGATTAACTGTTTTTGGGCGGGTGTCCACCGTTTTTCGGCGATGGCTTCTCCGGCTAGATTGACAACTGCGTCGCACCCAGAGATCGATTTTTGCCACTCTCCTGATATTAAGGGGGTATAGCCGACTACTTCCGCTTGGGGAAAAAGGTTACTCGCCTGTTGGGGATTTCGAGTCAAAATCATAATTTGATGTCCCTGTGTCTGGAGTTGTTCGACTAAGCGACTTCCCACAAATCCAGTAGCTCCCGCGATCGCGATTTTCATGCTCGATTTACATTGATACTTACTTTCTCAAATTCTCGCACTTCTACAACCTCTTTTCCACGCCCCTCTACCCAAAACCGCCACGTGAATTTAGGGCGATCGATAATTTTTTACTAAAAAATTGGCGATCTTCGATTTAATGTCCGGATCTTTAGCTGTAGTTGATGTAAATACATAAACAATTGTCTAAACATCTATGGATCTTTACCATGCTCAAACCATTATTGTCTGGATTGGGGCAGTCGTGCCGAAATAACATCGAAATTCGTTGGCGCAGCCTCTCGCTTGCGAGAATCGCCAGGATCGATCGAGTGGTCAAGGGATAGAAATAAAATGCAACGCTCGAATTCACGATTGCAAGATCGATATGAAATCGATAGATAATTGCGTATGTATTTTCTACTTAGCATGTCATCAATAGAATATTTTGTGTACTCCCTTTTTGCTCGAAGATTGTGAGATCGATCGCATATTAACCAGATCGAAATTATCGGCAAATCTAACGAAGTTAATTAACTTTAAGTAAGAATTTAAACCTGGTGCATTCAACTATCTAAATCAGTTCAGATCGATATTTGATTGATTCTCGTCGAGAGACGGTAAGCGAACGAATGTCAAAACATTTCGATCCGCCAATCTACTATTCTCATTTGGTGCTGGAAAATCGATCGAAGATCGATACTTTAGTAAAAATAATTATTCTCGTCAAGATTTAAAATGGAATTATCGATCGTGAAGATGCTATCAATAGCAATTGCCATACCGTTTCTAAGTTTAAGCGTAGTCGATCTTGCTAGTGCAGAACAAATTAGTCGCTCTAGGGACACAAACGATGATGTGATAACTTCAGTAACAGACCTTAATCTTGAAATTCCAGTCGATCGAAAAAAGGCCCCAAAACCGATTCGTCAACAACTTAGTCCTAAAAAAATAGTTGAGACAGAACCAAAATCACTAAAACTATCCATAGACAAATCGACAAAAAGAGTCGAATCAAAATCTAGAACTGATGGCCCAGTTTCGATAAATATTCAGCCTCCATCAGTCAACTTTACGATCGAAACATCACAGGCAAATGAATCTAAAAAAAATACTCAACTCAAATCTACTTCCAATCGCAGAATAGCTACTAATTCTCTCCCGCCATTGACAGGTAACTATCTACGATTGGTAAAGGACTCAAGGCAAAGAACTAATGAGATCGGCAATCCAATCTATACACTTGAAGCGTATGTTAATGGTGTAAAACATCAATCTTTTAAAGCCGTATCAGGCACCGCAACAACCCAAAATCGAGATCGAAGTGTTCCAGATATTTTTGCACCACTACCTGATGGATTGTATAAAGTCAGCAATTGGGTTGCACCTAGTAATGTCCCTGACGTTGGCAATACATTTATTGGGATCTATCCTCAATTTACAACCGAACGCACTGCATTAGGTATTCATCAAGATGTTAGTTTTAATCAGCGGAATGGAAGAGATGGAACTGCTGGCTGTATTGGGTTAGTTAGTATTACCGATCGAGATGCTGTCAATAGCTTTGTCAGTAAATATCAGCCTCGAAACCTAATTGTATCGATCGATTCCAACTGAACAAAGTTAGGGGATAGGGAATAGGGAATAGGGAATAGGGGAAACTTTAGACGAAAACAATACTATCAAGAGATTGTATTTCTGCTTTCGTAGAAGGTTCCTAGTCAAATCCAAAAGTGGTATCATCGGTGTAAGCTTAAACTAGTTATACCCCACACTCACTCATGGATAGATCCAAATTAGTTGCAATTATCACAGGCGTAATTTCATTAGTACTGGCGATCGCTTATTTAGCCGTTGTTCAATTTATTGACTTTCGAGGCGAAATGATTCCCGCTCCGATCGTCGATACAATTGTCTGGGCAATTGCTGGCTAAAATTTGTCTTCACCAACCTCGCGCTGAAGCGACGAGGATTGATAGATCAATCTATTAACTAAGTGGTGCAATAGCCCATTAAGCCTAGCAATCTTACAGACTTCCGAATACTTCTCTAGTTCGGATTCCCTCTAAACCCAATTGGTTTG
>JANMEL010000305.1:0-11379 GCA_031376885.1 Chamaesiphon sp. OTE_70b_metabat_96 | reverse complement strand
TTTCTTTTAATTTAGTCGCAATCTGTGTATTTGGGATAACTTTATCTAGTTTACTATTTCCACTATTCGAGATTTCATCAACAGTACCCATTTTGGTGATATTTGCGATCGTCTTGGGGACAACTATCGATGGTTTCTTTTTAAAAAGTACAATAGCTACGATCGTTTTGGATTCGATCGCGGGTACATCTCCAGCATATCGTCAACGGATCGTTCATCATGAAGCAGGACACTTTTTGGTTGCTTATTTACTCGATATTCCGATTACTGGATATACTCTCACCGCTTGGGAATCTTGGCGACAAGGGCAGTCTGCCCAGGGTGGGGTGATGTTTGCTCCCCCAGCAGCAGATATAGATACTCGACTATTGCAGCAATATTGTACTGTCTGGATGGCCGGAATTGCCGCAGAAAAACTAGTTTACGATCGATCTGAAGGTGGTAGTGAAGATCGACAGAAAGTTCGGGGCATACTAAGTCTAATTGGCAAGCAACAGCAAGAATCGATCCAACAGGAGAATTTAGCAGGCATTCAAGCCAAAACACTAATTCAGACTCATTGGGCAGCTTATCAAGCTCTAGTTGAGTCTATGAGCGATCGATCTAGTATTCTTGACTGTTGTGAGACGATCGAGAAATTCAAATCTGTCGATGATCATTAATATCTAAACTTTAATTTACCAAAGATATTTTAGATTTTGGATTAAAATCCCAATGATACTACCTCAATCTTCTCACAACAAGACTGCGCCAATAACAGCATGGTCTAATTTTGATGCTTTTATAAGAAAAAATATCCATCTGCTCTCACCCAGCCCCCTCCCCTTCCTCAAACATGTCTATTGATTTCGATCCAAAAACTGCTTATTTAGAATACGTCAAGTGTGATAAAGTCGAGATTTCGGAGAGAGCAACTCGCCAACTTACCCAAATTTTAGATGGTTGTCAGTGGGAGAATCCACAAACCGCTTTAGAGTGGAATAATTTAGCAGTAGCCGCACTAGTAGCCGCCGAGAGTTGTGAAAATTCTCTGACTCATGGCTTGTATGCTGAAATTGCCTTTGATGCTGTACAAGCAGGTGTCGAATTAAATAAACACCCACTGTGTGCCGCACATTTAGCATTACTAAATAGTATGTTAGGTAACTATAGCGATGCAGCTCAAATCGCTTTTAGTGCATTTATTAATAATCTTCAACCTACTTACACCGAGACAGAAATAGATCCAGGTATCGTTTATATCCCCGCTCTTACTCGCGCCCATATCACTAATGGGAGAAGCGAACAACTTCAGCGGATCTTAAATATCGATAATGGATATACGCAAGCTTTATTACTATTGACAGAGGTATTATGCCGCACCCAAATTGCATTAGACAATCCCACGGGGTTGCGGCTGTTGCATCTGATGACACAAGTGATGCCCGATCTGATTTTTCCCAATCTTAGGTTGGGTATTTATAGTATTGGTAATCAGGAATTGGAAGGATTGATTTATCTCCATCGCGCTTGTGAGTTGTCTTTGGACAATCCGATTGTTTTGCAATCTTTATATCTCGCTTATCGAGATTTGGAACAGCCAGATTGCGCCAGTCATTGGCGACAAATTGGATCGGATTATGGTGGTCAGCGGTTGGATAAATTGCCGTGGCAATGGACAACTTTGACACCAGAAAGTCCATTTACTTATATTTCGTTCGATAATAATTTGTCAATTGCAGTGCCAGCTAGTTTGCAAAGTGCTACTACTAGATGTCTGTTAGCCGAAGGTGATTGGTTTGAGCGAGAATTAGAATTTTGGCGACAATATATTCAGCCTGGGATGACGGTGATTGATGTCGGTGCTGGAGTGGGGATGTATACCTTTAGTGCGGCATCAAGAGTCGGTGAAAATGGGGTTATATATGCGATCGAACCATTTAGTGGTGCTGTTGATTGTCTCCATCAGACATGTCTAGTGAACCAGATTGAGAATGTGAAAATATTCGATCGAGCGGTAAGCGATCGGTATGGTAAGTTCAAGTTGGTATTGCAATCTAGTAGTGAATTAAATTATCTCGCGGCCGTCAATGAACCGATAGACCCAGAAACAGAAGTAGAAGAAGTCACCTGCATTACCTTAGATTCTTTTGTTCAACAAATGGAGATCGATCGCGTCGAAGTCATCAAAATCTCCACCGACGGCAACGAACTCGCCATCCTCATCGGTTGCGAACAAATTCTGACTAAATTTGCCCCAACAATTATTTATAATAGCTACACCAGCAACGGCATCAATCTCGAAGCCGCTCGCTATCTGATCGATCGCGGTTACGAACTATTCCGCTATCAACCATACCTCCAACAATTAATTCCCCTCGTCAACGAAGGCGATTTTAATGAAGTCATGAAAGCGATCGCAATCCCTAAGTGAGGGGTCAGGGGTCAGGTGTCAGGGGGCAGGGGGCAGGGTTCAGGGTTCAGGTGTCAGGTGTCAGGGTTCAGGGTTCAGGGTTCAGATAAGAATTCCCTCCCTCATCCCTCATCCCTCACCCCTGACCCCTAATTCCAAAGTTGCGATCGAATTGTCAGGTTATTCAGATAAGATAAAGTGTGCTATTAGCTTCCTGCTCAACAGGGTGCGAAAGCCAGATTATGAACACCAAAGAATAAAGGAACGTATATGAGCGCAGATGTATTAACCAAAGTGCAAGCAGTAGTTGCTGACAAATTGGAAGTAGAACCCAGCAAAATTACTCCCTCCGCCAACTTTACCGACGATTTGGGTGCTGACTCCCTCGATGTAGTAGAACTCGTCATGGCATTGGAAGAAGAATTCGATGTAGAAATCCCTGACGAAGAAGCTGAAAAACTCCAAACAGTTCAAGCTGTAGTTGACTACATCAACGCCAAACAAGGCTAGTCAGATCTTGGGTATTGGGTATTGGGTATTGGGGATGAAAAATTCTTGATGTTGCAGGCGGAACTATCCCCCTAGTTAGTTTGAACGATCTTCCCCTGGCCTAGTTCCTAGTCCCTAAAGCTTACTCCATTCCTCCGCTCAGATTCATTTACAATATCTCAATCATGGCAAATTCCGATCCGCAAGAAGGACAGCGAAGCTATCGCAAACGTGTTGTTATTACTGGTTTAGGCGCGATTACTCCCATAGGAAACACCTTGGGTGAATATTGGGAAGGCTTGGTGAGTGGGCGCAATGGGGTCGGCGCGATTACCAACTTCGACCCAGCGAAACATGACTGTCGCATCGCCGCCGAAGTCAAAAATTTCGATCCGACGCTCTATCTCGAAAAGAAAGAAGCCAAGCGGATGGATCGGTTCTCACAATTGGCTGTGTGTGCTAGCAAACAAGCCCTTGCAGATGCCGGATTGACGATCGACGATACAAATGCCGATCGAGTCGGTGTGACCATCGGGACGGGGATTGGCGGCCTCAAAGTCCTCGAAGAACAACAAGAAATCTATCTCACCAAAGGGCCGAGTCGGTGTAGTCCATTTATGATTCCGATGATGATCGGTAACATGGCCGCTGGACTAACGGCAATCCAACTCGGAGCCAAAGGCCCCAACTGTTGTACCGTAACAGCCTGTGCAGCGGGTTCTAATGCGATCGGTGAAGCATTTCGACTAATTCAGGGTGGATACGCTGATGCGATGATTTGCGGTGGTACAGAGGCGGCAATCACACCCCTGGGAATTGCCGGATTTGCCGCTTGTAAGGCAGTATCTACCCGTAATGACGATCCGCTCCATGCTTGTCGTCCCTTTGATACCGGACGCGACGGATTTGTGATGGGCGAAGGTGCGGGAATCTTAATCATCGAAGAACTAGAACACGCCCAAGATCGCGGCGCGAAGATCTACGCTGAGATCGTCGGTTATGGAATGACTTGTGATGCCTATCATATGACGGGACAATCCCCTGGTGGTGCAGATGCCGCCCGCGCGATGTCCCTATGTCTCAAAGATGCTGGTTTGGCTCCCGAAGCTGTCAGCTACATCAATGCTCATGGTACTAGTACGCCAATTAACGACCCCAATGAAACTACCGCGATCAAAACAGCACTGGGCGCACATGCCTACAAAATCGCTGTCAGCTCCACCAAATCCATGACCGGACATCTTCTAGGTGGCGCGGGAGGAATTGAGGGCGTAGCGTCCGCCCTAGCCATCTATCACGATATAATTCCACCCACGATCAACTTAGAGAATGCCGATCCTGAATGCGATCTCGATTATGTCCCCAATGTCAGTCGCAAATCGATCGTCGATGTGGTGCTATCTAATTCGTTCGGGTTTGGCGGACATAATGTAACTTTGGCGTTCAAAAAGTATCGATAGGGATTTTGGATTGATATTCATCCCTACATCGCTGCTGAGGAGGAAAAGTTTGAATGAATTTTCAGTGGAAGCTACATCGCTAGTGAGGAGGGCTTTGTCTGAATGAATCTTTAGTGGAAGCGTCATCCTTAGCATCAACAAATTCAGCTACAAACCCCTAATTCCTATCCCCTACCCCCTACCCCCTACCCCCATGACTGAATCGATCGAGCAACTAGTCAATTCTGCCGATAAAAGCGATCGCATCAAAGTCCTGAATCTGATCAGAGAACTAGAACCAGCGATCGCATTTGGCTATATCCAACAATTAGTCGTAGATCAAAACACACGAGTGCGTTACGGAGCCGTCAGTCAGATGGCGACGCTGGGAACAGAAGATCTCGCCGTCAGTTTGACGATGTTGCGCGATCGACTCATCAATGATACCGAACCCGATGTCCAAGCCGCCGCCGCCGATGCAATTGGGGCATTAAAGCTCACCGCCGCCTTTGAAGATCTCGAAAATCTTTATCACTCTACTCCTGAGTGGTTGGTGCAATTTAGCATCGTCGCTGCATTAGGCGAATTGGGAGATCCCCGTGGATTGGGATTACTGCAAACTGCCCTTACGTCCGACACTACACTAGTCCAGACTGCGGCGATCGGCGCGATCGGCGAACTCGGCAATCCGGCAGGAGTCGAGAGCATCACCCCCTTTGTCACCCATCCCGACTGGCAAGTTCGGTACCAACTCGCTCGCGCACTTCGCAATTTGGGCGGAGATATAGCGCAGCAACATTTAGCCATCCTGACTCAAGATGACATCGCCCAAGTCGCTCAAGAAGCACGAGGAGAACTTTAAATGTTGATGACATTATGCTAGAAACTTGCTTCTATCTTGAATTTACAGTAGGAAAGGTAGATGCCACAACTATTTGAGGTTAATATGTACGATTTACGACCAATTAGAGATCGCGAAACTCATCAAGCGACTTTGACAGAAATAGAGCAGTTAGGAATTCCAGCGCAGACACTCATTCAGCCTTATTTATTGGCATCAGGATGAGAGGATTTAATAGATTTTGACTGAACATCTTTGACCCAATTAATCACAGTATTGTGTGAGACTCCAGTGCTGCGTTCGATTTCGCGAAAGCTGACTCCTTGTTGATGGAGATCTAGACACTTTTGCCTAATCTCTAGAGGATATCCTCGATCGGTATACCGATCGACAAACTGCCGCCCACATCCTCTACAGATATACCGCTGCTTATCTTGTTGGCGACCATTCTTGGCTACTCGATCGCTCTGGCAACCCAGACAGATCATCTTATCACTGTGCAACGGGAGGAGATGGTCGCCAATATGAGGATTGAGATAGCAATAGAGGACATTTTTAATCTCAGCATAGAGTTCTTGTTGATGTTCTGTGTCGCTTTTAATCGCTCGGAGAAATAAGCTGTTACACATATGTTGAGCCACTTCTGCGAGCAATTTACTTTTAGCGACGCTGAGATTGGGGTTGCGTTGGCGATAAAGATTCGCATGGTTGGCGATCTGTACTGATATTCGAGCGGGTACATCCGCCATTAGTTCGGCTAACCCTTCGATCGGCTGTAAGTAGTATTGCAGCATGATACAGCGCGGGATTGGTTGCTCAACATAACGGATATAAGTATCCATATAATCACTAATCCTCTCCACTAGGGGAAGATTTACCTCACCCTTGAAAAATTCGGCTTCAAGGATATCTACTTGTTGTAGATGCTTGGTAAATAGAGCATGAAAAATTGCTAATTTGTCTGGGAAAAATTGATAAATCGAACCGACAGCAGTATTGGCTCGATCGGCGATTTGTTGAATGGTAGCCGCTGCAAATCCCCCCTCGGCAAAGACTTCTGCTGCGGCAACTAAAATCTTCTCTACCCGCTGTTGTCCGCGTTTTTGCTGAGGTTGACGGCGCAGAGTTTTATCACTTGACAAAGATGAGGGCTTGCTCATAAACTTAATTATGCCACAATTTGGAATAAATTGCTGTTATGACTAATAAGCTCAAGCCTGCTGAGATGATGCCTGGTAGCTTTGGATTGCCAATTATTGGCGAACTAATCGGTTTTCTGAGAAAACGAGAAGAATTTTACTGGCAAAAGCACCAAGATCATGGCAACATTTTCAAAACATCATCCTTAGTATTTGGTAAAGCTGTTTGTTTAGTCGGGCCAGCCGCCAATCGCCTAGTTTTAAAGGATGGAGTCGATAAAATGTCGTCGCGGTTGGGTAATAAATTTTTGGAACCGATCGTCAGTAATGATACTGTTTTACTCCAAGATGGGGAACAGCATCGCACCAGTCGGAAGCTGATTTTGCCAGTATTTCACCATCAAGCGATCGCTTCTTATTTTGACACGGTTCAGGCAGTTGTTGATGATGCGATGGCTGATTGGGGCGAACGCGGGACGATCGATCTCAGTACGGAGTTACGCAAAATCACGCTCACTGTCGTCGTCAAAATTTTTCTCGGTAGCGAAAAGACGGAAGAGATCGATTCTCTTTCAGAGAGGCTACGCCAACGAGTCAGCGAGTGGTTTACGACTTTAGTAGACAGCGAGCGTAGTAGCATCGTCAAATGGGATCATCCGCTCACAGCTTATGGAAGAGGGCAAGCAGCCCGTCGTAAAATCGTCGATTATATTCGCCAAGTTATTCAAGAAAGAGCCGCACGAGGCGATCTAGACCAATCTACAGACGTGCTGAGTTTGTTGCTAAATACCGTCGATGAAGATGGCAATAAGTTTACCGAAATGCAGGTTGTCAATCAAGCGATCGGTCTGCTATTTGCAGGAAGCGATACTAGTTCCAGTTTGTTGAGTTGGTTATTATTTGAATTGGGCAATCGTCCCGAATGGCGACAAAGATTGCGCGAGGAACAGCAGCAAGTGATGGGGAATGAGCCGATTTCCATGAGCCATCTGCGCCAACTTCCCAATCTGACGAATGCGATTAAAGAAGGCGAACGCCTTTATCCGCCAGCTTTTGCCATTAGTCGGATGGCGACAGCCGATATCGAATATGGTGGTTATCTAATCCCCGCTGGTTGGTTTATCTTTATTTTTCCGATGATAACTCATCGCTTGCCCGAAATTTATCAAGATCCAGATGCTTTCGATCCCGATAGATTTGCGCCAACCCGTGAGGAAGATAAGAAACAGCCCTATTCATTAATTGGCTTTGGGGGTGGTGTGCATAGCTGTATCGGTGTTGAACTCGCTCAGATGGAGATGAAAATAATTCTCTCTACCTTGCTGCAAAAATACGATTGGACTGTAACACCAACCACTGCCGAAATTGCGCCAGTGCGTCGTCCAGTTACGATGCAGAAGCAGCTAAAAGCTAAGTTTGTGCCAATAAATCCCCTCCAAGTCGGGGTGAATCCCGAAGGGTGGGGTGGGTAGATCTCCGCATTCCACAAATAACCGATCGACTTGGATCCGTGGTAAACCAGATCGATCGGAATTAAGTACTTGTATCGGAGATGGTGAACCCACCCCGCCCTGTCGGGCACCCCTCCCAGGAGGGGATTTCTAGAGAGTGGGCTTAGTTTTGAAATATTCTTAGTCGATCGACATAATAACCAAAAAAGTTGAGCCTAGATGGAATTTTCATACATACCCTAATTATCTCGATCGCAGTATTTCAGATATCCGACGAAAGTTCAATATTCAAATTGTTTGAGATTAACATAATATTTGTGGAGGCTGCTATATGACGAATAAACTTAAATCCGCTGACATGATGCCTGGTAATGATGGATTACCGATTATTGGTGACTTAATAGGTGCGATCTCCAAGCAAGAATTATTCTATTGGCAACAGCACCAAAAACATGGCAATGTTTTCAAAGTTTCACTACCAATCCTGTTTGGAAATATTGCTTGTCTAATTGGGCCAGATGCGAATCGGATCGTCTTAAAAGATGGAGTCGATCGACTTTCATCACGATTGGGGAATAAAGGTTTGGAACCAATTCTCACGACTGACACAGTGCTCCTAAAAGATGGGGAAGAACATCGGACTAGTAGAAAGATGATTTTGCCAGTATTTCATCGTCAAGCGATCGCTGATTACTTTGATACGATTCAATCAGTTGTCACCGATGCGATCGCTGATTGGGGCAATCTAGGCGAAATCGATCTGAGTGCTGAATTAAGCAAACTCACTCTAACTGTGGTGGTCAAAATCTTTCTAGGTAGCGAGAAAACTGAAGAAATTCAGCGAGTAAGCGAGTGGTTTAATACATTAGTAAAGGGAGCACGTAGTGATATCGTCAGATGGGATATCCCTCTGACAGCGCATGGAAAAGGTCAGGCTGCACGCCGCAAGATTTCTAACTATATTAGCCAAATCATCAAAGAAAGAACCATCAAGGGCGATTTAGAGCAGTCTACAGATGTGCTGAGTTTGCTGATAAATGCCGTTGATGAAGATGGTAATCGGTTTACCGAAACTCAAGTTATCAATCAAGCGATCGGATTCCTATTTGCCGGACATGATACAACATCTAGCTTGATGAATTGGTTATTGTTTGAATTGGGTAATTCTCCCGAATGGCGACAAAGATTGCGCGATGAATGCCAGCAAGTAATGGGAAACGAACCGATTTTGATGACCAATCTGCGTCAACTACCCAACATGGCTAACGCGATTAAAGAAGGCGAACGCATGTATCCACCAGCTTTTGTGCTTAGTCGAATGGCGACAAAAGATATCGAATATGGTGGTTATCTGATTCCGGCTGGTTGGTATGTCTGCATTTTCCCGATGCTGACTCATCTCTTACCAGAAATTTACAAAGATCCCGATTTATTCGATCCCGACAGATTTGCACCCCCGCGTGAAGAAGATAAAAAACAGCCCTATTCATTAATTGGATTTGGGGGTGGCGTGCATAGTTGTATTGGCGTAGAACTCGCCCAGATGGAGATGAAAATAATTCTCTCGACATTACTGCAAAAGTACGATTGGACAGTAACCCCAACAACTGCTGAAATTGCCCCCGTGCGCCGCCCATTCACGATGCAGAAGCAATTAAAAGCAAAGTTTGTGCCACTAAATCCCCTCCTCGGAGGGGTGCCCGCAGGGTGGGGTGGGTAGATCTCCGCATCCCACAAATAACACGACTTGGCTCGATCGACTGTGGTAAGCCAGATTGGAATGAATTAGTTGTGGCGGAGATGGTAAACCCACCCCGTCGCTGCGTGCCATCCCTCCGAGGAGGGGATTTTCGGAAGTAGGCTTAGTTTTGAAATATTCTTAGTCGATCGCAAAAAAACAAGATGAAAACTACTAATTTTATTACTCTACCCGACGGGAGAAGGCTGTCTTATGCCAAATTTGGCAAGTCAGATGGTTATCCTATCATTTACTTTCATGGTGGCGGAGCTTGTCGTTTAGAGCCATCGATAAATTCGATCCTAGAAATCGATCGAGTTCTTCGTCCCCACGGACGCGTTGTTATTGTTTTTCGAGATCGTATTAATCCTCCAGTTTAGGTTTAGCAACCACCGCCAGCCGTTTGCGCCGCCGCATCATGTAATAGACACTCCCAAACCCGATCGCCATAAACGGCGTAAACGGCAACAACCATAATAGAGTTAGTACCAGATTCGTCGCCAGACTCCCCGCCGAATGAGTCGAATTTTTCCAAGTCTCTCCCACCTGCACCCCAAAACCATCACCACCAGCATTACCCGACTGCACCTCCTCAACCTTCAAATTAATCGTCGAATAACCCACCTGCTGGCGAAGATTCTTCACACTCGCATCTAACTGTTCGATTTGCTCGCGGATCTCCGACAATTGCTGAGAAACCGCCAAAATATCCTTGACAGAACCCGATCGATCCATAATCTTTCGCGTCAAATCCTCCTGTTGACGGAGATTCTTCAGTCGAGCATCAGTATCTACGAGCTGCTGCGTCACATCCTCAGACTTAATCGATTGGTTCTCCACCCGTCCCAATTTGACAATTTCAGTCAAAGTCTCATCCAATGCCACACTAGGCACCTTCAACACCAACGTAGCCTGACGATGTTCTCCATTTCCTTGGGGTCGATCGTCCTGAAAATTGTAGATATCCCCCTGTTTAGCCTGCACGATCCGACGGACTTGCACCACCATCTTATCGATCGACTCCAATCGCAGCGACAGATCCGCCGTTCTAATTAGTTGTGGTTTTTGCGGTATCGGTACAACAGACTTACTTGCCACCGCATCCGGTTTACTCGCAGACTTACTATCCGCCATTTCAGAAGCAGGTGATGACATTACCTCTGAAGCCACCTGTTTATCCGCCATCTGTGAGCTACCACAACTATTGAGAGCCATACTCCCACCACCCAAAAGACCGACTAATACTATCGATCTCAAACTCCGTAAACTACTCATCATCCTCACACTCCACATTTGCGGTTTCATAGCAACCTCCCCATCGAGAAAGTCCCTATCAAAGCCTCTACACGAGTCAAATCCCTGATTACGGTCATTTACGCAAACTTAGATAGTATATTTTTAGACCACCGTTCGTCCCAGTAATATCTTCTCTTTTTATTGATATAGGGTCTATTTGTAAAAAAAATCTAACCACCCTTGAGATATCTTCGTTCAACAAGCCCTCAAAACCCTCTCAAAGCAATATCCAGAGAGAAACCAAACAAACTTTGAAAAAAAGCTTGACAAGAGCTGGGGAGTCGGGTTATATTAATAAAGCGGTCGAGAGAAACGGCGACAGGGAATGAGCGAAAGCCGCTCCTGGAGCCAAACTTAACACCCTGAACCTAGACAACTATATAGTTTGAAAGCCTATTAAACCTCGTTAATTTCGTTAACAACGATTATAACATAAGTCAAGCCTTAAATGGCAAGACAAGACGAGTAAAGTCTTAAAAATACAACACGAGCCTTTTAACGGCTCTCCCATATTATGGAGAGTTTGATCCTGGCTCAGGATGAACGCTGGCGGTATGCCTAACACATGCAAGTCGAACGGGTGTCTTCGGACAT
>JANMEL010000301.1:0-119374 GCA_031376885.1 Chamaesiphon sp. OTE_70b_metabat_96 | reverse complement strand
GGTGAATTTTAATCCCTATTCCCTATTCCCTATTCCCTATTCCCTATTCCCTACCCAAATCGATAACCAAAACCCCTTACAGTAACAATGTACTGAGGTTGACTGGGATCGGTTTCGAGTTTTTCGCGGAGCCAGCGGATGTGGACATCGACGGTTTTGTGATCGCCGATGAAGTCTACACCCCACACGCGATCGAGTAGTTGTTCTCTAGCCCAAACCCGACGGGGATGCTGCATAAACAGCTCCAGCAGGCGAAATTCTTTGGGTGATAGATTGACTGCTGCGCCGCGTACCAATACCCGACATTCTTCAGGATAGACAGTGATATCCTGAAATTGTAATACGGGAGTCTCAGGGACAGAATTGAGACGGTGGCGACGCAGGATCGCCCGACAACGAGCGACTAGCTCGCGCATACTAAATGGTTTGCTAATATAGTCGTCTGCACCTACTTCTAAGCCCAATACTCGATCGGTTTCAGTGGTTTTGGCACTGACAATCAAGACGGGAACATTATTTCCCTGATAGCGCAGGAAGCGACACAAATCTAGCCCATTAACTTGGGGGAGCATCAGATCGAGGATAATCAGATCGAAGGGGAATTCGGGTAGTTTGGGCGTTTGTGCTTGACATTGAGTCAATGCTCTCTGTCCATCAGCAACCGCGACAACTTCATAACCCTCTTCTTCTAATCCCAAAACTAGCAATTCTCTGATTGATTCCTCGTCTTCTACCACTAAAATTCGATTAGTGACAGGAACCGGATTCTGATTCGTCGAGAGATTGGATGTATTAAGTGCAAGTATCATCGCAAAATCGCTGGTGAAAGGAAACAAGCTGTAGTCAAGGTCAAAGGTGGGGAGATGGCAATTTTATCCAGCTACACTATTAATAGCAGGCGATCGCAGATACCACAATGGTACAAGCAAGCAAATAAATAATCCTGATGTAGCAACCGCCAAAGCGAGAGAGACAGATCTAAGTGCTCAAGTCATTAGATTGTCAGCTTTTCAAAACTGACCCCTGACCCCTGACCCCTGATATAAATGCGCCTACATCTAAGTACTTGGACAGAAGTTGAGACATATCTCCAATCTTCTACTGGGATTATAATCCCCATTGGTTCGACAGAACAACATGGGCCGACAGGATTAATCGGCACGGATGCTATTTCTGCCGAATCGATCGCTGAAGCGGTAGGCACCGCAACAGATGCACTTGTCGCCCCGACTATTAATGTCGGGATGGCACTTCATCATACCGATTTTCCAGGGACGATTAGTTTGCGTCCGAGTACTTTGATCTTGGTCATCCGTGACTATATCACCTGTTTAACGCGATCGGGATTCACAAAGTTTTTTTTCATTAATGGTCATGGGGGTAATATTGCCACACTCAAGGCAGCTTTTTCGGAAACATACGCTCATTTAGCCGATCTTCAAATCCATAATGCAGATCTAGTCGAGTGTCAAACGGCGAATTGGTTTATGTGCGGTAGTGTGTATCGTCTGGCAAAAGAATTGTACGGCGATCGAGAGGGATCTCACGCTACTCCTTCTGAAGTGGCGGTGACTCAATATCTCTATCCCGAAGCAATTAAGTCTACGCCTTTAGATCCCCAGCATCTATCTAAGGAGCGGAAAATTCTCGGCGCGGCCGATTTTCGTCGTCGTTATCCCGATGGGAGAATGGGTTCCGATCCGAGTCTGGCTACTCCCGAACATGGGAAGCAATTTTTCGATTTGGCGGTGAAGGAATTGAGTAGCAATTATTTAGAATTCATGGGAATTAGTAATAAGGAATGAGGATTTGTTAGAATATTAGTGCGAACAAAAATCTGATTTAGAGGGATAAAATATCGTGAAACATGTAATTAGTCTGACTATGACTTTGGCGTTCGCATCTCTTGTCATCGCGCCAAATTCGGCTGGGGCAGTAGATTTAATCGGTCAATCGATTGAGATCGGTGGTTCCTCTTCGACGACAATCTCAGTCCCCGAATCTACAACGACGATCGATAATTTCCCCCGCTCCAATACCTTTGATAATAACAATAACTATCCCCACGATCGTCGTCGCCACCGTCAACCAACGGTCATTATTCAGCAAAATAACATTTATCCTAGCAACACTCGATCGAACTGCACCACGACAATTATTGGTAGTCCAATTCCTAGCCCGATTCCACTCGATCGAACTACCGGACAACCATGTCGCTAGTATAATTAGAACGATCTCGATCTAACAGCGCGTAGATTTCGTGGTCTACAAAGCGATTGTACAGCCACTCAGCATCCCTGGCAGTGCCTTCATGGGTGAAACCAAGTCGAATCGGAATAGCACGGCTACGGTGATTTTCGGCAGCACAGGCGATAACCAATCGATTGAGCTTGAGAGTGTCGAAAGCATAATCGACGAGCATTCGACAAGAGCTAGTCATAATCCCTTTGCCTTGATGAGATGATGCTAGCCAATAGCCAATATAACCGATCCGATTTTGCCATTCGATCCAGTTGAAGCCGATCGTCCCAACAATATCTCGATCGTAACAAATAGCCGCGACAAAACCCCGATTGTCATCAAATTGCCAGATGGTCGATCGGATGAAGCTCCTGGTATCGTTAATCGCATGAATTGAATCTAGCCAGGGGAGCCATTGTCGCAAATAATCCCGATTTACATTGGTGAGTGCGAATAATTCTTCAGCATCAGAGATTTTTAATAACCGTAGTTCGTGAAGCTCATTAACTCGACAAGAAAACATCAATAATTACTTAGTTCGTGCTAAAAATCGATATAGCTAGATTATCCCATAATATCGCGGCGGAATATCAACCTCGGAACGAGACGAAAACGCCAACGATTGCAAGTCCAAACAGTATGGATTAGGATAAAGAGGCTATTGATAATTATCTAGATGGATGAGGATCTAAAGTCTTGGTACAAAACGCTAGAATTAGAGCCTGGAGCTTCACTCGAAGAAATCAACCAGGCGTATAAAGATTTGGCTTTAGTTTGGCATCCTGACAGATTACCCCAAGATAGTCTCCGTTTGCAAGAGAAAGCCCAAGCAAAACTCAAAGAAATTAACAATGCGCGAGATCGGTTGCGGGAAGATCGGGAAAATAGATCGGCGAAAAAAGATTGCCCTAATAATAATACTTCATCATCTAAATCACAAACCAGCCGCAAACGAGAATCTGCCAATTCAAATTCACAACGTCAACAACCACGCAGATCTGCATCAGATCCAGCAGCCCAAGGCACCCAAAACAAACCCCCAACTCCCCCACCCCAAAGCTCTTCTACTCGACAAACCCAAACTAAAACACCCGCTCAACGTCCAGATTTAAGTGGTGTAGATTGGAGTGATACAGATCTCAAAGAGCGAGACTTTTCCCATCGAAATTTAACCAACGCAAATCTCAGCAATACAAATCTGCAAGATTCTTTTTTGCACGGTACTAATTTACATGGTGCCAATCTCTACAAAGCCAATTTATTTCGCGCCAATTTGTTTCAGGCAAATCTCAGCAATGCCAATTTGCGCGAAGCAAATCTGATTGGTGCAGATCTCAGTGGTGCAGATCTTACTGGTGCCGATCTTACTGGTGCTAGAATCAGAGTGCGCGGCAAAATGACGGTTCGATTAATTGGTGCGAATCTGACAGATACGATTATGCCAGATGGAAATATTTATTGACACTTCGGCTACTGGTTATTGCCAAGGGCAAGGCTACGCCAATGGCTACTGTTTTCGGCTGGTGGTTTCGGCTAGTGATGCAAAGTCCGCCTACGCGGACTGATAATATCAAATATGCTGGAATGAGGATTTAATAATATACCCAACCTACGAAAGTTATTTAATTCTCATCTCTTTGTTAATATGAAATCCCCGACTTCTTCAAGAAGTCGGGGATTTAGAGCTTTAGGCGATGATTAATCGGGGTTGTTTCGGTACCAATCGATCGTATTTTTCAAGCCTTTCTCGATCGCGACTTCTGCTTCAAATCCAAAATATTCTTTGGCTTTTTGGGTATCCAAACATCGACGAGGTTGTCCATTTGGCTTGTCAGTTTGCCAGACGAGTTTACCATCATATTCCATCAGTTTACAGATTAAAGTAATCAGATCCTTAATCGTAATCTCATAATTGGTACCCAGGTTTACGGGTTCTGCACCATCATAACTGGTAGCGGCGATCGCAATTCCTCGCGCTGCATCATCCACATAGATAAATTCACGACTAGGGCTACCATCACCCCAAACTGGAATCTCTTTATCCCCATTTACCTGAGCTTCATGTACCTTCCTAATTAAAGCCGGAATAACATGAGAACTTTCGGGTTTGAAATTATCGGCTGGGCCATACAAATTTACTGGTAATAGATAAATTCCATTAAATCCATACTGCTGACGATAGGATTGCAATTGCACCAACAGAGCCTTCTTAGCAACACCATAGGGTGCATTAGTTTCTTCTGGATAACCATTCCAAAGATCTTCTTCTTTGAATGGAACAGGTGTAAATTTGGGATAGGCGCAAATCGTGCCGACACAGACAAATTTAGCTACCTTTGCTTGATAAGCTGCATGGATAAGTTGGGTACCCATCATCAGATTGTCATAAAACAATTCGGCTGGCTTGACTTGATTTAAACCAATCCCGCCAACGTGAGCGGCGAGGTGAACGATTAGATCTTGGTTTTCGACTGCTTTGTGACAATTTTCTAAGACTCGGAGATCGCAATCTGCCGATCGAGGTACACTAATATTATCGATCTTGGCACCGCGATCGCACAACTGGGCGATTACTTGTTGTCCGAGAAAACCAGCCCCACCTGTAACGAGGATGCGTTGATTTGATAGATCTATATTTGTCATATTTTAGGGGATAGGGGATAGGGAATAGGGAATAGGGAATAGGGCAATATTAGGGTTTCCCCTGTCTTGTCGTTTTTTTATTCGGGGGGAACCCCCGAATAAAAACGCCGCAAGTGGAGCACCTTTTCAAGACAGGTGGAACCTTAGAAAAAAACAATACTAAAAAAGATTGTGTTGTTACTTTTGCAGGCGGTCTATTTTTTGGATTTGGATTAAAATCCAAAATCCAAAATTTCTCATTAACTATCCAATTAGACTAGATTAGTCGTGCATTGTTGCCATTGCTTGACGAACGACTGCCACATCTGGTAGGGTTTCTTCGCCTGTATAATTGGGTGACTTCAGCCCTAATGCATGGAGATCTGTATCAACCATTAGATGCACTAATTCGGTAAAGTTGACGGATGGTTCCCAGCCGAGTTTAGTTTTGGCTTTGGTAGGATCGCCAATCAATAATTCTACTTCAGCAGGGCGCAAATAGCGGGGGTCAAATTCGACAAAATCATTCCAGTCGAGATTGACATACTCGAAGGCAACTGTTAGAAATTCTTTGATCGAATGGGTTTCTCCAGTGGCGATGACATAATCATCAGGTTGCTCTTGTTGGAGCATCAACCACATCGCCACAACATAATCTTTTGCGTATCCCCAATCGCGTTTTGAGTCAAGATTCCCTAGATAGAGTTTATCTTGTTGTTTCGCCATAATGCGGGCGATCGCACGGGTAATTTTGCGAGTAACGAAAGTTTCACCACGACGAGGCGATTCATGGTTGAATAAAATCCCGTTACAACCGAAGATATTATAAGATTCGCGATAGTTGATCGTCTGCCAGTGGGCGAAAAGTTTGCCGCAAGCGTAGGGGCTACGGGGGTAGAAGGGGGTTGTTTCCGATTGGGGGACTTCTTGTACCAAACCGTACATTTCGGAAGAACCAGCTTGATAATAGCGCACTTGGAGTTTGGTCCGAAATTCGTAGTCACGGATGGCTTCTAGGAGACGGAGGGCACCCATAGCAACAGTATCTACGGTATACTCAGGCGCATCGAAACTGACTCTTACATGGGATTGTGCGCCGAGGTTATAAACTTCGTGGGGTTGAGTAAGTTCTAATAAGCGGCGAAGAGTGACACCATCAGCCAAGTCACCATAATGGAGGAAAAGTTTAGCCCCAGGCGTATGGGGATCTTGGTACAAATGATCGATTCGATCGGTATTAAAGGTCGATGTACGACGAATCACCCCGTGAACTTCATAGCCTTTGGAGAGGAGTAGTTCGGCAAGGTAAGATCCATCTTGTCCGGTGATACCCGTGATTAATGCACGTTTTGCTGCTGTCATTACTAATTACATAAGAAGGCAATGGGGAAGTCAAATACTGATTTGGCATCATTTTTGACTACTACTATTATGCCCCGATCGGTCGATCGAATTTACTTAAAGTAACGTGAAACAGGATACCATCGTCAATCCTCAATCCAACATCCCCATAAACTCCTGATTTCTTCTTCATCATATTTCGATCGATCCGATCTCTTGAGTGCAATCGGCGGCTATGGAATAATCACCTTGCAAACGATAAATTTCGACTCGTTCGAGTGTCCGTCAAAGAACATTAATGGATCTTAGGTAGATTTGGTGTGCTATGGGTGAGCCTATGATATACTAAAAATAGTCAAAAGTCAATCACCACAACCGATTGGAGGTTTTATGACAATTGCCACAGCTCCTGCGGCCCAAACCGAGACTCAACCAATATTACTGGATGTTAGTAATACAATTCTTAGTGTCACCCCAGAGCAGTTCGATCGATTGTGTATCGATAATCCCGATCTAAGACTTGAATTAACCCCCAATCTAGAACTGATTGTTATGGCTCCAACTGGCGGCGAGAGTGGTAGAAAAAACTTTAAGCTCTCAGGGCAGCTTTTTGTGTGGAATGAAAGCAACGGACTAGGTGAAGCATTTGATTCATCGACAGGCTACGATCTCACTGAATTAGATGGTGGAAAACCATCCCCAGATGTTTCGTGGATTCTCTTTCAGAGAGGCTCCGCCAACGAGAAATCTCGACTTGAAGGGGTAAACATTGTTGGCTTAATCCCTGTCGTGCCTGATTTTGTAATTGAACTGCTCTCTCTTGAAAAGGTGCTCTACTTGGGGAAACCCCAAGACCGCACTTTTCGCTCTGCTACGGATAGTTTGAGTACAACAAAGACCAAAATGGAGAAATATCAACGAGTTGGAGTGCGATTAGGCTTACTCATCAATCCAAAGAATAAGCAAGTAGAAATCTATCGACTAGGGCAAGAACCAGAAATACTAGAAGCTCCCACATCAGTTGATTGTAGCGAACTTATGGTAGGTTTTATCTTAGACATGAACCGAATTTGGTAATTATAATTTACAAATCAGTAGTTTTCGAGCACCATAACTAAAGACCAAAAACCCCTTCCCCCATGAAAAAAGCCACAGTAATCGGATTAGGTCGATCGGGTATCGCCGCTGCTAAACTACTACTCAAGCATGACTATACAGTCACCCTCAGTGATACTAATGATAACCCTAGCTTAGACACCCAAAAACAGCAATTAGAATCGATCGGTATTAACGTCAAACTAGGCGATAAATTCGCCCCCACCGCCGATCTAGATACGATCGTCGTCAGCCCTGGTGTACCATGGGATATTGCGCCCCTAAATCAAGCTAGGGAAATGGGCATAGATACGATCGGCGAAATGGAACTAGCATGGCGATATCTCCACGATATTCCCTGGATTGCAATTACCGGAACAAATGGTAAAACCACCACCACCGCCTTAACCGCTGCTATTTTCCAAGCCGCTGGAGTAGACACGATCGGCTGTGGTAATATCGGCTTTGCAGCGTGCGAATTAGCACTACTAGACAAACCCCCCGCTTGGATTATCGCCGAACTCAGTAGTTATCAAATCGAATCAACCACAACTCTAGCCCCCACCATCGGCGCATTTACTACCCTCACGCCCGATCATTTAGCCCGTCACAAAACGATCGATAATTATTATAATATCAAAGCTAAATTAGTCCGCAATTCTCGATCGCAGGTGCTCAACAGCGACGATCCATTTTTATACAGCAAAGCTAAATCTGATTGGGCAAATGCTTGTTGGACGAGTGTAAAAGGTCAGCAATATATACCAGGCAATCCAGAGTTGGGGATTTGGATTGAAGATAATTGGGTAATATATAAAGGCGAGAAAATTTTAGATGCTGAATCTATAAAAATGCCAGGAGATCACAACCTCCAAAACCTCCTAGTTGCTGTCGCGATCGCCAAAATAGCCGGAATCGAAAATAGCGCGATCGCCGCTGGGGTAGCTAGTTTTCCTGGTGTTCCCCATCGATTGGAATATATCTGCACCCATGCAGGAGTGGATTATATCAACGATAGTAAAGCGACAAATTATGATGCCGCTGATGTTGGTTTGAGAGCAGTTAAAGCACCAGCAATTCTGATCGCTGGCGGCGAAGCCAAAGAAGGTGATGACATCGCTTGGCTGAATACGATCGACCAAAAAGCAGCCGCAGTACTATTAATTGGTACCGCCGCCGCACAATTTGCCGATCGATTAAAATCCATAGATTATACTAACTTTGAAATCGTCGAGACAATGGCAAATGCTGTCAATCGATCGACCATATTAGCCGCCGAATATCAAGCGAAGGTAGTTTTATTATCTCCTGCCTGTGCTAGCTTCGATGCTTACAAAAGCTTCGAGCATCGCGGCGATGATTTTCGTCAGTTGTGTCGGGAAGCTTTGGGGTGAGGTGTGCTCCCAATTCAGCTAGATCGATCGGTAGCCAGTAGTCTAATGTGTTTGTAGAATAGAGATACCCCATTGATATCCAGGAGAATGCTAAATGATTGCCAATCCTCAGCTAATGACTGCTGTAGAGCAACTTGGCTATCGAGTCACCTGTGGGGATGTTGCTACCCATGCGGGGATTCATTTGGAGCAAGCACGCACGGGATTACTTGCTTTAGCCAACGAAACTGGCGGAAATCTTCAAGTAACTACTACTGGTGAATTAATCTATGCTTTACCAAAGGATTTTCGCCAAATTCTGCTCCGCAAAAATGTCGAAGTCAGATTTCAATGGTGGTTGAGCAAGATCTCTACAGCACTATTTTATCTGGTGAAGATTTCTTTTGGGATTCTGTTGATTGCTTCGATCAGTGTGGTTTATCTAACAATTTTAGGACTTACTCTTGCAGCACTATTTAGTAGTGATAGTGGGGATTGTGGGGATTGCGGTGATGGCGGTAGTTGCGTATTAGATATTTGCAATTGGGGTGGAAATAGCAACTCTAGTGATACTTATGTCCCAATTTTATTAAGTACTGACGATAGATATGCCACACAACAAGCACCCATTCGCCAGAAAACCCAGCGTAAATCTCTCAATTTTCTCGAAGCAGTATTTTCGGTATTGTTTGGAGATGGCGATCCTAATGCGGATCTCGAAAAAAGACGCTGGAGTTATATCGGCAATCTGATTCATCGTCAGCAGGGAGTAGCCATCGCCGAACAAATTGCTCCTTATTTAGATAGTTTGGGCGATCGAGCGACACGAGAATATGAAAACTATATGTTGCCTGTACTAACTAAGTTTAATGGTATCCCTGAAGTTAGTCCAACTGGACAATTAGTATATCATTTTCCCGATCTTCAAACTACGCTCAAAGAAGATCCCAAACAATTTACCCGCACACCTCAATGTCTACGAGAGCGGAGATGGAAATTCACTAAAGCCACTCCCAATCAAAGGAATTGGGCGATCGGTTTATTTGCTGCTAATCTAATTGGGATTGCAGTCTTGGCAATGATGTTAGTTGGAACTAGTAGTTTAGTCGTGCCAGTAATGTCTATTCTTTCTATCTATGGAATTGGATTGGTAACAATTCCCTCTTGTCGTTATTTTTGGGTAAAATACCAAGATAGTCAGGTCAAAAAACGCAATCTTTATCGTCGTCAGCAAATTAGTTTGTTACATCAAGACGAATCTATTCCTGCTAAATTAGAATTTGCGAATCAGTTTGCTAAACAGCATAAAATCACTAGTAGAGATATAGTTTACACCACCGAAGAAGATATCCTAGAGCAAGATTTGAAAAAGTTAGAAGGGGAATAATAAAAAAACATAGTGAGCTGCTCAGATCCCCGACTTCTTGGAGAAGTCGGGGATCTGGTTCTATCTATTCTAACTAACTAGCAACAGTTTGCGGGCATATTTCGGGGACAACTCGGCTCGATCCTCAGGGATACTTTGAAAATCTTTTTAAAAACCCACGGGAGTAAGTTTTCTAATATTAAAGTTGTCTATTACGATCCATATTCAGAATGTGAAAATGAAAGATTTGAGATCGATGGGATTGGCTTTTTGATTCGACCATTAACAAAGGGAAACAACAATAAACCCCAACTATGTCAACCAGAGATATATGCAGAGACAGGGGATAACTTTACCGACTATGAACTATTTAGTTTTGTGGCTTGGGATCCTGTGTCATGGCCAGGTAATGATTATTATATTGGTTGCAGAATGACAGATGATGGAGTCAAAGCCGCTGCAACCAATGTAATGACACTAATGACTGGAATTGAAGGGAAATACGATCCTCGCACATATCGGTATCTTCCTCCAGAAGAATATGCTGACTGGAAAGATGTTGTTTTTAAAAACAAAATTCAGATCGAAGTCCAGAATAACGTAATTGTCTTTCCCACGTCCTAAATAGATCTACTTACCCTTGCATCCGAGCGAGAACAGATATCTTAGTCAGTTTATCTCGATCGAGTCCTTCCAAGTCAGTAATCTGAATCCAGCCATCTCTAACCAACTCTGCAAACACCCAAATCAAACCTGGGTAGCGGTAATCATATTTACCATCGAGTTCGTGTCGCTTGGAGCTGAGTAAGTCGTGGAGATGCCAGATATCCTTGGAGGTGGTAATTGTGTGCATTTGCTCCTGCACCACTCTAACGAGGGTGGTGATTTCGTTCTCATAAGCTGTGTCAAAAGCTCTACGAGCGACTTTTTGCTCTGTTTCTGACCATTCAGTCTCAGTTTGGGGCATGGCGATAGTGGATGATTGCATGGAATATGGTAAGTTTTTCTTATCTTGTTAATTATTATTCACTATTTACTCATATTTTGCTCTAAAAATCGAGTTTTCTGATAAATTGCGGGGATTTTATACCAGGGTGTACGCGGATACTCGTGATGTTCCCAGTGGTAGCCAAAGTGATAGCAGCTTAGGAATGACAAGCACAGGGGGTAATTGATGGTATTAGCGCGATGGGTATTTTCGTTCTCGCTCTGTCGATGGGGTAGATAGGTGCCAAAGATGAATAGCTGGATCGAACTCAGACTCAGGGGTAGAATCCACCACAGGGCTAGGTTAATGGCAGAAATGTCATAGAGTCCAATCGCGATCGATCCGACCCCACAGATGACCGTTAGAAAGAGGGCGCATTGTTGCGGCGATAGATACTCTCTCATAAACTTGAGATACCAGTGTAGTGGGTGGGTATGAATTCCATCGTGAAAGTCTGGATCTCCGGTTTGAGCGGGGTGTTGGTGGTGTTTGGCGTGATTCGATCGACAAATACTGTACGGTAGACAGGCATACAGCCATAATGAGAGTGCGCCGATCCGATCGTTCCAGTTTGGATGATTGGGTAATAAACTCCGGTGCATGGCATCATGGGCGAGGATAAATAAGCCCGTCTGGAGGAAGGTACGCGTGAATATACCGAGGAAGATCCAGCCCCAGTTAATTTTGCTCAAATCGATCGGCAACAATAACATCAAGCTACCAATCCAGCAACTAATGATGACGATCGCAATTAATCCACCGATCGCACTATCCCATTTTTTTGAATTATGCTGTTCGATCGCCATTCTCCTCAGTAAAAAAACGCCCTCCAGAAGAGAGCGTCTATCTTTCAATAGTTAGCAATTCACTTTTGTGTCGTCTAGCGAGTTAGGTTCAACAATTCTTTGGGTGATGCTAATAGATCGATTCCGACGAAGAAAATCTTGTTGTCGGGGCCGAGTAAAAACCGCCAAGCCATGTTCATACCTACACCAGCACCGAACCAAGGAGTTTGGACTGTTCCAGTTACTTTGATTTGGGTATAACCATCTTGAGCTGGTTCTACTACACCACGTTCAGGGATGAGTTTCAGGTTCTGACAGTCTTGGTTGAAAAAGCGCATTACGGCTTCTTTACCGACGATCGGCCGTTGGAAAGGAGGTTGCAAAGCACCGTCTGGAGCGAATAGTTCGATCAGTGCATTGAAGTCATTCGCATTCATGTTGACCATGTAGCTGATGACGGTAGCATTGTCAACACCTTCGATCGCGACTTTTGCCCGCTCGGAGATTTCTTTGGGAACGATGACAGGTTCGCCAACATTATTTGCACTACCAGGTTGCTCACCACCATAGCCCATACCGACCACACAGTTGCGGAGGACAGTAATTTGTTGACCTGCATCCAAACCTTCAACCGCTGTTAGAACTGCGGTGGCATTTGCCGAAAGTTGGTAACCAGTAGGAATAGGGGCAACAGTACCTTCTTCCATCAATTCGCCCAATCGGTACCAAAATCCTAGTTTAACATTTGCCGTCCAACTCCCATAAATCCGCGAGAGCGGCGTGTCCGCACGGTTGGCGATGTCGCACATCACTTGAGATTGATCGCCAAAAGACATGGCTTTCATTTGATTGAGGGTATTTTCGGCTAGTTGCATACTCGCAGCACCAGGAGCGGCGATCGTAATAGTTTTGCCCATTTGTAAATAAGCGAACCAGATCCAAGCTAACTGATCTTCAGCACTGAGCTGGGCGAAGCGGGCGATCGTTGCTGGGACTGCATCAGCACTTAGGGTACCTGGGAAAATATTCCGAGCTGAGTCAATGGTAAATGGCATAGTAAATATCTAAAATATAGTAGAGTTAGAAGCCGAAATGTGAAACCTTACCCCTATTCCTAATAATTTAGTGTAATTTTTTACGAAAATCAACAAAAGTTTACAGGGGTCAGGGGTCAGGGGTCGGGGGTCAGGGTTCGGGGGTCGGGGGTCGGGGGTCAGGGGTCTGTAGGGGCGGGTGTCTTGTCGTTTCTTTATGCGGGGGGAACCCACTCGCCGTAAAAACGCCGCTTTATGAAATCAATAACGATTCCACCAGAGACTAATTCAAACAAAGCCCTCCTCACCAGAGATATAAGCAAGGTGAATTTCAATCCTCCTTGGTGAAACTACATGGGTCGGGAACCGTCTAGCGACACGTCGTGCCTCCGGCAGGCTAACGCCAACGCTTCGCTCGCCTACCGCGTGATTTCATCCGCAAAATCCAAAATCCCTCACCCCTGACCCCTCATCCCTGACCCCTCACCATACAGGCTCATCACATCAACGATCGATAACCGAGATTGCACACCCAAATTAAGGGGCGAAATATGCCCTCGATCGAGATGCTCCGCCGCCGCACAGCCAATCATCGCCGCATTATCGGTACAGAATTCCAACGGTGGAAACAACACCTGAATCCCCCGTTTAGTTGCCGCCGTTTGTAAATGCGAGCGCAGTCCGCTATTTGCTGCGACACCACCACCAATGACGATCGTCTCCAATCCATAGTCTACAGCAGCAGCGATCGCTCTTTTCGTCAAAGATTTAGAGACACTCTGCTGGAAACTCGCCGCAATATCCGCCACAGGCAACTCCCCTCCCTCCCCCTGCAACTTCTGCACCAACCGCAATACCGCAGTTTTGACCCCACTAAAACTCGAATCATAGGGATGAAAGCCCCCGCCAGGAAGCCCGATATTCCCCTCTGGAAGTGGATAAAGGTTGGGATTGCCCTGACGCGCCAACCTGTCGATCGCAGGGCCACCTGGATAGCCCAGATTCAACAACCTGGCCACCTTATCAAAAGCCTCTCCCGCCGCATCATCGCGAGTAGCTCCCAGTTCCACATATACCCCACAATCTTGGACATGAATCAGACTCGTATGTCCGCCAGATACCAGCAAGCACAAGAAAGGCGGCTGCAATTCTGGCGAACTCAGATAAGAAGCGTAAATATGCCCCTCTAGATGATGAACGCCCAGAAAGGGTTTGGCGTGGAGAATTGCCAGAGTTTTGGCGGCTGTCATCCCAATCATCAGAGCACCAACCAGCCCTGGCGCGACAGTCGCCGCAATGCCGTCAATCTGCCCCCAGTCTAGATTAGCGGATTCTAAGGCCACGGCGATCGAGTCAGTAATCGTGACTAAATGTTGCCGTGAAGCCACCTCTGGTACCACTCCCCCGTACTGAGCATGAATAGGAATCTGAGAATAGATAATACTACTGTAAACTTGACGATTGTTAACAATTGCTACCGCCGTTTCGTCACAACTTGTTTCAATTGATAAAATTGTTGTCATTAGCTGGTAATTTTGAATATGAAAATAGTGGTAAACGATCTGACCGATCGAATCTGCGTAGCCGTCCATAAGACAAAGCTGACGACTCGATCGATTAAGTATCGCCAACCTCTATCAACTTAGTAATCGTCCGCGACAAGTCGCCGAATATTACTAAGATTCTAAGGAAACTATTATAGGTTTTTTTGTTAAAGCAGATCGACAACACGATCGCGCGTTTTGCAAATAAAACTTTTTGTTTGGTTACAAAAGGAAACAATCACAATGCAAAAACTGTTGGCTCTTGTCTTTGCCATCTGTCTCTGGTTCAACTTCACTCCCCCTGCATCCGCTTCAGAAGTAGCTGGACTCGTTGTATGTAGCGAATCCCCAGCCTTCCAACAACGAGCTGCCTCGGCACGAAACACCACCGACGATCCCGAATCCGGCAAAAAACGTTTTGCCCGTTACTCTCAAGCACTATGCGGCCCAGAAGGACTACCACACTTGATCGTAGACGGAAGACTCGATCGAGCGGGTGACTTCTTGATTCCTGGCGTTCTATTTCTCTACATTGCTGGTTGGATTGGTTGGGTTGGTCGCGCCTACATCATTGCCATTAAAAAAGGCACCAACCCCGAAGAAAAAGAAATTATTATCGATTTATCATTAGCAATTAGCTGTATGTTAGGCGGATTCGCTTGGCCTGCGGCGGCCCTTGGTGAATTTACCTCTGGTAAATTAGTTGCCAAAGATAATGAGATCACAGTTTCTCCTCGATAAATTCATCTGCAAAGTAGGAATATATTCAGATATATTCACTACTTTACAGACCGAATCTCGATGATTTTTCATACAACCGCTCGATCTACATCTTGGAGATAGTCCATGTCACACTTCGTCAGATTCTTATCGACTGCTCCAGTTTTGGCAGCAGTTTGGATGACATTCACTGCGGGTATCTTGATTGAATTCAACCGCTTTTTCCCAGACTTGTTATTCCACCCATTGTAATGTTTTATCTAGAGTATTGGGGCCGAAAAATTAGAATCAAAACTTCTACTCTCAAAGCCTCAATGCACTATTCCTTAATCATTTGAGAGGTTTATTATCTATGCCAAATACCACTGGAGCTATTAGTAGCAATCAGCCTGAAGTTAGCAATTTAGCTACTCCAGTCAATTCTTCAGGTATTATCAAAGCTTTTATTGGGAACTTACCTGCTTATCGAGCTGGTTTATCCGCCCAACGTCGTGGTTTGGAAGTAGGCATGGCTCATGGCTATCTCTTACTCGGCCCCTTCACTCTCCTCGGCCCACTGCGGGATTCCGATCGTTCTCATCTATCTGGATTATTAGCAACAGTTGGATTGGTCACGATCTTGACTCTGTGCCTATCTCTGTATGCTAGCGTCAACCCCGCACCGCCATTGGCGAGTGTCAGTGTACCTGTGCCGCCAGCGGATCTGAGCAACCAAAAAGGCTGGAGTGAATTCAACTCCGGTTTCCTCATCGGTGGTATTGGTGGAGCTGCCTTTGGCTACTTATTATTGGCGAATGTCCCCTTCTTGAATGACATTTCTGGTAATTTATTTAACTAGTCTTTAATCTAGTTAATTTGACCGATCGCCCCCATATTACCCCATCTTTGAAAAAAGGTGGGGTAATTTATCGGAAACGCCAGAAAACCCTGCCCTTCTAGAGGCGGTGAGATCCTGATAACCGCGACATCTTAACCGCAGATCGCCGTTGGTTTTCCAAACAGCTAGCAACTAGATCCGCAACCAGCTACAATTATTAATAGATATTTACAAAAAACTTGTAAATACCGATCTGTCGTCGCTTTAGACCGTAATAGAGTTCTATCTCCACATTTTATGAGCATTCCCATTCGTAACGTAGCCATCATCGCGCACGTAGACCACGGTAAAACTACCCTTGTTGATGCCCTCTTGAAACAATCCGGTGTTTTCCGCGAAGGGGAGGACGTGCCTATCTGTGTGATGGACTCGAACGATATCGAGCGCGAACGCGGTATTACGATTCTATCCAAAAATACTGCTGTTAAATATAAAGACACCTTAATTAATATTATCGATACCCCCGGACACGCGGACTTCGGTGGCGAAGTTGAGCGCGTATTGGGCATGGTTGATGGTTGTATCCTGATTGTCGATGCCAATGAAGGGCCGATGCCTCAGACGCGCTTCGTGCTGAAAAAAGCTCTAGAAAAGGGTTTGCGCCCGATTGTTGTGGTCAATAAGATCGATCGCGACCAAGCCGAACCTCACAAAGCTGTCGATAAAGTATTAGACTTATTCCTCGAACTCGGTGCAGATGACGACCAGTGCGATTTCCCTCACCTCTTTGCATCCGGTATCTCTGGCTATGCTCAGAATGATATGGAAACCAAAGGTACAGACATGGTGCCAATGTTTGAGGCGATTTTACGCCATGTTCCACCTCCAATTGGTGACTCAGACAAGCCATTACAACTGCAAGTTACTACCCTAGATTATTCTGACTATTTAGGTCGGATTGTCATTGGTAAGATCCACAACGGTACCATTAACATGGGTCAGCAAGCCGCGCTGATGAAAGAAGATGGCACAGTTTCCAAAGGACGCATTACCAAGCTCCTCGGCTTCGATGGCTTGAAACGGATCGAGATTGCCAGCGCAACAGCAGGTAACATCGTTGCAGTAACTGGATTTGCAGATGCAAACATCGGCGAAACCATTACCTGTCCTAATGAGCCAATGGCTCTACCAATGATCAAAGTAGACGAACCGACATTGCAGATGACTTTCTGCGTGAATGATTCGCCTTTTGCTGGTACCGAAGGTAAAATGGTCACATCGCGCCAAGTTCGCGACCGACTATTCCGCGAATTGGAAACCAACGTCGCGCTCCGTGTCGATGAAACCGACGAAGCCGATAAATTTGCAGTAGCTGGGCGTGGAGAACTTCACCTCGGTATTCTGATTGAGAATATGCGCCGCGAAGGATTTGAATTCCAAGTTTCCCAGCCTCAAGTAATCTACCGCGAAATCGGCGGTCAAAAGTGCGAACCATTTGAGTTACTCGCTCTAGATGTCCCCGAAGAATCTGTTGGTAGCTGTATCGAACGTCTCGGTCAACGGAAGGGTGAGATGCAGGATATGGTAGTAGGGATGAATGGTCGTTCCAACATCGAATTCGTCGTTCCCGCGCGTGGTTTGATTGGCTTCCGTGGTGAATTTATGCGGATGACTCGCGGTGCGGGGATTATGAATCATAGTTTCCTCGAATATCGCCCAAATTGTGGCGATATCTCCGCTCGTCGGAATGGTGTCTTGATTTCCTTTGAAGAAGGTACCGCAACTGACTACGCGCTCATGGGTGCAGAAGATCGTGGTACATTCTTTATCAAACCTGGAACCAAGGTTTATAAAGGGATGATCGTTGGTGAAAATAATCGCCCCCAAGATCTAGAACTCAACATCTGTAAGAGCAAACAATTAACCAACCACCGTGCGTCTGGTGGGGAAGAATTGGTACAGCTCAAAACACCGATCGATATGACCCTAGAACGCGCTCTAGAATACATCAGCGGCGACGAACTAGTAGAAGTAACCCCTCTATCCATCCGCTTGCGGAAAATTACCAAGAAATTAGCCAGACGCTAAATAACTGCTAATTGATTCACTTATCATAAGTCCGCACCTGCGGACTTTTTTGTGGACACCCAAATCCAAATCCTTTGCTAATTTCTAGTGAGGAGGGCGGGTTTTGAACAAAATTTCTTGCACGAACGCAGGGATAGCATAAAGCGGCGTTTTTACGGCGAGTGGGTTCCCCCCGCATAAAAAAACGACAAGACACCCGCCCCTACAGATGGCTTACGACTTCCCAATCCTTATTCTTAGTCATGTCAGACACACTCAAAACTCTACTAACCGCTGTAGCTGATGGATCGATCGATCTCGATTCAGCCTTATCTCAGCTCAAAACTCTAACATACGAACCGATCGAAGATTTCGCCAAAATCGATACCCAGCGTCAACTCCGCACCGGATTTCCCGAAGTAATCTGGGGACAAGGCAAAACCCCCGAACAGATCGTCAAAATTATCCAAGTCATGCGCCAAAAGCAATCAGTCGTAATGGCGACGCGGATTACTCCCACAGTTTATCAACAACTGCATCAGCAGATCCCCGACCTAATCTATTACCAAATGGCCCAAATTTGCGCTCTAACACCTGAGAAACCTACGCCAATTCACCAAGGGAAGATTACGATTCTCACCGCTGGTACTGCCGATTTGCCCGTAGCTGAAGAAGCAGCATGTACGGCCATGTTGTGCGGCTTTGAAGTCGAAAAATTGTGGGATGTCGGCGTGGCGGGGATTCAACGACTTCTGAGCCATCGTCATTCGATCGACAATGCTGATGTCCTGATCGTCGTGGCGGGAATGGAAGGGGCGTTACCCAGTGTGGTTGCAGGGTTAGCTGATTGTCCAGTAATTGCGGTGCCTACGAGTATCGGCTACGGAGCCAGTTTTGGCGGCATCGCTCCTCTATTGACAATGCTCAATTCTTGTGCTGCTGGGATTGGGGTCGTGAATATCGACAATGGTTTTGGCGCAGCTATTTTAGCAGGTCAAATTTTACGCACTGCTGACAAGCTCCGCCGCTAAAATGTGACTCCTGTAGCTAACCATAATAGCGATCGCAGCCCATCACGGATCGCTTTGGAAGTCGGTTCGGGTGACCTCCGGCTGGCAAAACTCACAGGTTTTACCTTGATGCCTCGACTGCCGAACACGATCTCGCCAATTACTCTGGCTCGTTGCATGTGATCGTCAGATGTAACAAGATATACACAATCGACCCCTTCTGATTCAAACCGATCGACCAATGTTGTAAAATTGGTGAGGGTGTCGATCGCTTGGTAGTCTAAGTTTAGCTGCTGTTTATTCACACCAGCTTTAGCAAAAACTCTATTGGTATAACCTTTGGGTGCTCCACCGGAAATCCACACCGGAAGAGCGGGATGTTCGCGGGCAAATTGAGCCGCAAACTTTTCGCGTCCAGTTTCTCCCCCCAAGACAAAAATTGCTTGAGGTTCGATCCAGGTATTCTCTAGCTCCCGATAGCCAAACCAGGCGAATGGTAATAGTAGGGGTGAGATGACGACTAGGATTTTCCACCACTGCGATCGACGACGAGAGCGAGAGCGAGAGCGACGGGGGTATTCAGGCGATCGAGAGAAAGTATGATTGTGTGCCATGCTGCGATGAGCTTGGGGATAATTCGAGGAGCAAAGGGTTCACTACCGTAAGCAAATGAGCCGAAATACACCCCGATAGATGCTAGGGTCAAGTTAGCATAGTTTTTGAAGATATACAACAACTAATAATGGGACTGGCGGGGATCGAACCCACGGCCTATCGCTTAGGAGGCGATCGCTCTATCCTACTGAGCTACAACCCCAAACAGTAGTTAATCTTACCGGAAGTGGGAGTAGAGAGCATAATTTTTATTTTTCTCGGATCTACTTACCCACACTAGCTGGAAATTAGAATAACTTACCGATAATATTCCCCAGATCTCCCATCGGATTATTATCGTCACCGCCATTACCCATCATCTTGGCAGCCATCCCCAGCAGGTCATTATTACCCCCAAAAGCTCCCAACAACTGAGCAATCCCATTCGCATCTTGCCCACCGCCGACTTTGCTGACTACACTCATGACGATCGGCATCAAGATTCCCAGCAATTGATTTGCAGCACCACTATCCATTCCAGTCTTTTCACTAATGGTATCAGCGATCGCATTTTGATTTCCACCACCCAAAACCTGACCCAAGAGAGCACCACCAACGCCCCCACCACCTGCATTCCCAACAAATTCCATCAGATTATCCAAAATCGAATCATCCTGCTCTTGAGTGGCTTGATGGATAGCTCCAGCACCTTCATCGGTAGTCGCATGGTTGCCCATTGCAGACATCAGCATGGGTAAAGCCATCCCTACCGCAGATTGAGTAGTACCTTCATCCGAACCAATTTTTTGGCTAATTTGTTGAATTACTGGGCCACCTAGTTGACTAGCGAGCATTCCGATTAATGGATTCATGACGATACTCCAGTTAGATCCTAAGAAAAATTGATAATTGCGAACAACCAATTATCACATGCCCATAACGATCTAACTATCACTTTTTGATGATAAAATGGGGGAGTATATTCAGATCGCGGGATGTAGCGCAGCTTGGTAGCGCACTGCTTTCGGGAAGCAGGGGTCGTCGGTTCGATTCCGACCATTCCGACCATTTAAGACTAGGGTAAAAACAGCACTAACAAAGGGTTTCGGCATTGTCATTAGACTTTGTTGAAACTTTTTTGCGTTCTCTTATTGAGAATGAAAGGGTGTTTAGGGGTGTTAAGGCATGACACATTTACCCCCATTTTTACCCCCATGAAAGTTACTATCGAGAATCATCGCAGTTTGTTGCGGTTGCGCTGGACTTGCCCCAATACTGGTAAGCGGAAAGTTTTGTCTCTGGGTATTGAAGATTCCAACACCGGACGCGGGAAGGCTCAGTCATTAAAGGCTGATATCGAAAATGATGTTAGGTATGGCTACTACGACCCCACGCTGGTTAAATATCAGCCCCAAAAGAAACGCCAAGAGATTACCGGAATCAGTGTTGTAGACCTATTCAAAGCGTTCACCGAACATCAACAGAAGCACGAGGGACTGAGTAAGGAATCGATCGATACCCGCTACAAGTATCTAGGCAAGATGCTAGAGAAGCATTTGAAAGTTAGGGCGGCTGATGTCGATCGATTCCACACTGAAGCGTTCGCCCTGGTGTGTCGAGACACGTTGAAGCCAGATACAGCCAAACAACGAATATGGCTTCTAGAGAGCGCGTGGGAGTGGGGTAAGCAACGATTTCAGCTTCCCGCCCTCAATCCGTGGAATGGTGTGGAAGATCGGTTCAAGTCTGTCCCCTCTCAGCCCAACCCCGCATTTAGTAAAGATGAAGTTCGGAGAATCATCGATGGTTTCCGCAATAGCCCCCATTACTCCAATTACCTAGACTACGTTATCTTTCGACTGACGATGGGATGTAGACCGCAAGAGGTACGCGACCTGGTTTGGAGAGATATCGGCAGTGATTTTAGTACCGTCTGGTTTGCCAGTAACAAGACTAAGCGGGGGCGGGTGGTTCATCTCAATTCATCGATCGCCAAAATGTTGTCGAGTCGGTATCAGAAGGTTAATCCGAAACCTGACGACTTAATCTTCACCAGCCGCGAAGGTCTACCAGTCGATAACGGAAATTTCCGGCGGTTATGGCGGATCGTACTGGGGGAAGTTGGGGTCGATTATCGCAAGCCGTACACCACCCGTAAGACTTCGGTTAGAAACGCTTTACTCAATGGCGAGAACTATATCGAAGTAGCGGCGGCGGCTGGTCATGACCCCCATACGATGCACAAATTCTACTCTGACGCGATCGAGACTAGAAGCGTATTCGTAGAGATTGAATAGTAAAATACCCACAGTTAATTTAGACGGTTAACTGTGGGTCAGAAAATAATTATCAATAACTTAATTGTATGGCAGATTTGATACAGGATACACCGCTTCCATCAACCTTAAAAATTATTCAGATTGGTAAGCATTCTCTTCCCAATTCATTGATATTTTATGAGTTTGTTAACGCTCCGAAGCTAGATATATTTTTACTTAGAAGATTCTTTGGAGCCTATAAAATGACCCCTAAGACAATAGAAGCTATTAACAAAATCCCTCTCTGTATAGAGCTAGATGTTTTATGGTCAGACATTATGAAGATCATCAAGAGAGATTTGAATAATCAAGAGTCTGAATTACTATATATTTTCTTTTCACTACAAAAGTACAGGTTTCCCCAAACATCGATAGACTTTGATTCTACTGAAATCCTCATAGGCAAGAGCAATATGACAATTGCGAAGATTAAGACAGAGCTTGAAGAAAGAATTAATTCCCCACAGGAAGCAGATAAGATTCTCAAGACTTTTCTTAATAGCGAGGGGGTAGCTTGGGAGGATTATCTTTACCTCGATTTGACAATAAAGTATCTACAAATGATGCAGCCTTTGCCTTTGGGGATGTTAAATAATATTAACCACGACTACACCATCAACTCTATCGCGCCAAGTTTAGCAGAGAAGGAAAGAATAAAACTTACTCACAAATCAGAGATTAAAAGAATAGAATCTCTGATGAATAGAGACGAAAATAAGAACAAAAATATGGAGTTTTTATATCAGGTTAAAGAACTCACGGAAAAAATAAGAAAACTCGAATCAGAGTTGACATTTCATCAACCTGAAGTGAATTCATATGCTTATCGTGTTATAGAAACTATACGAAGATTGCGTATAGTTTCTACTGATTTTCATGATCTTCTTGATTTCGATAAGAAGTTAACTCATCGGTTAACGAAAGAATGTCCCGAATATTTTGCAGCATTACCAGACAAGCACCGTGAAAAGATTAATCAAAAAAATATTAAAAGGCAAAGCGACGGGACAGAAGAGCGATTTGTATTCTGTCAGTGCCAATTTTGTTACAGATACAGGTTTGAAAAGTTACCACGCACAGGGGTGTATTCTTGGCGTTGCGATCGGGATGAATGCAAGAAGAGGTACAAGGCATGGAACAAGCACTTGAATGATTTAAGACCCAACCCCATCAACTTGTCACAGATTTATCGGTAGAAAATAATCTGTCATCCCCAGGAGAGTATTTAATCGGGGCGATCGGCTTATGTTTATAACAACACCGCTGAACTCCCCTTACTCAGTGCTGTCTACCCCAAATCTTAAATTTCTATGCCTCACACAATCGCCCGCCCTCCTACCCGATGGCAAATGGTCAGCACAGGACAACTTTGCGTTAGCGAGGGAATCTCACAAGACTACTTAAAGAATCTTCGGAGTACTGGCAAGTTGATTCGCAATATTCACTACCTCGTCATGCCAGACAGTACTCGGATCCAGTGGAATAGGGATTTATTTAGAGACTGGATGGTTAACGCGGGAACCCCTCAGCATCAGATCGCTATCGATCGATACCTCTCCAGCCTGCCCAGTTCTGACAATTACACACCCACAACATGAAAACCGATCCGCGCTGTCCCGACCATCCAAATATTCCGGCTGTAGTAGTCGCTAGTGGGAATCAATACCACGCCGCCGCTTTGCGCTGTGCTGAGTGCGATCGCTGGCTGAAATGGTTGTCAAAAGCAGATCCTCGTTTGACAAATTTAACATTTTTAAAACCAAAAGGGGAGGGCAAACAATTTACTCTCTTCGAGTAAATCAGAAGGGCTGAAACGCCTCTATACCTGCGTTTCAGCCCCCGTGAAATCAATTAAAAATGTATCCTAATTTTATCACAATGACAGCACCTACAGAGCATCTACAGACCGAAACCACAGAACAATGTCAACTACTGGGATACAAGGACGGATACGGTCTATTACCGAGCTATCTCCGAAAATAATCCGCTCAAGTTGTCCGCTAAATGCCCCGTCATCCCATCCAAACTAGTCAACCTCAACAACAACGGGTTCAACATTTATCTAGTAGTGAATGGCGGCGGGGATAAGGATGCCGATGTCACAGAAGGAAAGGCAGTGTTTTACGAACACGACGATCTACCCAAGGAAGATCAATTATTCCTTTGGCAGTCCCTCAGCTTACCAGAGCCAACATTCCAAGTAGATACGGGCGGCAAGTCGATACATAGTTATTGGGTGTTTGATGAACCGATCGACGTTGAAATTTGGCGCACACTTCAAACCGATTTACTCAATTATTCCAAGGGTGATAAAACGATTAAAAACCCGTCGCGAGTAATGCGACTCGCTGGCTTCAAACATCAGAAGACGGGCGAATTAGCCTCGATCGTCAGCAAATCTGGAACCCGATATTCCTACGATGAACTGCGCTCGTTAATCCCTCCGACTCCGGTAGTGGTCAAGGAGACTAAGCAGAAGCAGAAGCAGGATCGGAAGCCGCCAACACCGAAATCTGCTACCTCATCTAATATCGCCATCCCACTAGAGAATTGTCTAGCGAAGTCAAACCGAGAGTTGTTGGGTGGGGTATCTGAAGGCGGTCGGAATGACGCAGGGGCAACACTAGCGCGTGATTTGATTGGGACGGCTGATTACTTAAACTCGACCGGACAGCAATATATGGGAGATGCCCGTAATTTGTTCGATCGCTTCTGTTCGGGTTGCTCACCGTCGCTTGACGACATTGAGGCAGATAGTATTTGGGATTCTGCTCAGTCTGACAACCCCTCGCCGTCCTGTCAGACTGAGGGCGTTAACAACATTTTAGCCGCTTGGAATGGCAAGAATTCCCCCGCCACAGAAGAGGACAAGCGGCGATGTCCTTATTTCGAGTCCTCACCAGCGGGTGGGCTGTGGATGGTTTCCTTGGTCAAAGATGACACCGCCGATGGCTACGACGATGAATCTGCACCAATGAAGAGGAAGCGCGAACGGATTGGGAATCATCTGGAAATCATCAGCTACGTTACCAACACTGATGGGTGTGGGTCTGCATTATGGCTAGAATTCCAAACTGTGAGAGGCTATCTAGCCCGCCGATTATTCCTGAGAAAGGCGATAGTTCACGAAACAGCCGCCGCCGTGAGTCAGCTTGTTGACGCTGGGTACCATCTAAAGCTGAAGCAAAAATCGAATTTTGTCCAGTATCTCAACACACTAGGGGCTGAGGATGTCGAGACGATTACCCTAGCCGATTCAACGGGATGGCATCAGGGCAACTATCTAACCCCTCATAAATCCTACGGTACTGATAATCTCCGATTCCGAAATGTCGAACCGTCACCAGACGTACCGACTGAAATAAAAGGTGATTTAGCTGGTTGGCAGACTGAGATCGGATCTAAGTGTAAAGGTAACTCGCGACTGCTGTTCGCAGTGGCATCGGCGTTCGCAGCTACCCTACTGGAGTTCGCCGATATGGGGTCTGGTGGTTTCCATTTTGTTGGTCAGACATCTGAGGGTAAAACCGTACTGCTGTTAGTAGCATGTTCGGTAAATGGGGTTAAGAAGTTCTCGACTTGGCGCACCACCGCCAATGGTCTGGAATCGATCGCCACTGGGAGCAACGGCGCGTTACTTTGCCAAGACGAACTAGGGCAAGCAGAGAAGGCGGTAGGCGACGCTATCTATATGTTGGGTAATGGACAAGGTAAGACCCGTATGAACAAGGATTTGGGCACTCGCACGGCGAAACAATGGAATCTATTATTTCTCTCGACTGGCGAGATTAGTCTGGACGACTATATGGCACAGTCGGGGGTCGCAATTAAGGGCGGTCAAGAGGTGCGGATGCCGTCCATTCCAGCCGTCCCAATGGTAGAACCAGTGAAAGGCGCGATGAGAATACCGTCACCTCTTGGGGTGTTTGAAAATATCCACAATGCTGACTCATCGAAAGATTTCGCCAAGGATTTAGAGTCAGCTTGTGAGAAATATCGAGGGTCTGCGATCGATGCTTGGCTGACTCGGTTAGTAGTCGATCGAGGGAATCCTGATTTCGCTAGCAATCTAAAATCTCGAATTCGGGAAGCGGCAAATAAATTGACTGCTGACATCAGTAGTCATGCGATCGGGCGAATTGCCGATCGGTTCGCTCTAGTTCAAGTGGCGATGGAAATGGCTCTAGATTATGGCATCCTACCCGACATCACCCCACCTGATTGTAGTTGGGCCGTGAAAACTGTCTTTGACGATTGGATCGATTCTCGCGGCGGTGATGGCTCGATTGAAGTCAAGAAAGCTTGCGATCGAATCCGTCACCTTATTGTTTCTAATCTACATTCCGACAGAGTTTACGATCTCAAAGACCGAAATGTCAACCAGAAGGTTCGTAACCTGTTGGGATATGTCAAATCCGACGAGGGAGACGCGGCAACAGAGGTTTGGGTACCTATTCCGGTATTCAACTCTGAAGTCTGCCAGGGCGTGAACAAGGCTCTGTTAATAGCTGAGTTGCAGAAGCGCGGATGGTTGGCTGCGCCGTTGGGCGATGACCGTCCGACTCACCAGCGGCGGTTTAAAGGTAAGTTATCACGATTCTTTGTTTTTCTAAACCCCTCTTTTTCGAGCAGTGAAAAAGACATGGGGACAGTGGGGACAATGGGGACAGTGGTTGAAAAAGAGTCTAGCAATGGGTTTGAGGGCGCGGATACTGTCCCCAAACAAGAAAAAGCTAATGGGGACAGTGGGGACAGCATTGAAGAATACGACTTGCAGGAACCCGCATCCGTGAATGACTTAGATCCTGACATCCTGACCGATTTTTGATGCTGTCCCCACTGTCCCCATCGAAAAAAAGTCAATGGGGCAGTAATGGGGACAGTAAAAGCCTTCCCTAGTATGGCTTTTGTACTCCTGTCCCCACTGTCCCCACTGTCCCCATCAAAAAACACCATACCCCTAAAACAGGGGTTCAAGCAGTAAAAAACAGTTTTTTAAACGTAATCGCTTAGAGGTACAAGTATGACAGCAATCGAGGTTGGAGCAATAGTAGTAGGCAAGAGCGGTAAACAGCTCATCGTTGATAGCATAAATGGAGACATCTTATGTTGTGGAGGAGTAAAAATTCATACGTCAGCAGTTGTGCGAGTAATACCCCCTCTCCCCACTGTTGGTTGGGTCGAAGGGGCACGGGTTCGGTTCATCGGGTCTTACCAGGAATGGGGTATTGAGCCTGACACAATCCTGACCGTGGGTTATGGGGACGAGGATTGGGTCAAGGTTTTCACTGACGATCGGAAGCCTTTTAACATTCAATCGAATCTACTAGAGCGGTTCGACGATGATGAGTATCCCAATGTAGATGAAGTGTGAACACCGAATTTCAACTACTAAATAATTGAGAGAATGAAAATGAAAATTGACGTGAAGAAATGGTTTGATGGTGAGACAGCATTCGGAAAAGACAACCAGTGCCAAGTAACTAAGCGGACGTTTAACCTACAGGGTTTGAGTTCAAGAAAATTAACAACTGATGCAGATTGTATGTATGCTGAGTTTCCTGGTGGTATCGGCGATCATACTCGCTTCTGGTTTAAGGATGGAAAACCCTTCGCTATAACCACCGAACCATATTCGGTAGACGAACATGAATATGGAATCCTTCAGGAAGAATGTTTAAAACTTGGTTTGACAATTAATCGAATTGAGGACAAATCAGAGTGGAACCCAGAACAATGTCTGTGGATAGAAATACTCAAAAATAAATAAACGAGAGCATGGGATTGGGTTCGATCGAACTACTACTAACCCAATCCCCCTCCACTGGTTCGATCGAATCAAATTAAACATAGTTAAGTGAGACACCCTTGTGAATAGCCTTGTCAGTGACACCGGAAATAAGCGTAACAAATAACAAATTGGCGATCGAGTTACTACCGAGAGCTGGTGGGGGTTCGATCGCCACCGCCCCAACCTATCATTAACTACAACAGACTAACCTATGATGTCACTCCAAGACCCCTACGAGCTTGAGCCACCAAAAGCCTACCAAGCATACCTACTTCATAGAAACCAAGGCTTAGGGCGCACCCTGACCTCATCCTATAACCTTTATTTAGATGAGACGAACTCAAATAATAGTAGAGGGTCGGGAAGGGTCGGTACCTCAAAACCATCACCAAACTATCAAAAATGGGTAAAAGAGTACAATTGGGATGAGCGTGTAGCAGATTGGGATAACACACACCAACAGAGGATACAAGCCGCCCTAATCGAAGCCGATGTAAAAGGATATCAGGACAAGATACAGCAGCTCGTCTGCGATGTAGAAGCCTTTGCCACCGAAATCCTATCCGGTTCGATGTCACTGGCGAAAGCCGCCAAAATCCGAGCTGACAACATCCTACGATCTACCATCGCAGAAGGTGAATATCTAACCCCAATGGAGAGGGACACCGCCTCAGAATACAAAACATTGTCCGGTGTATTTCAGTCTGCGATAGGGGTGTTACACCAAGCCACCGAACTGAAATCTACCAGTCTAGGATTAGAAACTACAATTAAACAGTTGAAGGAATTAAATGAGAAGCAGTAATCCGAAAGGTCGAGTCAGTTGGGTACCTCGTTTTTTGTTTGACAAAGATGGAGAGCTGAAAGTTGACGATATCATCAAAACCAAAAGCGGTACTCGCCTGTTGGTGCAAAAATTTGAGGACGATGGTTACATCATGGTAATAGAACTCTGAGGCTAGTGATTTTTATTGGGGGAACAATCCCCCAATAATGAGGGATTGTTAGGGGTTATAGGTCAAAGTGGGGTTGAGCCGAGATACGTGCAAAATGGGACACGTTGTAAAGTTATGTTTAAACGAGCTTGGATTAGTTGCATAATGGTTTTGAACCTTTCTAAGTGTTGGGTTTGATGAGGCGATCGCTAAACTTTCCAATGGGTAGCGGTCGCTTTGTCTTGGGGTGTTGCCCTTTGGTTAACTTTCTGGTTTGCGGTGGGGTGTCCGTTTCCATATATACATATTATCTCAGTAGAGTATCATTGATCAATAGTTTATCAGCAGATGTTCTATAGATATAACTAATTATACTGAGATTATCTGTATTTATTTCTTATCTGCTGATAATATATGTATTTAATGAGATATAATAGAGAAGCTCAATAGAGAACTCACCCAATGGCAAAGAATAGTAAACCCATACTGTCAGTACTAATAGATGAGGATAAGCGCACCAGGTTCGCAGACCTAGCCAGACGGCACAGCCTATCGATGGGGTATCTGGTTAACAAAGCTGTCGATCGAATGTTGGAACTCGACTCTATAGATATATATGGAGAATCTACTAAAAGCCCCCATGTATCGAACACCAGCATTTTATCAGCAGATACTACCGATATTGAGAACCTAGTTAGTTTATCTATAGATAAATTAGATATTGAGAGCCTAGTTAAAACCTCTATAGATGCTTACCTATTGAATCACCCTATAGGTGTTGATGATATAGAGAGACTAGTTAATACCTCTATAGATAAATTAGGTGTTGAGAGCCTAGTTAATACCTCTATAGGACTCGCGATCGAACCCATTACCCAAGCCGTCACCGAACTAGAAACTTATACCAGAGAGAGGTTTGAAGAATTAGAGGCTAGATCGATCGAGAAACCAAAACCCGCTAAAACTACCCCCAAGAAGTCAGAAAACGAGCCGGAATGGGTGAATGGAGATAATCGCAGCTTCTATAACTTGTTTTCTGAAGATGCCAATCTACTGATTAAAGTAACTGAGGCGATCGAGCTACATTCAGGTAGTAATGATGAATTATCAAAAGTGCTTGCAGACATAGGGATTCACAAACAAGACGGAACGCCTTTAGCTTCATCTCCCATTAGTCGAATTAAGACTCTGGTTAAGCGGATGAATGGCACAGAAGCCGCCGATAACACCAAACAGTAGACAGACACCATATAATCGAAATACCCCCCACCAGTGAAGGCGAGGGGTAGATCGATCGAAGGACTGCTTGCAACAGCGCGATCGAATTCAAAACTAATACTATTACGAGGTTAACATGACTCAAGCCAGAGAACCAGATGACATCGATCGCGTTAACCGCGAATTGCGCGGGGTCAGTCGCAGACTAGACAGGCTGGAATATACCCAGATATCCCCCCAAGAGTTTTCCAGCGTACTAGATCGGATTTACGACGAGATTGGCTCGACAAGAGCGGAGATGAGAGCGGAATTTGTAGCGGTTAATGCCAGACTTGAATCGCTTGATGCCAAAATCGATATCATCATCCGTCGCCTCAGTGGAGAGGGAAATTTAGAAGAGTAAGACCGACCCCGAAACCACCTTTTACCCCGTTTTTTACCCCGCTCACTTATTGAGAATGCTCAGAGTGGTTAACCCGAAAGGATTCTAGAGATTTAAACGTCTGCTTTCGGGAAGCAGGGGTCGGAGGTTCGATTCCGACCATTCCGACTAGGTGAAAAACAGCATTAGAAAAGGGTTTCGGCATTGTCATCAGACTTTGTTGAAACTTTTTTGCGTTCTCTTATTGAGAATGAAAGGGTGTTCAGGGGTGTTAAAGCATGACACATTTACCCCTATTTTTACCCCTATGAAAGTTACGATCGAAAATCATCGTAGTTTGTTGCGATTACGCTGGACTTGCCCCAAAACTGGCAAGCGGAAGGTTTTGTCATTGGGAATCGAGGACTCCAACACCGAACGCAGTAAGGCTCAAAAGGTGGAAAGGATAATTACGAGAATCTGCAACTACTCATAGCATAAACTTCACCATCGACAATTAATGTGTCACTAAGTCGATAATGAGTTTATGCTAAAATAATAATGTAAGTCTTACTGGTAAAAGCTTATAGCTGACGACATTGATTTGTCATCACGTCATTTAATAAGTCACTGTACAATTCCGATCGGTATACTTATAGATTATTCCAATTACCAGTGTATAAATAGTGATGATTTAGTCTAATCTATTTAGCGACTGCACTCAATCGCTAAAAATTTTGCGGTCTAGCTCTCGATGCCTAAACTACCACTGTTTATGGTCAAGTTATTACTCTCAGTTGTAGAGATCGTACTCGCCCAGATTGAATAATCAGCTATTAATTGGTGCATCAGGCGTTGTTTAAAAGTTAGGAGAATGCTTTTGAGCAAACTATTGCCAGCAGCTTCGACGATCGCGGCTGGAGTAAATCCTAATGGTGGGGGAAGATCGACCTTAACTTCTAGATCTGCACGCCCTTCTAGATAAGTCTGTCCATCTCTATCTATGGGAGACAATTTACCAACCAAGTTGAGACTAAAACGGCGATCGATATAGTCTACCCCGCGAATTTCGCATTTAGTAGAGACAATTTGGACTGTGCCATCAGCCTCAGCCCACACCATCAGATATACGGTTGGTTGGAGGCTAAAATTGAAAAAATTTAATGGGCGCATCGCCAGACAAAACTCATCATCACCAAGTTGTTTGATTCGATCTGGATCGACAAGGGCGCGAACTAGTCGATGTGGCTGACGCAGATAGTGTTGAATTGGTACACTCTGTTTTGGGACAGCTAAATCGAGCGATCGACTGGCTGTAAATTTAACGATTTGCATGTGTAGAGACGAGAGATAGGATCGATTTTACCTAATGAGATGGGGGTTTGAGATGCAGCCTTGAAGACGATATTTGGCTAAACTATGTATATTTACCTAAATATTTTCGCTACCTAATATCTTACCAGAAAAAGATGAACAAACCCCACCTTCTGACTGCCAAAACGATCGCTCGAATGACCACTAATGGTATATTGAAATCTACACCCAAATTCCCTGCCCTCATGACAACGATCGCCCATCTAGGCCCTACAGGTACTTACGCCGAAGCAGCAGCAATGGCTTATGCTCAGATGGGTAGCGCAGATCGGGATGTACGGTTTCAGCCATATCAAAATATTGCTCGGACGCTTCAAGCTGTCGCAAATGAAGAGACGGAGCTAGCTGTAGTACCAGTCGAAAATTCGATCGAGGGGAGTGTGGCGATGACACTAGACACGATGTGGCAATTGAGCGGACTTCAAATTCAACAAGCCTTAATTTTACCAATCCATCATGGTTTGATTTCTGTCGCCACCGAGTTGAGTCAAATCGATCGAGTTTATTCCCATCCCCAAGCTTTGGCTCAATGTCAAGAATGGTTGGAACAGCATCTGCCACAGGCTGCACTAGTGGCCGAAAATTCGACTACCGCCGCTTTAACTACCCTCGCAAATGACCCAAAAACTGCGGCAATTTCTTCGATTCGAGCAGCCAATTTATACAATTTGCCGATCGTCGCTCACCCGATTAATGATTATCCTGATAATCAAACTAAATTTTGGGCGGTTAGTTTGATGCCTTCTGTGGTAGGGAATCATAATTCAGTTGGCTTTAGTTTGCGATCGAATAGTTCTGGAGGACTTGCAACAGCCTTGGGTTTCTTTAGCGATCGAGAATTAAATTTGAGTCGAATCGAATCCCGCCCCAGCAAACGTTCCCTTGGTGATTATTTATTTTTTATTGACATCGAAACGGATCTCAATTGTCCAGCATTAAAATCTGCCCTAGCAGATTTGACAGCCTACGCCGAAACAGTGAAAAATTTTGGCAGTTACCAAACAATTTCACTCTAAAGAGGAATTTACCGATGATCGCAACACAATTACTTTATTTCCAGATCGCCCAAACGAGATTACCAGATCTCACTCAACCCCAATATCTCGATCGCATTGCCAGTCAACTACCGATCGCCGTAGCAATTTTTGTAGCGATAGCTATCGCCTTAACTGCGGTAATGGCTTTAGTCAATTTTTCGCGCCAACAACATCCTCCAGATCGAAATTTTGCGATCGGCAATTTAGTAATGGGTGCCGATCGATTCCTGGGCGTATTACAGCATACAGTCTTAGTTTCCCTACTCCTCCTGGCTGGCTTCCTCTTTTGCTCCACTCTCGCCAATCGTCAGAGTAATTGGGAGCGAGCGCGGCTAGCCCAAGACTCCCCCGCCATCACTGGAGAAACGATCCAACAAGCGTCGCCCCAAGTCAGCTATACCACCCAGGAACCTTACGTTTATACCACCCAGCTCAATGGCAAATTGGTCAAGGTTCAAGACAAAAAAGATGTCACTCGACAGACATCAGTTAGTGGTTCCAATCTCCAAGTTAGTATCATCCCCAATCAAGATAACTCTGGCGATGGCAAAAATTATCTCATCGACTTTAAGGGCGATTATGAAGTCACCAATACCGCAGGTGTAACCAGCCAATTGGTAGTTCAGATCGCGCCACCAACTGGCTACTCTCTGCTCGAAAACTTCGATGTGCAGCAAAATAGCAAAAAATTAGCCCCGATTATTCCTGGTGAATATAATTTCCCGCTCCTAGTGGCACCTGGAAGAGTCGGGAAGCTGCGGGTGAGTTATCGCGCCCAAGGTTCTCCGCAATGGATTTATAGCACCAAGGATGGCTCTCTAGCCAACTTTGGGATGACGATCGCGACAAAAGTCCCTGGGCTTAATTTTCTCGGTGGGATCGTGCCGACGAAAGTTGGTACTAGAGGCGAAGAAAAGACATTTACTTGGGCATTCGATCGCAATGCTTCCGTGCAAAAGCCTTTTGGGGTGATTGCTTCACCCCCTGTGACGGCTGAAGCTGGAGCTTTACCGCTGTTATTATTCATCGCACCAGGCATCTTCCTGGGGTGGATGGTGCTGTTATATTTCTCGATCCCGATGGGGTTGACAGATGTATCGATCTGTGGGCTGATGTTTTTTGCAAGTATGTTCGCACTGACTTATTTTAGTCGGATTACCAATCCACTTTATGCTTGGATCGGGATTTCGATCGGCTTATTAGCCTTAGTTTGGGGCATCGGGCGGAATAACTGGCGGATCTCTCTAGCGGCGATTATTTGTACGATCGTCGGAGTAATTCTTCCCATAGCTAGTTTCTCGATCGGTTATCGTGGACTAACATTGAGTATTGCTGGCGTGCTCTCGATCTTCTGGCTGACTGTGCGTAATTGGTATGGATGGTATGAATTAACGCCCAAATCTCGATCGGCTGATAGTTTCAATTTTACCCCAACTGCTACAGAAGCCTTTACTCGTCACGACATATTAGCCGAATCAGGGACTTATTCGGCTGGAGATGCTGAAGAAATTATTCCCCAAGTCCATGAACAAGGTATCCAAAATGATTAGGCTCAGAGGTTGTTTGAAAAGTCCGTTTTGTTACCCATAACCGTATTGGGATCCCCCCTAGCCCCCCTCTTAACTCTTGCTTTGATACCTATAGCAAGACCTAACAGTTACGCCAGATCCCCGACTTCTCCAAGAAGTCGGGGATCTGACAGGGATCTGATATACCCTAATCTTAGGAATGTTGGGTTATCTCCTGACGGAGAGGCTCTCGGTTACATTCTTAAACCCAACCTACGCTCAAACTAAATCCCCATCCCAAGAACCCAATTATTAATTATTAACTATTAATTATTAATTAATTTAATCGATCGTAAGCGGCTAAAATAATTCGTTCGGTTTCTGCCCAATTGATACATTTATCTGTCACAGAGACACCGTATTTTAGTTGAGTCAGATCTTCAGTAATGGATTGACCACCTTCATTGAGATTGGATTCTAACATCATCCCGACGATCGAATTATTGCCGTTGACGATTTGTTGGATGACACTTTCCAAGACGATCGGTTGGAGCCGATAATCTTTATTAGAATTGCCATGACTGCAATCAACCACGATTCCCTGTGGTAAATTGGCTTTTTTCAATTCGGCTTCAGCACTTTGGATGCTAATCGGATCGTAGTTCGGTTTGCTTTCACCACCCCGCAGGATAATGTGGCCGTAACTGTTGCCTCTGGTCTGAAAAACACTAACTTGTCCATGTTTGTCGATTCCCAGGAAATTGTGGGGTTGTCGAGCCGATTGGAGGGCATTCAAGGCAACTTTGACGCTCCCATCAGTGCCATTTTTGAAACCCACAGGCATGGACAAACCGCTGGCCATTTCGCGGTGGGTTTGAGATTCGGTAGTTCTGGCACCGATCGCCGCCCAAGAAATCAGTTCGTCCAAGTATTGTGGGATAATCGGATCGAGAGCTTCTGTCGCAGTTGGTAAACCAATTTCGGTGATTGTCAGGAGCAGGTTTCTGGCGACGTACAAGCCCTTGGCGATGTCAAATGACTCATTCATATCTGGGTCGTTGATTAAGCCTTTCCAGCCCACTGTGGTGCGAGGCTTCTCGAAGTATACTCGCATGATGATGAGTAATTTGTCCTGAACTCGATCGGCCAAATCCTTCAGTTTGTGGGCGTATTCAAGTGCAGCATCAACATCGTGGATAGAACATGGGCCGACAACAATGAATTTGCGGCGATCTTGAAAATTCAAGATGTTCTGAATTTCCTGACGATTGTTGAAAATACGTTGTTCTAATTGCGGGGATAGGGGTAGTTTTTCTTTGAGTTCTTTGGGGGTAATCAATACTTTTGAGTGGTTAATATTTGTGTCCCCAAGAATATTAGAATCCATCATATTTTCGAGGTCTTGGAGATCTGGATTAGCTGCTTGATTTTGCATAGGTAGAGATGATTCGAGCGTTTGAAGTGTAGACGGCTAGGTGGGTGCAGCTTACTCGCTAATGCTGCGGAGATTACTAATCTCGGTTCGACCGAACAATTAATATTACTATTTGAGTATTTGAGTAGCTTTATCGAGGTCAGCGAGTAGACACCCCCAATAGGGTAGTTAGAATTGTTAGAGTCTAAATCGATGCCAACGATATAAGTACATAGCTATGTAGATGATGGTGGGAAAATGGTGTTTGACAACTTTGAGATCGAGCCGTGAGAGAGGATCCAGTCCGACTAGGACAGTAGATGGTCGATCGGGGGAGTTTTGATTCAACTTTGAGCGAATCGCATTATATTACCATCTATCTTAGAACAAAGTGTTCGATGTGACTAGTCTTTCTTTATTTGGTATCGATTTGTTAAGATAATCACCATAGCTACTCAAATCCAGTTATTAATTCACTATCTAAATCTTGGTTGTTATGGTTCAACTACCGATCGGCATCGAAGTAGAACGACATCGAGCCGCCATGACGCGGACAGAATTATCTCGCCCCGTGAGATTGGGGATTGAGTTGGGGATTATTACGCTCGAAACGACTATTTTTGACTATGGCTGCGGGGTTGGCGGCGATGTCCGCCGTTTGCTCTCAGGTGGTTATCAATGCGTGGGTTGGGATCCGTATTATTTTCCCGATGTGGAGTTGGAGCGCAGGGATATAGTGAATATGAGCTATATCATTAATGTGATTGAGAATACCGAAGAACGCGATCGAGCATTATTACAAGCATGGGAATTGACGGGGCAAGTATTGATTGTCTCTGCCCAGATTTTGGTCAATGAATTGCGCGGAATGTTGGGTTATGGGGATGGTGTTTTAACTAGGCGAAATACGTTTCAGAAATATTATCAACAGGCAGAGTTGAAGGAGTATATCGATCGAGTTTTGAATGTTGATGCTCTACCGATCGGCTTGGGAGTTTTTTTAGTATTTCGTGATGATTCTCAGGCGGAAACTTTTCGCGCCACCCGACTTTATGGGCGCATGAGTACTCCCCGCGTCCAGATTGAGAGCAAACGATTTGAAGATTATCAAATTCAACTCGAACCACTAATGGCATTTGTCAGTCAACGGGGACGATTGCCAATTAAGGGAGAACTAGCACAAGAAGCAGATCTAAATACACAGTTTGGCAATGTGAGACGGGCATTTCAAATCGTGTTGACGGCAACGGATGAGAAAGAATGGGATGCGATCGGTTATCAGCGATCGCTAGATTTACAAGTTTATTTAGGCTTGGCAAAATTTGGCCAGGGAAGAAGTATTCAAAAATTACCTCCAGCAATAAGGGCAGATATTAAAGCATTTTTTGGCAGCTATGATGAAGCCTGCGAAGTCGCCGATCGACTACTGTTCAAGATCGGCGAACCAGGCGTAATCAAACAAGCCTGCCACCAAAGTAAAGTTGGCAAATTATTACCAACGGCTCTATATGTACATGTTTCGGCACTAGCCGCGCTCGATCCAAAACTTCGACTTTATGAAGGCTGTGCTAGTCGAAATATTGGCAGTACTGAAGATGCAAACATTATCAAATTCCATACAGACAAACCTTGTATATCATATCTCTATTATCCAGACTTTGATACGGTCGGACATCCGACCCTGCAATGGTCGATGTTGGTAGATCTACGAGATTTGGATGTCCGGTTTCGAGACTACTCGCACCAGGAAAATTTACCAATTTTGCATCGCAAGGAAACCTTCGTCAGTCCAAATTATCCGCTTTATACTAAATTTGCCAAACTGACCAAGGCAGAAGAAAAAGCGGGTCTATTTATTGAAACTAAAACTATCGGCAATCAACATGGATGGGCACGAAGACTAGAATCTTATGGTGTAGAAATTAGAGGTCATCGGATTTATCGAGTCAAATAATGAGTTAGGGGATAGGGGATAGGGGGTAGGGAAAAGTGCGTTCTTGGGCTTTGCCCAAAGAGCATCTTTTCAAGAGAGGGGGAACTTTAGGTGAAAACAATCCTAAGAAAGATTGTATTCTTACTTTCGCAGGAGGTCTAATAGATCTCCCTATCCCCTATTCCCTATCTTTCGCAGTAAGTCCACTCGATAGCATAAAATTAAATTATGTGCCGTGAAATTCATCCACCGCAAACTATTCTTAACTCGATCGATAACTGTGAAATTATATACCTATCATACCCCCGAACGTACCCCTGCAAATGAATTACCTGTTTGCGCGATCGCCATTGATGTCTTGCGCGCCACATCGACAATGACAGCGGCACTCAACGCTGGAGCCGAAGCAGTTCAAGTATTTAGCGATATGGATACTCTCATGGCGGTGAGCGAACAATGGGATCCAGCCCTACGCTTGAGAGCTGGCGAACGGGGTGGCTCAAAGGTAGCTGGTTGCGATCTCGGTAATTCGCCCTTAGACTGCACTTCAGAGACGGTGAAGGGCAAGAGGTTATTCATGAGTACGACGAATGGTACTCGAACTTTAGAGCGGGTACAGGATGCCAAAATCGTTCTCGCCGCCGCTATGATTAATCGGCAGGCGATCGCCGAGTATGTCATCGCCCATCAACCAGAAACAGTTTGGATGGTAGGATCGGGATGGGAAGGTACGTACTCTCTCGAAGATACCGTGTGTGCGGGAGCGATCGCCGATCTCATCGTCACCAAATTGGGCATCCCGTTGGTAGAATTAGCTGGTAATGATGAACTCGTAGCATCGATCGCCCTCTATCGTCAATGGCAAGATAATTTACTCGAACTATTTCACCTCGCCAGTCACGGACAACGCTTGCTCAATCTCAACGGTCATGTCGATCTAAAATTTTGTGCCACTCTCGACATCCTAACTACCGTACCCATTCAAACTAGTCCTGGGGTATTACAAGGGAATAGGGAATAGGGAATAGGGGATAGGGGATAGGGGATAGGGGATAGGGGATAGGGGATAGGGGATAGGGGATAGGGGATAGGGGATAGGGAATTTAGCACCTCATCCCTGACCCCTGCTCTCTGCTCCCTGACCCCTCATCCCTGACCCCTGACCCCTGACCCCTGCTCCCTGTAGGCCACCTCGCCACATGATTACGCCATCTTCATCATTGTCTTGATAGTATTTTTTGCGACGACCGACGACTGTAAAACCGTGTTTTTCGTAGAGATGGATAGCGCGATCGTTGGAAGCGCGGACTTCTAGTGTAGCCCGCTTCATCTCAATCTCCCTAGCCCGATCGAGTAACGCACACAATAGCAGTTGTCCCAATCCGCGTCCCTGATACTCTGGGTGAATGCCCAATAAAGTGATGTGAGCCTCGTCTAGAATCGCCCAGAAGCAGCCAAAACCGACGATCGCGTCCAGATTAGCATTCAAACTAGAATCAGCGGTTACGGCGAGGAAATGACTATTTTCGCTCATCAATTCTCGTTGATAACTATCGGCCGACCACAAGCCCCCAAAGCATAACCGATCGAGAGCGAGAAGGCGATCGATTGCTGTCGTAGAAGGCAAGCCGTTCGACTCGATCGAAATGGGGTGAATATGGATATTTGACATGGTGATTAGAATAGAGTGGAGATCGACAACAAATACTAGTTTATGAGTCATCGGTGGGGACGAATCATTGTGGTGGGCGCGATCGCTGGAATCGTTGCTCCAAGCTGGGCATTGCCCGTGGGCAATTCGGTCGGCGAGCCAGGAATCGATGCAATTACACTGCATCGGCTCCCGTATAATCTAACTGGAAAGAAAATTGCGATCGGTCAAGTAGAAATTGGACGACCAATTAAGTTTGGCTGGGATAAAGTAGCTCAAAGTCCTAAATTTAAGGTCGAGCAGATTTTTTATCGAAACGGCGATATCAAACCGAATCAAAACATCGAACAGCACGCAACAATGGTAGCATCTGTGATGGTCAGTCAAGACAAAGCTTACCCAGGTGTAGCTCCTGATGCTAGGCTTTATGCCGCCGCAATTGGTAACCCGAAAATTGCCCCACAAGCGGAGGAGTGTATCACAGCTCAACATGTCGCGCTGCAAAATAGCGGCGATATTCGGGCGATAAATCTCAGTTTTGGCGAACCCTTAGAACGAGATCCTCGTCCAAATGCCAAACTAGATGGAAACGCACTATTTACCAAATGTCTGGATTGGTCGGCACGGGTGCATAATATATCATATGTAGTAGCTGGCAATCAGGGCAAAGGGGGAATATCTATTCCTACTGACAATTACAATGGGATTAATGTTGCCTATTCCAACATTCGTCAAGGGATTTTTCGGAAATTAGACTTTGGTAATTTGAGCGAAAAGCCCACAGGCACCGCCAAAATCATCGAAGATACCGAAGTTAATGTCGGCAATAGGCGATCGATCTCCTTGGTCGCTCCAGGTGCTAGTCTGAGGCTGTACAACTTTGCAGGGAAAGCGATTCCCGCCAACGGTACCAGCTTTGCAGCACCTCATGTCACTGGAACGATCGCTCTATTACAAGAATTTGGCGATCGACAATTGCGTACCAAGATGGAATTACCCGATGAAGTCCGCCGTCTGTGGACGATTGACGCTCGCCGCCATGAAGTGATGAAAGCTGTATTACTCAATTCGGCTGACAAAATCCAAGACGCTGGAGACGGGTTACGACTGGGAATGACTCGGACGATGCTAGCCAAAAACAATCGCAGTTGGTTGGAGTCAGAAGCTTATACCGATCGACAAATTCCCCTAGACTATCAATTGGGTGCAGGTCAACTACATGCCCTCCGAGCCTTTCAACAGTTTAGTACCGGACAGCACAACTCGTCAACGCCCGTAGTCGATCGGGGCTGGGATTATGAGTGGATCAAATCATCAACCTATCGAGAATACGCTTTCGATCGACCCCTGGTCAAAGATAGTTGGGTTTCAGCAACTTTAGTCTGGGATCGATTGGTAGAATTGCAAGATCTCAATGCTAATAATGAATATGATGCTGGTGAAGAATTTCGCGATCGAGGTCTAAATCGACTCGAACTCTATCTCATGCGTACCGAAGACAACGATACCAGCAAGAGTTTATGGTCGTCAATTAGTGCCGTAGACAGCGTTCAACATATTTTCCATCAAATTAAAGATCCTGGTAAATACAAACTCCGCGTCTATTTCCGTCAACCCATCAACCGCCTCGATCAATCATATGCTTTAGCGTGGTGGACTGTTCCTCAGTGAGGGAGAGGGAGAGAGGGAGAGGGGGAGAGGGGGGGAGGGGGAGAGGGGGGGAGGGGGAGATGTTATGAGGTGGTGAGGGGGTGACTGGCAACAATCTAATTCCCTATCCCCTATCCCCTATCCCCTATCCCCTATCCCCTAATCAACTTTAAATCTCTCGACGTAGGTAAGTAGATTTCGGGCGACGACTACGAGATTTTCGAGGGAGGATGAGACTTTTTGAGCTTCTTGAGATGTTGACTGAGCTTGAATTTCGACGGTTTGCATGACTTCGGTGACGGCTTTGGAAGTTTCTCGTTGTTCGATGGTGTCGGTGGTAATCGATCGAACTAGAGCATCAATCCGATTGGATACTTGGATAATGTCATCCAGAGATCGTTTGGCTTGCTCGGCAAGTTTCGTACCTTGAATAACCTGTTGTGTACCTTGCTCCATCGCCGCCATTACCGAACCAGTTTCACTCTGAATCTGAAGTACGATTTGCTCGATTTCCTTGAGTGCTTTGGCACTTCGATCGGCCAATTGTCGGACTTCATCGGCAACGATCGCAAATCCTTTGCCAGACTCTCCAGCTCTAGCCGCCTCGATACTAGCATTGAGCGCGAGTAAGTTGGTACGAGAAGCAATTTGGGAGATTACCGAGACGATTTGGGAAATCTGTTGGGAAGATTCCGCTAGACGCTTGACTTTTCGAGTACTTTCGGCTACTGTTTCGCGGATCTCCTGAATACCCGCTACCGTTCGCTCTACCGCTTCACCACCTCTAAGTGCTGTCGCCGAAGCAGTGCGCGCTACCTCTTCCGACTCCCGCGCACTCTCTGCTACCCGCTTGATCGATGCCGTCATCATTTGGACAGAATTCACCGTCACAGCTAGCTCCTCGGCTTGACTGAGGGCATCCGAAGACAACCGCCGCGCAAACGCTTCACTCTCCGTAGAACTTTGGTTCACCTGTACCGCAGCTACCTGTACCTGTTGAACGATCTGCCGCAGACTATCGATCGTCAAATTAAACGAGTCAGCCACCGCTCCGAGCACGTCAGCAGTCACTTCTGCCTTCACAGTTAGATCGCCCCGTGCAGCTCCTTCAACATCATCTAGCAGGCGAATTACTTGCCGCTGGAGTTCATCTTTGGCTTGCTCCATTTCCCGCGCTTTCCGTTGCGCTTCAGAATTGCTAGTAATAACTGACTGCAACATATCATTAAAAGATAAAGACAATTGCCCTAGCTCATCGGCTGTAAAAGCAGTTGCCCGCGCTCCCATATTACCCTGGGACACCTGCTCAAAATTGGCTTGGAGATCTCGGACACTTCGGGTTACCTGCTTGGTATACATCCCCGTCAGCACCCTAGTAATGGCAAAGCTAGTCAAACCAGCCAAAATCATCGCTATTCCCCCCGTTTGCTGCAAGGGTGGGCGAGCATCCTTGGCGATCTTGGGATCGAGATTCATGCTACCAACAAAAGTAATTCCGGCGATCGCTGCACCCGCACCCAATCCAGCCGCCATGGAGATCAGCCACTGCTTTTTCTGGAATGAAGCATTTTCAAATGGTTTGAACATACCTTGTTCGGTGGAGATATTCGTCATCGTCGAATCACTTTCACGATAGATACTACTATTGCCTGGAGGTTTGCTCTTGATCCCAGAAATTGATACACCACTGATGAAGGTTGAACTGTCATCAAACATGCTCGAAGATTTGGGCATTTGCAATGAGGATGGTGTTGGTTGTTCGAGTAAATTGTCAGGCATGTCAAAAAATCCAGACTGGGTTTCGTCAGCATTCAAGATTGCTTCTCGATCTGCTCGATCGGATCCAGACTGTTCAAAAGCAGCCAATGCACCCAAGCCGCGACTATCCTCATCAGGAATTTCTAGCGCGTCGGAGAGCGAGTAGCGGCGATCTAGCCTTTCTTCTGAAGAGTTACGTTGCTGTGGTAAATTATTGTCAGACTTACTACCATAGGTTTCGGTCAACCAATTTGGCTTACTACTTTGTTGATTTGTAGGTGGCCAAGCCTGAGGCAAAGCACCACTCATCTCATTGAGCGCGTCAGAGATCTCATCGACAGAAAAGTCGTCTGGTGCCCGCTTGAACTCCAATTGAGGCTGTGGTGATGGTGGTGGGGTTGTTTCCGCCCCAAATAGTAGTGTCGGGCGATCGGCAGTATCCATAGCATCGATCTCGTCGATCGACTGCCCTAGTTGGATTTGCTCCCTTCCCGCTACTGCTAGATCGGGATCGAAGCTAGCGAAGGCACGGTGAGCTGCTGGCGAAATATTAAAAAAGTCTGTATCAGAACTTGCCGCATCGCCAGTGGAGATGGGTTGCCCATCGACTCTAAATGGACTATCTAATTCTTCGCTATCCGCATCCTGCTGCTCTGGGGCATAGCCAAACGCAAAGGCATCCGTAAGGGTTTCTTGTTCGTTGTTGTGAAATCCAGTTGCTACGGTTGGGTGTTTGCCATTATTCTGTTTATGTGCGCCAGTGTTTTGACCACTGCCGGAGAAAAAATCGGTCGATTGATTGGGAAATAATTGTCCCGAAGCATCAAGACTGAAATTGAGTGCCGCCAGATCGAAATCCTCATCAGAGGCTAGATCTTCAGGTTGTCGCCAAGTGAGCAATTCTGCCGAATCAGCGGTAGTCTCTCGATAATGCCCCCCAGAATCACCTGCATGAAACTGACTAGGGCTAAATGTGGCACCTGTTTGATTCAAGCAAGATGTGGCATACTCCAAACCACTCTGGGCAAATTGAATAAATTCTGGATCGGTGGAGATTTTGAGCACGTATTCGTACTCTTTTTTACCAATTTCGGGTTGAGCTAGTCCATAGCAATAGATATGTCCCCGCAATAATCGGACACTAGGATCGCTCTCAAATTTGGCCACCAAAGCGTCAATAATGCTGGCGGCTTGTTCGTAATTGCCTTGAAGATAAGCTGTTTCGGCAAGTTGGTATTCGGCTGCGTAGTCTTGTGCGTAATCAGAATTAGAAATCATTGTGCTCCCTGCAATAACCCAGCAATTTGATAAAATAGGCTCGTTTAAACAATCCAATTAGTCGAGCGGAGAATCGCCACCTGGTCTAATAACCTCAGCTCCGATGGATTTTCACCAGCGATGGCGTATACTCCTTTGATGAAACCAGCCATGGAGGGGGGAATATTGGTACCGCTGTGCATCTGATTGACATCGAGCCATTCGGTATTGGCAACGGCACTGACGGCAAAACCCATCACGATTTCTTGTTCTTCGACGATCAAGACTGAAATTTCATTTTGGTCGATATTGACTAGGATTCGATCGCCCAGGAACTGCCCCAGATCCGCCACCCAGATGACTTGACCCCGCCAATTGTACGTCCCCAATAGAAAGGGTGAAGCATTGGGAATCGGTGTAATTCGATCGAGATAAACCGACATCACCTCTCGCACACCAGATGCAGGTAAAGCAAATTCATTCCCCGACGGCACCTCAAACCGCAAACACAACTCTCCCTCCCGACTAACCGGATTCACATTGGTGGTGGTGGGAGCATCATCACTGGTGAGAAAATCTAAATTGAGAACCATAGCGATCGCATCCTAATTTCGCAATAACTGTTTGATCGTGCTGATTAATTCCACTGGGTCGAAAGGCTTACAGACGTATGCATCTGCACCCTGGCGCATCCCCCAATGTTTATCAAAATCCTCACTTTTGGAGCTGCACAAAATTACTGGGACACCCTGAGTTTTGGGGTCTGATTTCAGTTTGCGACAAACTTCATAACCATTCATTTTCGGCATGACAACATCGAGCACCACGATGTCTGGCACGATCTCCATCGCCACCGCTACCGCTTGTTCGCCATCCATGGCAACATTAACGGTCATACCACTAGCTTGGAGTAGCTCTTTCATCATTTCCCGTTGAGCGGTACTATCGTCCACAACTAGAACTGTTTTCATATATCTGCTAATCAATGGGTGAGAAGGACACAAGGCAAGTAAACTTTGACAAAACGCATCGATCGTTAAACACTATAGATATTTGTCATAGCTAACAATTATAAAAGACATTGCGTGAAGTCTAGATGAGGTTAGCTAATCGGGGAACTAGCTTGGCTGTCGATGGATACTGACGCTAATTTAGTCTCTTTCTTGCCATAAATCGCCCTGAAGCGACTCATTTGGGTCAGTATATCTAAATTAGTCACTTTACCTTCGTGTCCTCTCTATTCAGTTTGCCCACACATGCGCCTATTTGTTGCATTGTCTCCAATCCCTTTTGAGAAATTATCTAAATTTTTGTGCTGATGATGGTGCGCGGGCTGTGTATATATAATTGTTAGTGGTGGCATCCGACAGTTTTTACCTCACACCTTAGCCTTTAGCCCTACCGCTGAAACCATCTGTTGGCTCAGATTTACAATATGGATTAACTTTCGTAATTCTGTATGCTCTGATGACAACCTAAATTTATTTATATAAGACAAGGAAATATTACTGTGTTGTATCTTGCAGAAGTCCAAAAACCAAAATCTGGGTTTAATATTAGCGGCAGAAGTAAAACTGAACTCAAATTGCTAGCTTGCCAACGTACCGAACAAAACTGGAGTGCAATTCCGAGTGAGGAGCTAATTCCGGCTCCTGATGATGGGAATAACTATAGCCCTGGGGTACTAGTTTTGGTCGATATGAATGCCAATCGACAGATTCAGTCTCAATTACGCGATGCTGGCAAGCATTTAGTCGGTATTCTTCACAATCTCTCTCGCCAAATTGAAAAGTATAAGAAAGAAGCTGACGAAATCGAAAGTTGGCGGCAATCATTGAGTCTCCAAAGTCAACAATTGCAGTTGCGTCAGGAAGAAATCTATGGGCGAGAAGAAGATCTAGAACAAACTCGCGCCGAACTAGATCGGTTGACTCAAGAGGCTCAAGCCTTGGAATCAACGATCGAAAATCACAATCGTCAAAAACAAGAATTGGCGGCTCAATGGGAGCAGTTGCGCGAGAAAGAACAACATCTCGATCTCCAACAACAGTCTATGAGCGGCTCGGTGAGCGAACATCAAGTAGATGAAATTCGCACGGCAATTCATCAATTGGGTGGTGGGGGCAATAGCGGGTTGAATCCACAGAAACTCGAAGCGACGGCGACGGCGATCGAATTTCAAGAAGAGCTACTTCATCAACATGGTGAGCGACTGGCGCAACAACGACAACGGATGGCTGAGTCGCAAATCGAACTCGATGCTCAACGTCTGGAAATCGATCGCCGTAAACAGCAACTTCAAGAGTTGCAAACCAATCTCGAACAAGCTCAAACTGAATGGGAAGTTCAACAACAGGCTTTGAGTATGCAACAAGAGTATGCAACTCGGTTGGGTACGCGGATCGATTTTGAGCAAGAAAATTATCAGAAAATTTATCTGATGTCTCAAGGTGGGAGTATGGATTCGGGCGATCTTCCCAAGATCGATATCGAACAATTGAAGATGATGCCAATTCATGAGTTGCAAACTGTGGTCGAAAATCTCCAAAAGGAAGTCGATCGATATGTTTATATTGTTAATCTAGAAGAAGAGGAGCTGACGGAAAAACAACAGGCGATCGATGAAATCAATCAACAGATTTCGGTCGCTAATGATTTTGATAAACTCAAGCTAGAAGCTGAATTGCATGATGAGCAAGACAGTTTTAATATGCTCGACCATACCCTCGATGGTCAACGCAAAACTATGCGCGAACGTCAAACATTCCTCCAAGTTCACGGTCGAGTTTTGCGCCAACGTCAAGGACATCCACCCGAAGCAGCCGACAAATCTCAAATTGAATGGGATTCGATTCTGACTTTACTCGATCGCTCTCGTCAACAACAACAGTCGGAATTGAGTCAAGTAGAAACTGAAATTCAACACCTTCGCAGTACTTTAGAACAAGCCAAAGCCAAAGTCGAACAACAGGTAAATGCTTATCTGATCGAATCTGAAGAACTCCAAAAACTCGATCGCGGTTATCAAGTCACCAAACAAACAACGATCGAATTAGGTGCCAAAATCGACCTCTATCAAGAGATGATTCAACCACTCCAAAATCATATCGATACTTTCAAACACCAACTCGCCGATCTCGCCGATGCTGCTGGCGATCGATCTGACGATCGTGATGCCTTGCAACATGTAGAATCTCTCCTACATAGCCTCGTACATGGCACTTCGATCGCTGGATAGTCACAGAAAATATTACATCCCCGACTTCTTGCAAAAAGTCGGGGAGTTTCCCTATCTCCACCCGTGGTGTGGGAAGATAGAGAGTCGAGACTTTGACAGCGATTTACTGTGGCACAAGTTGTTCTAGAAAATATTTACAAAACCTATGCTCAGAGCGATTCCAACGGGAAAAGTCATGGCACAACAGCAGATCCGACTGCCTCAGAAGGCGTACTCAGACGGATAAATCTCACTGTAGAGAATGGGGAGTTCATGGTGTTAGTTGGGGCATCTGGCTGTGGTAAGAGTACCCTCCTGCGCCTAATAGCGGGCTTGGAGACAATTACCGCTGGCAATATCCGCATCGGCGATACTTTAGTCAACGAGCTGCCACCCAAGGAGCGGGATATTGCGATGGTATTTCAAAGTTACGCTCTATATCCTCACATGCGGGTATATGATAATATTGCTTTTGGATTGCGGCGCAGTAAATCGTTCATGTTAGCAGATGAAAGATCTACTGGTGGTTTACCACCTCAATTAAAAAATTTTCTCGTCGAAATTACTCGCGGTTTTCCCCGTGGTTTACGATATGTATCAGCACAGGAAAAAGTTATTGCTGAAAAAGTTTATCAAGTTGCGGAAATGCTCCAAATGGAAGGGTTGCTAAGTCGCTTTCCAAAACAGTTATCGGGTGGGCAAAAGCAGCGAGTGGCACTGGGTAGAGCGATCGCTAGAGATGCACAAGTATTTTTGATGGATGAGCCATTATCCAATCTTGATGCTAAATTGCGGTCGGAAACTCGCACCCAAATTGTCAAATTGCAACGTCAATTAGGCACGACGACAATCTATGTCACCCACGATCAAACTGAAGCAATGACCATGGGCGATCGCATTGCTGTGATGGATCGCGGTCAAATTCAACAAGTCGATACCCCTCTAAATATTTATAATCGCCCCGCCAATATTTTTGTCGCTCAATTTATCGGCTCGCCACCGATGAATCTAATTGAGATGCAAATCAAACCACCATCGATCCTCTGCAACGAACAATTTCGGATTACTTTACCTGTAGAATGGGAATCAGTCTTGACGAATTATCAGGGCAGCTCGTTGTTATTGGGGATTCGCCCCGAACATCTGACATTAGGTGCCTCAGCAAATAAGAATTTTCATGGTGTTGTTGAATCAGTGGAAGCTTTGGGGAATGATACTTATATCGCCGTCAAAATCCTAGATTTGGATCGAGCGGATATTTTGCTTCAAGCCAGGGTTTCCCCCGATCGATCGGTGGCAGTCGGCGAAGAAGTTTGGTTGTCTGTGACGATCGACAAAATCCATCTCTTCGATCCCGATACCTCTGTAGCTCTGCGAGAATAATCATCTCTACCTGGCGCGGTAGAACTAATCTGGATCTGCTGCCCTTGCCCATCTGCTAAAATATAAGCAGATCCAAGGTTGGGTTTGGCTACTCTCAACCCAGGAATGTTGGGTTTGGCTACTCTCAACCCAACCTACATTAACAAAATTTGTGCGTCGATCGGAGTAGCAACCTCGCGATTTCAACCAGCTAAATCTCAGCCTAGCTTTTCGAGATCGAAATCGTTTTGCAAGGTAAATTTCGGTTAACCTATGTACCCAGCTATGCGACTAGATAACCTCAAAATCTTGGAGAGTTTTCTCCAAAATTCTCTGCACGCGCACTTGAAACGAATTATCCCCTTTCGGATCCAATGCGTCTACAAAAACGATACTCTCTTGGTGCTCGCCCAACATCCGGCGAACATTGACATCGATGCTCCTGATATCTTCAAAGTATTAGAGCAAGCCTTGCAAGCCGAAGAACCAAAAACACCTCTACCCGTCAAATTATACCTGAGAACTGAAGGCGATCGCCGTCCCTACAGTCAAAAAAGTTTTCGCGTTTATCCCCACGTCAAAAAAGTCATCCCAGGGGAAGCCGCACCAGAATTAACCAACAACAATCAAGATCGAGCCTCCTTGAGGAGCGATTCTGTGCCCATCGCCACCATGAAATTAACCCCCGCCGCCTCAGCCATCGATGATTCCACCGCCTCGCCATCAGAAGCGATTTTGGGCGAAATTGTCTCCACCGATTCTCTCGAAAGTTCAGCCGAAAATGCCCTCAGCAAAATCGAAGCCGATCGATTTAGCGAGAATCTAGCACCTTCAGTTGTCAATGCGCCCCCGCCTCCAAAAGTCACTAAACCTCAGCGTAAAATATTACTGCCGATTCTGGGCGTTGTGGGGTCGATCGCCCTCGGTTCGGGGGCTGGGTATATGGGAACACGTCCGTGCGTTTTCGGAGCCTGTACAGAGCTAAATAACGCGACTCAGGTAGCCCGATCGTCATTTGCCACAGTCAACAATCCTCAAGCCACAGGCAACGACATCCTCGTCGCCCAGAAAAAATTGCAACAAAGTATCGAGACTCTAGAATCTATTCCCCCTTGGTCTCCCAGCCATGATACCGCTCAAACGGCTCTCAAAGCAACCAAACCCCCAGTTGAAGATTTGGGCATCACAGTTGGGGCGATGAATCAGGCTTGGGCGGCGACAAATCTCGTCAAAAGTGCGCCAATCACTGTAGCAAAATGGCAAGAGAGCAAACGGATGTGGGTAGAATCGATCGCCAGTCTCGGCAAAGTACCCACCACCAGTAAAATATATCCCCTCGCCCAGCAAAAACTCACCAACTATCGGGGCAGATTGGGTGAAGTCGAAAATCGCATTGGTGCTGAAAATGCCGCCGATGAAGCCCTCAAATCGGCGATCTCCGATTCACAACTAGCGACTCAAGCTCAATCAGTCGCCAAAACTCTCCCCGAATGGCAAAAAGTCAAAACCATCTGGGATCGAGTCAATACCAAGCTCACGAGCATTCCATCAACCACCATCGCCTATCCCCAAGCCCAAGCAATCCTCACCACCGATCGACCCCAAATCGAGATCGCTACCGAAAAAGTTCAGACAGAAGAAAAAGCTACTCAAGATTATAACAACGCTGTCAAATTTGCCACTGAAGCCAAATTAGCCGACAAAAATAATCGCCCCCTCATCGCCGTCAATCGATGGAATCAGGCGGTAGTAGCAATTCAAAACATTCCCGAAACTAGCACGGTTTACGATCGCGCCAAACCCCTAGTCTTTGAGTATACCAAAAGCTTTCAACGGGCAGAAGAGCAGCTCAAAGTTAACGAAAGAATTGCCCTGTCAACCAAAGATCTCCAAAGTACTTGTGCGGGCAATCCCCAAATTTGCACCTATACAGTGACAGCCAAAGGGATTGTTGTTCGCTTCACGCCGCTCTACAGCAATACGGTGATGACTAGAGCCAAAACAGCAGTAGCTGGAGCTAATGGCACAGCTAAAATGGGCATTCTCAGTCATGTTAATACCCTCGGTGATGCCCTCCAAACAATTAGTGAAAATGCCCAACTACCGATCGCTGTCTATGGTGCCGATGGCAAACAAATTCAAAACTACAAACCTCAAAGGTAGGTTAGGGGATAGGGGATAGGGGGTAGGGGATAGGGGGTAGGGGGTAGGGGATAGGGGGTAGGGGATAGGGGATAGGGGGTAGCGATAATAGACATAAACCATCCCCCATTCAATTATCAATTATCAATTATCAATTATCAATTGACAATTATCTTCTAATTGGTGGTGCGGGTTTGGTTTCGGTGGCTACACCGTCGATCGAACTTGATTCGCGAATGGGGCTGTTGGCGGCAGGTTTTGGTTTTCGCTCTGGTTTTGGCTCAAAAACGATCGGACAAACCCAGTCAACATCCCACCACTTACAATGCTGGGGAACTTCATGGGGATCTGGGACTAATTGAAGCAAATCTTCACGAAAGGTATCCAAAAACGCGCCCGTTTCCACATCCATAAATACTGTATTCAACAGCTTAAAATGCTGTTTGATTTTAACCTTCTTGCCCTCAGAATTCTGATAAACCCTACTTTCAAAAAATTTGTGTACCTTCCCACCTTCTCTAGCCCATTGGTTGGTACTGCCAGACTTCACCCACTGCACGGTGCCGCTGGCAAAATAGACTATCACTAGCTTGGGATCTTCTACTATTTTATCATTCATAAATAATTGCTGAATAAGTGCGGGGGGTCATGAGAGTTGTCGATCGATATCGCTGATGTCAACAGTCGATCGGCAGTTGTCAACCAGAAACCCTATATTATATCCTGCTTTCAACTCTTTGATTCAATCGAGACAAAAAACTAGCTACATTTTCGATCGCATCTTTGCCTATACTTGAAAGAATATCAAGTCAGCCTCTATTTTAACAGGTATTTGCGTGCTAGCAGCCCTCCTTTATGGTCAAGAAGATCTTCGCCTCGAAACGATCGAGCCACCCTTCCCTGCGGCGGGAGAGGTGGTCATCGAAGTACTAGCCGCAACCACCTGCGGTACCGATCTCAAGGTCTGGCGACGTGGCGGACATGCTAAGATGCTCAAACCGCCAACTTTATTCGGACATGAAGGTGCGGGGCGGATTATTGCCCTTGGGGATGGTGTGGCAGATTGGAAAATCGGCGATCGAGTGGTAGCGAATAATTCTGCACCCTGCATGGATTGCTTCTTTTGTCAACGTCAGGAATATTCACTTTGTCCGAATATTACCTGGAATAATGGTACCTTTGCTGAATATCTGCGGATTCCTGCACCGATCGTCAAACATAATCTACTCTCAATCCCCGACGATTTGGATATGGAGCTGGCGGCGATGACAGAGCCGTTAGCCTGTGTTTTGCATGGCATCGCGCGGAGCAATTTTGATGCTGATTCTAGGGTAGTCGTGATTGGCGACGGGGCGATCGGATTGATGTTTGTCGCAGTCATGGCGACTCAATGCAAATCGGTGTGGCTCTTTGGCGGCAACGATCGCCGTTTAGCCGTAGGGGAGCAACTAGGCGCGGCTAGAACCTGGAATTATCATCAGGTGGATATCTACGATACAGTCAAAGGTGTTACCGACGGCTGGGGTGCGGATATCGTCATCGAAGCCACAGGAGTACCGAGCGTCTGGGAAACCGCGATCGAGTGCGGTCGTCAGGGTGCAACTATCAATCTTTTTGGCGGCTGTCCCAAAGATACCACTATTTCTGTCAATACCGACAGGCTTCACTATGGGGAACTGACGCTCAAAGGCGTTTTTCATAATACCCCCAAATATGTCCGTGCCGCCCTAGCACTCATTGCTAGCAAAACAATTCCTTTCGATCTCCTGATTAGCGATCGTCGATCGCTCAAAGATCTAGCCCAAACTTTTGAGGATATGAAAAATCGTCAGGCGATCAAAGTCGCGATCGTCCCCGATTAGCCAGCTAATGATATCATAGAAATAACATCACCTAGCCCTCATCAGCGTTTGAAGGTTTTTATGACAGCCGTCGCAGCTCCTAAACAGGTGTTAGAATCTCCAGCTTCAATCGACTGTAATGAAGTTATGCCGGGTTTCAAATTGAGCATGAGCCGAATTTGGTAGTCATTTAGGGCACTATTAGTATTGAATCGTCTGTGTTCCTCACCTCATCAAAGTGAGCAATTTTTTTGAGTAAATTGGGAATCTGGGAGATTTTTTTGGCGACGGGAATTTTGGCGCGTCGATAAGTTTTGATCCGCTGTTGGATCGTAGCTGCATCATAGATCGGTTTCGAGAGCGTATGACTGAGGACGATCGCCGTTTCTATCAGAGGGTGAGGAGTATTGGCATGAACTCCAGCCAGATAAGCCACCACTGGTTTACCTTGCTCAGACAAGAGATAGGCAGCCGTAGAAGCCTCTGAATCCCAGCAAATATCGCCCACAAGGACGATCGCTTCTGTGAGTGGGTCATTTTGAAGCCATTCCAGCCAGAGACGACAGGAGGAGCCAATCAGTCGATCGCTACCCAGATGAATGACGATCGATTGACCGAGATTTGCATCATTTAAACTACTGGCAATTTCGGCGGTCAAACTCTGATTGCGACTGACGATCGCAATTTTACCCGGACTAAATGACTGTGGATGGTATACACCCAATAATAATCGATCGGGAACAATAATTCCCGCACTTCCCGCACCCAGCACCAAGGTATTTGTCAGGCTCGCTTGACGCAATAGTCGCACAGCATCAAGGGGAGGTACTCCCAAGGTGATAATCAATAATTGCGGAATCCCTGCCGCCATCGCTTCGAGGGCGGCATCTAATACCTCATGGGGGGGGGTGAAAATCAGACTGGTATCGATCGGCCCAACTTCTGTCTGAGCATGTTCTACGAGGTCGAATATCGGCAAATCCCACAATTTTTTGCCCCCTTCCCCCGCACTCACAACGCCCACAATATTGGTACCATATGCTAACATGCGCTCAATTGCCGATCGCGCATGATGATTCTCAAGTCCTTGAATTAGCACACGACTTTCTAGTTGGAGATCGATGGTCATGGTGAGGGGTGAGGGGTGAGGGGATAGGGGATAGGGGATTTTGGAAATAACACCCTCCTACCCTACTTATAACTAGCTAGTGCCTGAGCGATCGATCGATCGAAATCGGTGACAAATTTGATGGATAATGGGAGTAGGCCCGCTAGTTTGTCTCGATCGGGGGCTGAGATCCGCCAGATAATTGTCAGATTTTGAGTGTGGGGCAAATATTGTAATAACTGTTGACATCGATCGAGATCGCTACCGAGAAAATCGATCAGCAAAACGTCTACATCAGGCGAAGTACATGCGGCGAAGGCAAGTTGGAACTCCTCAAGGCAACTGGGATCTACTACGACACATTTAGCAACCTCTCCACCACCTTGGGCGATGCCATCTAATATCGCCAATGCCAAGCCAATCCCACTACAGAGGATACTGATATTGCCATTCCCGCTAAATAACGGCGACAACACTTTGGGGTTTTGTTGCCACAGTGGAGCCGCAGGTAAAGTTACATTTTCACCACTGCTACGGGATGAGTTGGGTAAATTTGTGACTCGATCTAACACTTGCCACTGAATTGAGTGTGGATGTCTGCCGACTGCACCAGGATTGACGCTAATTTTGCCATCTAGTGCCATCACTCGACCATTTCGATCGACTCCCAAAGGATTGATCTCGATCGAGTCCAGATCGTGGGACTGCATCAAGCGGTACATCTTCTCAATGATATCACTGACTGCCAACATCAGATCGCCTTCGAGTCCCATTTTCAGAGCAAGCCGACGGGCATAAAAGGAAGAAAATTCCTCATACACAACTACCTGCTGAATCTGATTGAGCACGGCATTGATATTCATGCCACCATCGATCGATCCGAGTAATACCGGACGACAAGCCAACCTGTCGATGCCAACTGCTAGATAAAATTCTTGACTGGTATCATACTTGGCTTCAGCTAGCAATACCTGAGGATATTCACCCAAAATCGATAGGTTAAAAATTGTTCGCGCAGCAGCGATGGCATCAATGGTATTGCCAACAAATATTACCCCCCCAGCTTTGCCCCGACTACCTACGCTGACCTGAGATTTTAACACGATCGGGTAGGGAATTCTGAGAGCTTTGAGATCCGTGGGCCGATCGATCCGCTGAGATGGTAATACCGGAATCCCGATTTGTCTAAATAATTCTTTGGCTTGGTATTCTAGTAAATCCATTTAGAGCAGGGGTCAGGGGTCAGAGAAAAGTGCAATAATCTGCTTGGGAAAAACTTAATCTTTGGCTGGTGCTTCCACCTGAAACGCACCAGTTGGACTAATTGTCACCTTACCACCAAGTGCGCCTATTTCCGCGATCGCTCGTTTGGCGACAGCTTCATCTACAGCACCAGTCAACACCATACTCCAAGCGTCAAATTGGGCTTTCTTGCTATTGGGATTGCGAGCGAGATAATTTACGGTATTTTGGGAGACTTGGGCAACACTCAGACTCTCCTCGGTGGGATACTGCCTAGCCCAATTTACCGCCGTTTGCATTGACTTTCGCGCATCGAGTGTTTTACCCAAAAATAGCAACTCATCGACAGCTTTGAGCCTCCAGATATAGTAACTGCGATCGGGCACCCGTGGCAAAAATGATTTCAAACCTCGATCCATCAATGCGACCGATCGTTCTGGTTGTCCGGTGTATATCGTACCAGTATTTGAGAGATAAAAATAAGCATTGAAGAATCGGGGGTCGCGATCGAGGATCAGATCCAAATATGACATCGCCGCTCCATAACCAGCTTCCTGACGTACGGCAACATCACCAAAATACTGCATATAGCTCATAAAATACCAATCGGCAATCAGATTATTGAACCCGAATGCAGGCAATTTTTGCACCAGGGAGAGTTGCACTTTAGTCTTGGCTTCCTCTCGTTGAAACTCCGCTTTCGTCAAAACTTGACTTGGTTGCTTGAGCTGGGCTAATTTGGGCATTTGCAGGTAGGATATTACCACAAATACCCCAAAGATCGAGCCGATCGAAGCTAGTAGCTGGAGATCGATCGGCAATAGTTTAGCCTTCAATCTTGCCAAGGGTGAAGTTGGTATAAATACTGACATAAATTGGTTTAATTTGACACAATGTGGTGGTAAATCGCCGAAACTTGGTAACTTAGAGAAGTAGTTCAGCCCTAAATCAACAGCACTAGACTAATGGAACAATCCAAACTCAAAAAAGCCCTAATCATCCTCTCTGGAATAGCCTTTCTCGGTTCCAGCTTATTGGGCATAGTTGAATCGATCGGGAGTTCATTAAAAGAACCCGTCGCCAAAGAAAACCCCGCCCAATCTCAGAATGCCCAACTTAACGCCTCGGAGAAAGGTTTCCTGGGAGTTTTAAAACGAGAACCCAATAATCCCACCGCACTACAGGGAATCAAGGAAATTTTCAGTATTCGGATGGAGCAAGGAGATATTCCTGGTACCAGATCGATCCTCAAACAACTGATCGAAATCGACCCCACCAAAAAGGATTACAAAGAACTGCTCGCGGCGATCGACAAACAAGTTGCAGATAGCAAAAAAGCGGGTACTCTAAAGACAACCCAGCCAACACAACCGCCATCATCATCTAAGTAGTTTATGGATGAATCGGTGTTTCCAAATTTTATTGTCAGGCAGAGATTCAACCAGACAATTAAATAAATTTACTGCTGTTGGTGAGGTTGACTGATGTTCATCAAGTTAAAGTAGCCCGAATCCCAGCGTAACTATTAATAATTCCGAACTTGATTTTCTGGAGAAGTTTTGAATGATAGAAATAATTAGCAAAAAGTGACCCCCATTCAGATAAAATGGAGGTAATTAAAAAGAGAAAATTAGTTAGTATGCTAACATAATTATTTTTCCAGATCGATCGCAAGATGAACAATATTTGGGTGAAGCGATATCAAATGTCTGATGTTCATCTCATTAGCGAGATTGAACTAACTCACATCTTGCACCAATTCATAAACACTATTACTGTCGTAAATCAGGGCGGGCACAAGACCGCGCCCCTACACAATAGACTTCCTGCGAAAGTCAGGGAATAGGGGATAGGGAATAGGGAATAGGGGGAATTTTAGATGAAAACGGTATTGAAAATGATTGTGCTTTTACTTTCGCAGGAGGTCTAATTAACTAATATTTTTATACTGATGCAAGATGTGAATTAACTTAGGCTCCAATTTTATCGTTGGTATAACAATTCAGATCCCCGACTTCTTCCGAGAAGTCGGGGATCTAGGCTCACGTCTAAACTAATCCAACTAATTTCTCGCTCAATTCCCACATTTTAAGAGCTTTGTCATCACTAGCTTTATCTGACAATTCTTGCACGAAAGATTTTCGCCCTGGTTGTTGGCGATTTCCCCAACTCCAATGTACACCAGATTGTTTAAATTCTGGATCGGCGACGACTTGAGCTACTCGCTCTCCGGCTAGTTCTTGCGTTACATATCCACCTGTGATATTCTTCTGGAACCAGGGAAATATTTTCTGGAATAGGGGATAACTATTGCGAAATAAAGGTGTGTCAGCTACACAGCCAGGGTAAAGGGTATTAAAGATAATTCCCGTTGTCTGGTGATAACGACGATGTTGTTCGCGACTAGTCATCATATTGCACAGCTTACTATCTTTATAAGCTTTTCCGGCCTTAAACGGTTTGCCATCAATCATAGTGACGGGTGCTTTGAAACCAGCGGCGAATCCCTGCAAGTCGCCCAAATCTGCGGGTGCGGGAATGGGAATTTTGCCGCCCAACTCTTTGGAATTGGCGGTGACGGTGCCCAAAATAATCAACCGTCGATCGACTGCGGATGATACTTTCAAGTCTTCTAATAGCAAATGACACAGCAGAAAATGACCGAGATGATTTGTGGCGACACTCAGCTCGTAGCCTTCTGGCGATCGCAGGGCTTCCTTCAATAGGGGCAAATAAACCGCTGCATTACATACTAGCGCATCGAGAGATTTTCCGGTAGCGCGAAACTCATCGACAAACTTCCGCACGCTCATCTGAGAGCCTAAATCGATATGAATGATACTGTAGAGATCTGGATCCATTTCTAGAGCTGCTGCGGCGGCTGTGGTTTTGGGCAAATCCCGACAAGCCATCACTACATGCCAACCTTTTTGCACTAGAGCTTTAGCGGCGTATAAACCAACTCCCGATGATGCTCCGGTAATTATTACTGTTTGCTGTGTCATGTTGTGATAATTTTCTTGACTAGATCTGGATGAGCGCAGATTGGCGATCGCCGCACACCTCAACCCTCAAGTATCAAATAGTATTGCTCACTCGATCGTCAAAATCCTCAAATATTTACAACTACTCCCATCCCAACAAAAGACTGTAGAATCTTTCTCTGCGCTCCTCTGTGTTGACTCTGTGTGCCTCTGTGTTGAGTACACACTTCGAGCGCAGCAAGAAATACATAATCTTGGAGCGGAGACGGTTGGGTTGAGGCACGAAACCCAACCTACGAAGTCTTGCATTTATTTTGTCGATCGAGAACTTTTGGTTAACCTTGCGCTAGGATAAAGTGTCTGTGAGCATGACTATACTTTATGGCAAGATTGCCGACATTGACTTACGATCGCGGTACCCTACTTTTGCATCCACCACCAAAGGGTAGAGGCTGGATGGAGTATGCTACATGGGACGATCGAGTGGAGAAGTTTCGGATTCCAGGGATTAATTATCGGGAGATCGTTGAGACACTTCAAGCAGAAAATACTCAGTTTATCGATAAAGCCAAAGGTTTTGTCAATTTAGAATTAGACTCCCAACTGAGTGTAGAACCCTATCCCCATCAAGCAGAAGCACTGATGGCTTGGAAACAGGCAGGAAGGCGGGGAGTTGTGGTATTACCGACTGGAGCGGGGAAAACGCTGGTTGCACAGCTTGCGATGGCTGCTACCCCTCGCAGCACGTTGATTTTGGTGCCGACGATCGATCTGATGCATCAGTGGTATGCTCAATTGTTGGGATCTTTTCCAGGTACGGAAATTGGCTTGTTGGGTGGAGGATCTCGAGATCGAACCCAAATTTTAATTTCGACGTATGATAGTGCGGCGATTCAGATTGAGTCTTTGGGCGATTTATATGGGTTATTGATTTGTGATGAATGCCATCATTTGCCAACAGATTTTTTTCGGGTGATTGCGGAATATTCGATCGCGCCTTACCGATTGGGTTTGAGTGCTACGCCGGAGCGGAGTGATGGAAAGCATCAGGATTTGAATGTTTTAGTGGGTAAGGAAGTTTACCGCAAAATGGCGGCGGATTTGGCGGGTACTGCCTTAGCTCCTTATCGGGTGGAGCAGATTAAGGTGAAGTTGAGCGATGAGGAATATAATCGATATCATGAGTTGATTCAGGAGCGCGATCGATTTTTACGCAGTCAGAAAATCTCGTTTGGTAGTCTGAATGGTTGGCAAAGTTTTGTCAGGGCAAGTTGTCGATCGACAGAAGGAAGACGAGCGATGTTAGCCCATCGAGAAGCAAAGGAAATTGCAGTGGCGACAAACGGGAAGTTGAGAATTTTGGTAGAGATTCTCGATCGACATTATCCCGAATCTACGTTGATATTTACGAGCGATAATGCGACCGTTTACCGCATCGCTCAAACTCTATTAATTCCCGCCATCACTCACCATACACCAGTCAAAGAGCGTCACGAAATTTTGACCCACTTTCGGGAAGGTACTTACAAAACTTTAGTTGCATCTCAAGTATTAAATGAAGGCGTGGATGTACCAGCGGCGAGTATTGCGGTGATGTTGTCGGGCACCGCTTCACCACGAGAATATATTCAACGGTTGGGGCGAATATTGCGGAAGGGAAAAATAGATAAACAAGCAGTTTTATATGAGGTAATTAGTGAAGGCACTTTAGAAGAACGCACTTCCGCTAGAAGACGCGGTGACTCACCAGATCCAGCAAATATTCCCCAACCAGCAAAAGTAATTCAATTGCCATTAAAATACGATCGAGATGTAGATCGATCGCTCAAAGTTGCCGAAGTAGATACCGATCCTAAACCGCCTCATGATGGCGATTTGAAATATTGATACTTTCTTTCGGCTCAAAGATTAGGTATTTTTTGCTGCGTTTAGAGTGTGCATTCAACACAGAGGTACACGGAGTCATCACAGAGGTACACAGAGAAAGATTGTACAGTTTTTCTCTATGAGGGGAGTAGCTAAATTAGTTTTTAAATACCACTAGTTGAGTGATGGGAATTAAAGGTTTCCAGCCGAGGAAAGTACCGACAGGTTGTGTTCGTTGAATGGCAATCCGACTCAATTCTCCACCTACTTGTCGATGCCATCGGAGTAATTGCAATTCGCTTTCGACGGTGACAGCATTAGCTACGAGTCTACCACCCGATCGCAGTGCCGCCCAACAGATATCTAATAATCCTTCAGATGTTGTACCGCCGCCAATGAAAATTGCATCGGGAGTTGGTAAATCGATTAACGCAGCGGGTGCTTTGCCTTGAATCAGTTGAAGATGGGGGGTACCCAGAGCCGCCATATTATCCGCGATAAATTGTAATCGATGAGCGTGTTGTTCGATCGCGATCGCTCGACAATTTCGATGACTCCGTAACCACTCTATCCCGATCGAACCACATCCCGCCCCGACATCCCATAATAATTCCCCTGGCATCGGTGCGAGTGCGGCGAGGGTAATAGCGCGAACTTCCCGTTTGGTGAGTTGTCCATCATGGTGATAGGCACTGTCAGGCAGTCCTGGAAGGCGATTTAAAGGGGTTGTATCTGGGGAAATGATACATTCAACGGCGATCGCATTTAGAGCTGCTACATCGGGTTTTGACCAGGAATGGGCGATGTCGGAAATTAATCTTTCTCGTTCCCCGCCGATATGTTCTAATACGGTCATTCGACTAGCTCCATAGCCGCGCTGAGTGAGTAAATCGGCGACTAGTTGGGGTGTTTCTATCCCTGCACTGAGAATGATTAATTTTACACCTGGAGATAGCATCGCGGCGAGAAAATCTGGGGAACGTCCGCACAAACTCAATGTTTCGACGCTAGTTGAGGGCCAACCCAATCGGGCGCAAACGAGACTAAATGTAGATGGTGCGGGTATAATTGTCATCTGGTCGATCGACACATACCGCAGCAAAGTCACCCCAATTCCATAACAAAGTGGATCGCCGCTAGCGAGGATACAAACTGGTTTGCCCTGATATTTGAGGATAGATTCGATCGAGTCTTCTAAAGGTGATGTCCAGACAATGCGATCGCGGCGATCGTTTTGGTCTAACATCGCTAAATGACGATGCCCACCGACGATGATTGTGGCTCGATCGAATTTTCCCCGTGCAAATGGACTCAATTCTCCCAATCCCGATTCACCAATCCCCACTATTGACAACCATTTTTCCTTGCTGTCATCTCCCATATCGAGTATCGTCAATCTCAACCATCCCCTCGTCAACTATTACTTTCACTCGTTAATTCCGATCGACCCCAAAAACAACAAAGAGCAAGAAAACTTTTCCTTGCTCTTTGTATTAACGATCGATTATCAATTAACTAGATCTATTTGCCTGTAGCTCGTGCAGACAATGCCACCAATAATCCTCTAATCCCAGGAGTATTTGTACCGTCTAGAGCCTTATCACCACCCGAACTACTGAGGAATGCCACGGCACCGTCAGGACCAAGGGATTCAACCAGAGCTGTGACATAGGTATTGTAAGCATCAATCGCCGCACTCAGTTGGGCCGCAGTGACACTACCAGCATTAAATCCAGCCACTAGCTGTTGTAGTTTAGCAGCAGCACTGGCAACGGACGTACTAGCTCCAGGCGGCAATAATGATGAATTTGAAGTCGCATTATTCAAAGCCCCAGGATTAGCGGCCAAGATTTGAGCCAACGCTGTGTTAACGGCAGCTAGGACATTTGCAGTGATGTTGGAAGCAAAGTTGAGGAATTGGATGGCGTTGGTAGTATTAGAACCATTTCCAGCGTTGGAACCATTTCCTGATTGTGCCGAGACAGGTGTGAGGTTGAGTAACACTGAGCTAGTAAATGCACCTAAAGCCAACAAGGAAGTGGAAATTTTTAAGTTCATGCTTATTACCTAGATGAAGGGCAAAGGAAAATGTATCATCCTGCTAAGATTGTAATCTCTACTTGTAAACTTAACAGGTGATGAATTAATTCGCTTGGATTAGAAACTGAAGCCTAAACCAGCATTGACAACAAAGCGGGAACCGCCAGTTTCTGGATTGACGAGATCCTGTAGAGATGGTACCACTTGGAGGCTAGTACTACCCAAAGGAATAGTAATCGGTAGACCAATAGATAAGTCTTGACCACTCCAGTCAGCAATTAGGGAGAAGTTGGGGGATAGACGAGTCCCAACACTACCAAATACATTATAGCTGTCTTTCCCGCGACGGATATCCCCAACATTACGGAATCGTCCAGCACCAGCACCGACAGATACCGTAGTATTACTGAATAAACCGATATTGGCATCAGGATTTAATACCAAACTAGCTACACCATAACCAGTTTGACCACCATCATTACCACCACTACCCCACAGAATGGCATTCTCATAACCACCCGCAATGGCAAATGTATCGCTGAGAGATTTGTGGAGTTTGAAGCTAAACGCACCGTCCTTGAAGAAACCACGGCGGAAAGTACTGTAGGAAGTCGCGATTGTTTCTAGAGCAACTAAGTTGCGAGCATCACCCAAACCAAATCCAGCGGAAATTGCTCCATCCTCGATGTTTTGAGGAGATGTAATCGGCGGGTTGACGTTGTTGTAAATCGCCGGACGAGTACGAGCTTGATAACTTGCACCCAGAAACGCATTACCACCGTTAGCACCAAAAGCAGTTGGACTACCAATACCGCCTACTGGGTAAGCTGTAGTCGGACTGCCAATATTGACTAGGGGTAGAGTGGGTATTTTTAACCGCGCGAGTGCTTCTTCATTTGTAAGCTTAGGTGGTGTTACTACAACAACATCCGGTGGCTTGACATCAGGAGTACCAGTGATGCTAGTCACATATACACCTTGAGGGCAGGAAACAATATACTTATTCGCAGCACTAGCTTTGTCCAATGCGGGTAGTCTGCCAGCAGCGACCAAAATTTGGTGGATATAAGCAGCTACATCTGCACGAGTAGCACCCGCTTCAGGATTGAAGTTACCCCCTGGAAGCTTGCTGCTGTCGTATTCTTGGCTGACAGCTACGCACCGCTGAGTTGCTGCAATCAATGCATTTTGACCATAGCCAGGTACTTGAGCTGAGTCACCATATACAGTATTTAGGTCTAGGCTACCAGCTCGATCTAGTTTGGTACCCTCAACTAGAGCAACTAAACTTTGAATCCGCGTGATATTCTGCTTTGGTGCAAAAGTACCGTTGGCATAACCACGCATAAAACCACTTCTGGTGGCTTTTTGGACTACTTCGGCTCCCCAGAATTTTTTGGGTACGTCTTTGAATTTACGTGCAGCCCGAACTGGTTGCAGTGTGAAAGCTCTATTTAGTAAGGCCGCAAACTCAGCACGGGTAATAGGTTGATCGGGTCTGAAAGTACCATTGGGATAGCCCCTGATGATTTCTTTTTCGACGAGGGCGCGGATAAAGGGTTCTGCCCAGCTTCCCGCAACATCGCTGGCTTGAGCAACTTGGGTAGGGGGAGCAACAATGCTGGGGTCAGGAGCTGACTCAGACGGGATAATATTGCTGAGTGGATTGTTGGCTGAGGCTACCGCAGACTCTGCCAAGAGAGATCCAGCCAAGACCGATGCACTAGTAAATACAGCTACTAATAGCCAGTATGAAATTCCCACCGTCTGGGAGCGTTTAAAACTAGACTGTTGATTATTTTTTTTCATAATTTATCGATTGCACACCTTACTAGAAGAGTCAAAGTACATCTTACCACTAGGATTAATGCTTTAAATTCAGATATTTGGCTGAATATATTAGGACTAGTCGTCAGACTTCAGATATTCGGCTGAGTACATTTGTTAAACGATTATACATTAAGACGGATCGTTGTGCGATCTAAAATAAAACTGTCAATTAATGGATCTCTATTTTTAGAACCCATCTACCATCCGAAAATAGGGCGCAATCGATGAATTGCACCCTATTTTGATGAGAGTCGCCAGGGTGGTTAAGAAGGATTTAGATGCTCAAACTATACTTAGCATCAGCTTCTCACCCCTGAACCCTGTATTTAAATGTGCATTCTTGGGGTTACCCCAATTTTGCACTTTTCACTTTTCACTTTTCACTTTTCACTGACCCCTGACCCCTGCCAGATTAGCGGAGAGATTGACCACCTTGAGTTAGAAACGATCCTAGTGTTACTACTGAGTCGGCGGATTTCTGTGGGTCAGTTAGACTGGCAATTGCTTGAGCACCACCAATTTCAGGTACCATAGCTTTGATGTAATCGTTATAGTTGTCAGTCGCGATGCTCAGTTTGATCGGATTGAGACTACCGCCGCCATCGCGGATTCCTTGTAGGGATTGAGCTAGTTTAGCGGCAGCCATCGCGGTAGGGCCATCAGGAGCAGCTCCAGGGGGCACTAAGGAAAGAGCTAGAGTCGCGGGTGAGCCACCATTGAAGACGTTAAATAGATTGAATCCGACACTATTTGGGGTGATGGATTGTGCAAATTGGTTGAAATTTGCTTGAGCTGTGGGTGAGAGCGCAGCAGGTGCGGCAGTCTGTGGAGTGGCGAAGATGAATTGGATGTTGTTACCATTAGTTGAACCATTACCAGGCACACTTTGAGCTGATACAGAAGGGATCGTGCCGATCGTGCTAGTCAATGTAGCTAGTGCCAACAAGGATGAGGAAATTTTTATGTTCATATTGATTATAAAAATAGGGTTGAATGAAGACTACGATGATTCCCTGAGAGAGGTTAGATCCCCGACTTCTCGGAGAAGTCGGGGATCTGCGGTAATTCTAGAAAGTCCAATGACCCCTGACCTCTGACCCCTGCTATGTAGATAGGCTTGCAAATCAATTTAGATTAACAAGCCTATCTAGAGATGAATTAATCAGCAGGGATTAGAACTTGAAGCCTAAACCAGCGTTGACGACAAAGCGAGTACCGCCAGTCTCTTTGTTGACAAGATCGACCAATGATGGTACCACTTGAAGGCTAGTACCAGCAAAAGGAATAGTGATTGGTAGACCAACGGATAAATCTTGACCATTCCAGTCCGCGATCAGACCGAAGTTGGGGGATAGACGAGTACCAATACTACCAAAGATGTTGGCATTGTCTTTGCCAGTGCGGATGTCACCGACGCTACGGAAGCGTCCGGCACCACCACCGACAGATACGGTAGTATTGCTGAAGAAACCTAAGTTCGCATCAGGATTTAGCACCAAACTAGCTACACCGTAACCAGTTCGTCCGCCATCACCAGCCGGACCCCAGGTAACTGCATTCTCAAATCCACCAGCGATCGCAAAGGTATCACTCAGAGCCTTGTGGAGCTTGAAGCTCAAAGCACCCTCATTCCCGAAGCCACGGCGGTAGGTACTGTAGGAAGTCGCGATTGTTTCCAAACCGACGAAGCTCCGCGCATCACCTAGTCCGAAACCGATGGAAGCGGCTCCATCCTGGATGTTTTGATCCTTACCCGGAGGAGTGTTGTAGATCGCAGGGCGAGTAGAAGCTTGATAACTCACACCAGCGAATACATCCCCACCGTTGGCTCCAAAGGCAAAGGGAGTACCGAGTCCACCGATCGGGAAGGCTGTGGTAGGATTACTGGCAGTAGCAATCTGGGGTAAGGGGGGAATGGTTAATTTGGCGATCGCTTCTTCGTTAGTAATTTTGGGAGTTACTGGAGGAGGTGTCACATCGACAACACCACCAATACTGGTGATGTATGCACCTTGAGGGCAAGAAGCGATGTATTTGTTAGCTGGGCTAGATTTGTCCAATGCGGGTAGTCTGCCAGCACCAACTAGTACTTGGTGGATATAAGCGGCGACATCAGCACGAGTTGCACCCATTTCAGCACCGAAGTTACCACCAGGGAGTCTGCTGCTGTCATAGTCCTGACTGACAGCGATACAACGTTGGGTAGCTGCAATCAGGGCGTTTTGACCGTAGCCAGGGACTTGAGCGGCATCACCAAAGACACCACCGAGATCCAAGCTTCCAGAAGGCTCTAGTTTGCTACCGTTAACGAGGGAAACTAAGCTTTGGATCCGGGTAATATTTTGTTTTGGTGCGAAAGTACCATTTGGATAACCAGCCATGAAACCTGCTTGGTTAGCTTTTTGGATTACTTCTGTTGCCCAGAATTTTTTGGGAATGTCTTTGAATTTGCGTGGATTACCAATTGGTTGAAGGGTGAAAGCTCTGTTTAGTAAAGCTGCAAATTCAGCCCGATTGATGGGTTGGTTGGGTTTGAAAGTACCATCGGGATATCCTTTGATAATTTCTTTTTCAACGAGGACGCGAATGAATGGTTCTGCCCAGTTGCCGCTAATGTCGCTAGCTTGAGCGATTTGGTTGACTGGAGCTGCTTTGATGGTTTCTGGTTGGGGCACAGCCGCAACGAATCCAGGTTCGGCAAAAGCGGATCCTGTATAAACCAGCGCACTGGCTAGGATCGAACCGAATACCATGGAGGCAATTCGGCCTACTTGTGCGATTTTGAGATTAGATTGTCGATCGTTTTGATTCATGGTTCTCCTAGTGCACTCCTCACCGAAAAAGTTGCCAATACGCATTGTACTGCAATTTATCCGGATCTAGAGAAAATAAATTGTTGATTCTCGATTCTACAAAGTTCGCGGGTTTAGTCGTTATTTTTAGAGTACCCCAAAATCTATCTTTTATCTAAACTTTAGATAAAAATTTCTGAGGTTTTTACTCTACCCTAACTATACCAAGCTAGAGGACTTGCAATACGTTTCGGTTAGCCAGCGACTAAAGTCGCCGCTAATGATGCAAAGTCTGCCTACGCAGACTAAGAGTCCAACAGATGTTGATTTAACCGATCGGATCGGATGGCGATGTTCTGAGTTGTTTTTTAAATTCGATCTAAATGTTTGGTTTGAGGACATAAAAATATCCATGCAAATTTTAGAAAATAAGTAGAAAATGCAGGATCTATCTATAACTCTTATGAACCCAAATCTAGCTAAATTAGGGTTGATTTTCCAAGTTCATATATTTGGCTGAGTACATTCATCCCAAAAAAATATACGTTAAATATATTGTTTACCTCCATTTACAATTTAGTCAGTGGAACGATCGCCAGTTTTGAGCAGTCAATCGACTCTCAATCTTTGACCGTACGCCATTTACAGACAAAGGCCGCAGGTTGCCGATTTAGATTCGCTTACCACACCAAGATGCTAGTAGCTACTTCATGTCGATCGAACCCATAAGATCGAGTCTGACCCTCGGCTGAAATAATTATCTTCTAACTCATTAAACTCAGAAAGGTTATGTCGCAAACATTATGTCCACAAATAGCCGATCCTTGTTGAGTATTGAAGTCACCGCAGGGACGATTGAAAAACTGGTTGACGCACTATCAAACAGTCGCAAGTATACGATCATGACATCGATCGACATCGGTTTGTTCCCGATCTCGATCGGTGCTGCCCTCGGCTTTGCCAAAGGCTTTGACCGCATACCTACCGAGATCTGGACTCACAGTAGTTTGGTATTGTGGATCGTCGCGATCAAAGTTGGGCTATTTTGGTGGTTTGGGATTTATCGCCAAATTCTGAGATATATGGGCTGGGAGTTTCTATTCTCAACTGTTAAGGCGTTGAGCATTGCGGCGATCGTCATCAGCATCACGGCGAATCTATTCACAAATAATATTGTCCCTGATTCGATCTTTATCAATGACGCGCTCTTGTCTCTGTTGCTCGTAATGAGTTGTCGATTGGCAATCCGATCGACGCTGATGGAGGTGCGCCGGATAAATCATCCGCTCGAAAATATACCACGTCGAGTAGTAATCTATGGGGCTGGCAGTGCTGGCTGTCTCCTAGCTCAAGCCTTGGCGATCGAAAATCCCGATCGGCTGATTGGATTTGTAGATGATAACCTCTATCTCCAAGGTCGAAATGTCCAGGGCATTCGGGTTTACGCGCCAAAATACCTAGCCGAACTCAAGGCGAAAATCGGTTTTGAGGAGATTCTATTGGCGATGCCCTCGATCGACGGAAAACGTAAGGGAGAGATCCTCAAGCAGCTTCAAGGCTTGAATCTGAGCGTAAAAACTGTACCGAGCATCAATGAGATTTTGAGCGGTGATGTCTCAGTCAAAGAAATTCGCGAGCTAGACATCGAAGATTTGCTGGGACGCAAACCGATCGCGCCGCACCCCGAATTATTGCAACATGATATCACCGATCGAGCCGTTTTAGTCACGGGGGCGGGTGGTTCGATCGGCGCAGAACTCTGTCGTCAAATTGCCAATCAGCAGCCCAGAATATTGATTGTATATGAGTTGCACGAATTCGCCCTCTATCGGATCGAGTTGGAACTCGTCGAAGATTACCCCGATTTATTTATAGTTGCTTGTTTGGGTTCGGTGACGGATACTCTAGCTTTGAGCTGTGTACTCAAAAAATATCGAGTCGAGACTATTTATCATGCCGCAGCGTATAAGCATGTGCCGATCGTCGAAGCCAATCCAGGCGCGGGGATACTGAATAATATTGGCGGTACGATCGCTGCTGCTGAATGTGCGATCGCTTGTCAAGTAGCTAAATTCGTGCTAATTTCCACAGATAAAGCCGTTCGTCCGACCAATGTCATGGGCGCAACCAAGCGGGTAGCTGAATTGGTACTCCAAGCTTTAGCCGATCTTCCCAGCCACAATACCTGTTTTACAATGGTGCGGTTTGGTAATGTGTTAGGGAGTAGTGGTTCGGTGGTGCCGCGCTTTCGAGAACAAATCCTCGCAGGCAAATCTTTGACTGTCACTCATGAAGATATCACCCGCTACTTTATGACCATTCCAGAAGCGGCAACACTTGTGATCCAAGCTGGAGCAATGGCGACTGGTGGTGAAGTATTCCTACTCGAAATGGGCGAACCCGTCAAAATCTACGATCTAGCCACCCAAACGATTCGACTCTACGGTTTGGAACCTGGTAAGGATGTGCAGATCGAAATTACTGGTTTACGCCCTGGGGAAAAAATTTATGAAGAACTATTGATCGATTGCGACAAAGCGACCCGTACCAAACATGCTAAAATCTTCTGCGCTCACGAGCACAAATTAAGCTGGGCAGAATTATCGCCCCAACTGACAGATTTACTCGCCATCGCTGCAATGGGGCGAGCCGCCGAATGTACGATCGCCCTCAATCAGCTAGTCCCAGAATATCAGCCAATGGGAGAATACGCGATCGACGAATCCTTGGCAGTCGAACTAGCCTCCTGATTTAAGCGAACTTCCCACACCTGAGCATGTTAAAATGGTCTGCCTGTGGTAGCGAAAACTACCGCCGCACAGGACAACAGTACAGACAAGGTTAAGGAGAGATCGATCGTGGCGCAGATGTATTATGATGCTGATGCTAATTTAGACCTATTCAATGGCAAAACCGTAGCAATTATCGGTTATGGTTCCCAAGGTCACGCTCATGCCCTCAACCTCAAAGATAGTGGCGTAAACGTAATTGTGGGTTTGTACCCTGGTAGTAAATCAACAGCAAAAGCTGAAGGCGCAGGCTTGAAAGTGCATTCTGTCGCAGATGCCGCCAAAGCCGCCGACCTCATCATGATTTTACTCCCCGATGAAGTCCAACGGGCAGTTTATCAAGAAGAAATCGCCCCAAACCTGACCGCTGGGAACGTGCTGGCGTTCGCCCACGGATTTAATATTCACTTTGGGCAAGTAGTACCACCCGCAGATGTAGATGTGGTCATGGTCGCACCAAAAGGCCCTGGACATCTAGTGCGGCGCACTTACGAACAAGGGCAAGGCGTACCAGCTCTATTTGCAGTATATCAGGACGCTTCTGGACATGCACGCGATCGAGCGATGGCATATGCCAAAGGTGTCGGCGGTACCCGTGCAGGCATCCTCGAAACCACTTTCCGCGAAGAAACCGAAACCGATCTCTTTGGCGAACAAGCAGTCCTCTGTGGCGGTCTGAGTGCCCTAATCAAGGCTGGGTTTGAAACCCTAGTCGAAGCTGGTTATCAGCCCGAATTAGCTTATTTTGAGTGCCTCCACGAAGTTAAATTGATCGTCGATCTCATCGTCGAAGGTGGATTGGCAACCATGCGCGATAGTATCTCCAATACTGCCGAATATGGCGACTATACTCGCGGCTCCCGAATTGTCACCGCCGAAACCAAAGCCGAGATGAAAAAAGTCCTCACCGAAATTCAAACTGGGCAATTTGCCCGTGAATTTATTCTCGAAAAACAGTCGGGTAACGCCGGATTCACCGCTATTCGTCGTCGGGAAGCCGAACACCAAATCGAGTCAGTTGGGAAAGATCTCCGCGCCATGTTTAGCTGGTTGAAAAAAAGCTAATTGATTAGGGGATAGGGAATAGGGGATAGGGGATAGGGTTCGGTAAAAGGCGGTCCAAGACAAATGTACCCCACTTTTCGCTATCCCCTACTCCCTATCCCCATCCCCTATCCCCTATCCCCTACTCCCTATCCCCCATCCCCCATCCCCTATCCCCTATCCCCTATCCCCTATTCCCTATCCCCTATCCCCTATCCCCTATCCCCTATCCCCTATCCCCTAAATTAAGATTCATTGGCGATCGTGAGTGGTTAGCTAGTGGAGTCTGGGTACAATAGTTGAGGCTGGAGTTTTTGGTGCCACCTTCGTCTAGTAACTCCAACTAGTGGCTTACCGAAAGTTGGCACTTTAGCTAGACAAGATTGTTATTACCCGTTTCCCCATGATGAATATACAAGCGATCGTAGAACAGGCTTTGGATGATGGCTACCTTACCCCAGCAATGGAAGCAGAAGTAGGGCGCATTTGTGATAGTGCGGCGGAACTATCTGTAGAAGAGTATATGGGACTCGATCGCCTCATGGGGGCGTTGTTGACTGGAGAAGTAGTTACAGTTCCCCGCAAACAATTTATCAATGTCATGGAAGAGCTGGTATTGACTGAGGCGATCGCTCAGATTACCGCTTTTGAAATTGAGGGCGATACTCAATTGGATGTTGGTGATATTGCCGCCTACGCACTCAATCGCCTCCCCCCACTCTATGCTACGACAGAAGAAGGTGCTAGTTATCAACGCGATCGAGCCAGATCCGAACTCCAATACCTAATCGTGGAGCAAGTTCAAGCCGCGATCGAACATAATCTCAATCGTCCCGAATTTTTCCCCTCTCGTCAAGCAATCTTCAAACCCGGTGGTGAAGAAGTTGTCAAACAAGTCAGTACTCTACTCCAATCCTATGCTCCACAATTTGAATCCCAAAATCACTTGGTAGGAGTCAACAATTAGAGACTATACAGCAACCGCCAGGGTGTTTAGGAAAGATGTAGACCCTCAAACCATCAGTGCCGTCAGCTTTTTTGAAACTGACCCCCGATCCCTGACCCCTGCTATACATTGTTGCGATGAAGTGCCCCAATTGTAAATCTACGGAGATCCGAAAACATGGATTTTATCGGGGCAAACAACGTTACCAGTGTAAAATTTGTAGCCGTCAATTTGCCGAAAATCCTCATAGTTATCTTTCCCCACAAGCTAGCACTGGGGTAGAAGAACGCATAGATCGATACATTCGATCGATTTCTACTCCACATCGAGATTTACTGCTCAATTTGCAACAAGACACTGCTAATTATCCTTTGGCTCAAATGCAGCCAACATTAGCTCAGGTGGAGTTCATCGCGCTCTCCATCCAATCAATGGGTGCGATTCGGGTATTAGAAGCGGGGATTTTTTGCGGCTACTCTACCCTAGCTATCGCTCTAGCGATGCCCAACCATGGAAAGGTGCTTAGTTGTGGGGTTGCGGGTGCTCATGTGGCTGTGGCGCAAACTCATTGGGAGCAAGCTGGAGTAGGGAACCGAATCGATCTTCACCTCGGCAGTGGTTTAGAGGTATTAGATCGGCTATTGCTGGTTAAAGATGTGGAAACTTTCGATCTGATTACGATCGGCGTACTCAAACATCAATATCTTCTATATTACCGTCGCGCGATCGAGTTATTACGACCTAATGGATTATTGATTGCTACCGATGTACTTTGGCAAGGGCGAGTACTCAATCCCGATGGCTATAGTGATGAGTTTACTCGCGGTATCGATCTTTTCAATCGTGAATTAGTGGAGGATCGACGGGTTAGAGTGACAGTTTTACCGATCGGCGATGGTCTTTCGATCGCCCTCAAATTGTAGGCGGTTTTAGAACGTGAAAAACCCAACCGTTTGTACGATTGGGTTTCTCTTTGCATTTGGTGGCGGAGACTGGATTTGAACCAGCGACCTTCGGGTTATGAGCCCGACGAGCTACCAGGCTGCTCTACTCCGCGTCGGTTGTTTCCCTCAGCTCATTTAATATAACATGACTTATCGATTCCTGGCAACCCCCTGGGAAAATTCTTTTTCGATCGGGAGCAGGAGCTACCCCTTGCCAAGGGGACTACCGTGTATGGACAAGTTGGCTAGACTTCTGCTAAGGCAGACGCTACGCGAACGTTTTAGGTTGATTTACCCCTCCCCTTTGCACTCATTGCTCAGATCCGTTGTGATTCTAGTGCTGTCTAGAACCCGGATCTGGGGGTTCTGACCCCCAGACCCCCCATTGGTGGGGGGAGTGTCCCCCCCCCAAGCCCCCCCTCAAAGGGTTTGGTTTGACACGGTGGGGTGGGCTTGCGGCAGATTTGTTGGTGTGTGGGATGCGGATGTTGTTGAGAGAATCGCAAAGTCCGTCTCAGGAAAACTTGTGTGTACACGGTAGCCTTTACAAGGAGAGGGCTGGGGCGATGCACTGTTGGCGCAGCCTTGCCCAATGCAATTGCCTGTCGTTGGCGCAAGGCGCAGGCTTTGCCAACGCGTAGCGTCTGCCTTAGCAGAAGTGTGGGGTAATAAGACTACGCAGGTACTCAAATATAGCAAACGCCAGGGCGGTTAGGACAGATGCAAACGCTTCCGCTCTGGCGGAGGCTACGCCAACAAACCATTATTGCGTCAGCTTTTCCAAACTGACCCCTGACACCTGACCTCTGACCCCTGCTATAATTTTCCAAACAGTTCTTAGTATTTCGGGATGCTCGGATCTACCAAATTACTATAGGCATCGATACCACCGATAATATTACTTACCTGACTAAATCCTTGACTTACGAGCCATTGACACATTTGAGCCGACCTTACGCCATGATGACATAGAACGAACGTCGGGAGATCTCGATCCAGCCGAGTAGATATTTCCGGTGCCCAATCTGCGTATTCACTCAATGGTAAATTGATAAAGTTTGGTAGGTTGGCAATGGCTAGTTCCTGGGGTTCCCTGACATCAACTAGCTGATCGGTTAAATTGGTGTTGTCGAGCCATTTTCGGGCTAATTCAGTTACAGGAATCTCAGTATAGCTCATAGGTCGAAGCTTGCGCGCCGTCTGCGACGATCGATTGTGGTCATCGTCAGTTTACCACTCGATCCTATTGGCGACCCATGAGATTCGATCGTCACGGTATTTCCATGTCTGGATATTTTCGCACCCGATCGAGCGTACGGCGACCTTCTGGTATGATGGATCTTAGAACTGTGAAAATACCGCAATAATAATCCTGACCTGTTAAACTCAATCAATTCTCAACTAGGGACAAAATCCCCAATCTCTAGAGCTAGGAACCTATTATAATGTCATTTTCTAAAATTTTAATTGCCAATCGTGGGGAAATCGCCCTAAGAGTAATTCGTACCTGTGGGGAGATGGGAATTGGTACGGTGGCAGTGCATTCAACGATCGATCGCAACGCTCTACATGTACAATTGGCAGACGAAGCGGTGTGTATTGGCGAGCCGATCGGCAGTAAAAGTTATCTGAATATCCCGAATATTATATCTGCTGCGCTGACCCGAAATGCGACGGCGATTCATCCAGGTTATGGATTTTTGGCCGAGAATGCTCGGTTTGCGGAGATTTGTGCCGATCATCATCTTACTTTTATTGGGCCTTCTCCGGCGGCGATGCGGGCGATGGGTGATAAGTCTACCGCGAAGGCGACGATGAAGCGAGTGGGTGTGCCCACGGTGCCAGGGAGTGAGGGGTTATTGGCTGATGCTGATGAGGCTCTGAAGGTGGCGGCAGAAATTGGTTATCCGGTGATGCTCAAAGCTACGGCTGGTGGTGGTGGGCGCGGGATGCGCTTGGTACATGTAGAGGAGGATTTGGTGCGGCTGTACCATGCGGCGCAGGGAGAAGCGGAGGCGGCGTTTGGAAATGGTGGGGTGTATGTGGAGAAGTTTATTGAGTGTCCCCGCCATATTGAGTTTCAAATTTTGGCGGACAATTATGGTAATGTGATTCATCTGGGCGAGCGGGATTGTTCGATTCAACGCCGCCATCAGAAGTTGTTGGAAGAGGCTCCTAGTCCAGCTTTGACTCCAGAGTTGAGGCTCAAAATGGGGGCGGCGGCGATCGCGGCGGCTAAGTCGATCGATTATGCGGGTGTGGGAACGGTAGAATTCTTGCTAGATAAGTATGGCGATTTCTATTTTATGGAAATGAATACTCGGATTCAGGTGGAACATCCGGTGACGGAGATGATTACGGGATTGGATCTCATCGCCGAGCAGATTCGGGTAGCTCAGGGTGAAAAGCTCTCATTGACTCAGGAACAGGTAATATTAAAGGGTCATTCGATCGAGTGTCGTGTCAATGCTGAGGATCCCAGGTACAATTTCCGTCCATGTCCTGGTAAAATAACTGGTTATCTGGCTCCAGGTGGCCCAGGAGTGCGGATCGATTCCCATGTGTATACCGATTACGAGATTCCGCCTTTTTACGACTCTCTGATTGGCAAATTGATTGTCTGGGGAGTCGATCGAGAAACCGCCATTCGTCGGATGAGACGCGCTCTACGGGAGTATGCTATCACTGGCGTACCAACAACGATCGATTTTCATCAACGAATTCTAGAACATCCAAAATTTATTGCCGGAGAAGTCTACACCAACTTCGTCGAGCAAATGATGGACAAATAATTGACGCTCGATCGACAAATCCCGTCTTCGCGCAGATCGCAGCGTGCAACTCTCGCGCTTACGCAAATTGCCGCTGCTGAATCTGGGTATGATTTATTATTAAACCGACTTCTTAGATTAAGGGTACGGGCAATTCATGAATTGCCCTTATCGTTGTTGTCAGGTGCGTTTTACCCGCAAATTATCCAATCCTCACCCCTAAATAGTTACTTGCTGAAGGGATTGCAATTGGGATAGGAGAGTATCGACTTCAGCTTGGAGATCGAGAAATTTCTGTTGATGAGCCGCTTGATATAGGGCTTTGTTCAATTTGGCGATTTGCTGTTCTTGCTCTAAAGTAGTCGTAGCAACAGATCTATCGAGGGTTACGGTACTATGATGCATATTTTTTACTCGTTATCTTTAAACTGACTCACACCAACCGCAATTCTAGCCTGAATTTTTGGATTTGGGGTAGTTTTTACACTAATTTCCAATTTCGTGGCTCATTACCTAGTTGACGTGGCACCTGACCCCCATTGTTCCCCGTTCGATAAATGTTGGCGTAGCTGCTTGTAGGATTCAGCAACAAAGGCTTGTGTTTGTTGACGAAGGTAGAAAATCTGTCTGGTTAGTGTAACAGGGCGGATTTCTGGATGAGATTAGATGTCTTTGGGGTAGCCTCTCTCAAGCGATAATCAACTGAAATTCTTATTCCATCTGGGTTATAGTGATGAGGATGCCCAATTCTACTAGGACAAACATGGTATGAATTATTCCGAAAATTTTACCGATCGAATTATTTAACGACTTGGCACAAAATCATTGATAACACTTTTTCATCTCGAACCATCTCCGCAAGCATTAAAATTTATTCCCGTTGTTTTGCTGCCTAACTATGGTTGGAAGCATCAACAAGCTGGATTAAAATATACTGAGGCTGAAATGAGCTTTCGGCAAACAATTCACGGACTGACACCAAGCGATCGAGGTTTTCAGGTAAAAGTCAATGAATGTGAACAAAAAGTTGTGATTTCTGTTGAGGAAATATAGCAATCCCAAATTAGATCTCTAGTGAGGATCGAGTCTCGCTTTTGATTTAGGATTGCCATATGAGTTTGTTCAATATGGGACAATTCGCGATCGGTCGATCGAACTCGTGGTACATTAGTCTAAACTTAGGGTCGGGAAAGTTTGGTGAAAATCCAATACTGTGCCGCAACTGTGATGAAGATATATACTTCGAGTCAGAACACCGTACCCGATCGATGCTCAATCCATTATTTCTCACGTTGCATGGGAAGGAAGTTAGAATTAGTGTCTGTGAAAGAAGGATCTATTTGTCCAGATATTTATCATCCGGCTGTTGCTCGTGATGGCTTATTGACTCGGTTGCGGATTCCTGGTGGGGTATTGAATGGGATTCAGTGTGTGGCGGTAGCCGAGTTATTGGAGACGATCGGGCTAGAATATATTCAAGTGACAAATCGTGCCAATCTTCAGCTTCGAGCACTGTCGCGAGATTTAGATTCGGAGTTATTAGTTAAGTTAGCCGATTGTGGTTTGGCCGAGAGTAATAGTACGATCGACGGGATTCGGAATATTATGCTGAGTCCAACGGCGGGTATAGATGAGTCTGAATTAATTGATGTACGTTCATTAGCTGAAGCTTGGCATCAGTATCTCACCGATCGCCCCGAATTGGGGGCGTTGTCAAATAAGTTTAGTGTGGGTTTTGATGGTGGTGGCAGTGTGAGCATCATCGATCGACCTAATGATATTACTCTATTAGCTCGATTCTCCAAGGGAGAGGCTACGCCAACGACTGATGAGTTTAGTCTCCATTTAGCGATCGGCGATCGAGGTGATGCTCCGGTAGATGTCGGGGTAAGATTATCCTGGGCGGAATGTTTGCCAATGTTGGCCGCGATCGCCCATAGTTATCTACGAGGGATTGAATTATTCGGTGGGGATAGTCGCCGCAAACCACGGCTTAGGGAAATCATTCGTCATTGGGGTTTGATGGAGTTTGGCGAGATCGTGCAACGGGAATTCAAGGGTTCTAGCCGTTTCGTTTTTAAAAACCTTGGTTTGGAGTCGGAATTAAGGGCGGATATTTGCACTCATTTGGGCGTATATAGGCAACGGCAGGTAGATCGATATTATCTTGGGGTAGTATTACCCTTGGGTCGATGGACTCGATCGCAAATACGCGGATTAGGATCTGTCGCCGATCGATATGGAAGTGGTATGATTCGGCTCACACCTTGGCAAAATATCATTATTCCCGACGTGGCTGAGTCAAATTTGGCGCAGGTGCAGGAATTAATCGCCGATTTAGGTTTGATACAGACAGCCAATCATCCCAGTAGTCTATTACGCGCCTGTGCGGGTAATAGTGGTTGTCAATTTGCTGCTACAGATACTCAGGGTGACGCGATTGCCCTAATTGAGTATTTAGATTCTAAACTAACATTAGATCGATCGATAAATATCCATTTTAGCGGTTGCGAGAAATCCTGCGCTCAACACGATCGAGCTGATATCGCCCTGTGGGGATGCCCAGAAACCGATCGAGACTCAAGTAGCTATCGACTTTGTGTAAGTGGGGGTACAGACAAATTTGGACGACTAATAAGCGATAATCTAAAAGCGGCGGATGTACCGATGGCGATCGAACATCTCATCACCACATATCACCATCATCGTACCAGCCCCACCGAATCCTTTCGCGCATTTACCGATCGTTTTCAGGGATCAGGAGTCAGGGATGAGGGATGAAGGGCACCTCACAAGATCGGGAAATGCTATTTCTGTCAATCCAAAATCCAAAATCAGTTAATCCAAAATGCCATCTAATTCTACCGTTCGACGACCACTCGACTATATTCGGGATGGAGCGGAAATTTATCGTCAATCTTTTGCCACGATTCGAGCGGAGGCAGATTTGGAGAGATTCCCAGCAGATATGAGTAAAGTTGCTGTCAGATTGATTCATGCCTCTGGGATGGTGGATATCGCCAGCGACTTGGATTATACCGATGATGCTGTGGCAATTGGTAGAGCAGCCCTGGCAAATGGTGCGCCGATTTTGTGCGATGCTTGGATGGTAGCCGATGGTGTCACGCGAAAAAGATTGCCCGCAGACAATCAAGTAATTTGTACCCTCCGCGATGAGGGAGTACCAGATTTAGCCGCCAAATTAGAAAATACTCGATCGGCAGCCGCGTTAGAATTGTGGAGACCATATTTAGCTGGTGCTATAGTATCGATCGGTAATGCTCCCACAGCTCTATTCCGCCTCCTAGAAATGCTCGACGAAGGTGCAGCCAAACCCGCCCTCATTCTCGGTTTCCCCGTCGGCTTTGTCGGTGCGATGGAATCCAAAGCCGCCCTCGCCGCAGACAGTCGCGGTGTACCTTTTATTACCATCCACGGTAGACGCGGCGGTAGTGCGATGGCGGCGGCGGCGGTAAATGCACTCGCAATGGAGCAGGAATAATGGTAGCCATCCGCACTGGTAGATTATACGGTATCGGCGTTGGCCCAGGCGACCCCGAATTACTCACCCTCAAAGCTTTTCGACTATTACAGGCGGCTCCGGTAGTTGCTTATCAATCAGCCACAGGGAGCGAAAGTATCGCTCGATCGATTGTCGCACCCTATCTCACGGGCAATCAAATCGAAGTCTGCTTTCATTTCCCTCGCGCTCTCGATCCAGAAGCAGCCGCAGAAGCCTATACTAGAGCGATCGATCCGATCGTTTCCCATCTCCATGCAGGTCGAGATGTCGTAGTATTATGTGTGGGCGATCCGTTATTCTACGGCTCATTCATGTATCTATTTACCCGTTTAGCCGATCGATTTGTCACCGAAATCGTCCCTGGGGTATCCTCGCCAATGGCTTGTGCGGCATCCTTGGGGCAGCCTTTATGTTATCAGAATGATATTTTTAGTGTCCTCTCCGCCACTCTACCACCCGAAGCATTAAAAGCCCAATTAATTAATGCCGATGCGGTAGCAATCATCAAATTGCGCCGTCATTTTGACAAAGTGCGTCAGATCTTGGCAAGTCTGGATCTATTATCCCGTGCTAAGTACATCGAACGAGCGACGGCTACGGATGAGCGGATTATCTCGATCGAAACTGTAGATCCGCAAAATGTCCCCTATTTCTCGATGATTATCATCCCTAGTCAAACTCAATTCTAGTCGCTACTTTTTGGACGATCTAGGGGCGGATATCAATCGCCAGGGCGGTTAAGTTAATTGAGAATTGCGGATGCATTTACCGCACGGGTTCCCCTGCCTTTAAAAATGCACCAAGCAGAGAACCCTTGTTTTTAGGATGGGGATTTAAACCCCTGGTCTCTGTTAAGACAGATGTAGATGCTTCCGCTCTGGCGGACGCTACGCCAACAAACCATTAGTGCCCTCAGCTTTCCCAAACTGACCCCTGACCCCTGTTGAAGAGAGTTCGATCGGTCATGTGGCTTGAAACTGTGGTGACATCGGTGAACTGTTTCGGGACATTTTGCGGTTATGGAATGTACTGACGTAAGTGCATAATTGAAGGATAGTTGAGCGTTAATCGTACATTAATTTATGCCTGAGACAACACATCAAACCATCATCAATACAACTACTGCTCAGGCTGATTTCGATCGAGTTTTGACTTCAACAATTATCACAAGTAAATGTTTGGAAGCCGTTGATGCATTTTGGTATCCGATTTCCTTATCAGATGAGCTAACTCATCCGAATGCTAAGATCGAGTTAGCGTTTTTAGTTGGTGAGAGAAAGTTGTCAGTTTACATCGAATATTCAAATGACGATCGCATCATCGAATAGACAGAAACTCTAACTCAAGCCTGAATTATACTGTTCGATCGCGTAAATTAAAACCGAGGCTCATCGTCTACCAACATCAATGAAGGTGGTAAGTTAGGATTGGGTTTTTTGGGTCTTAATACTGGTGCGCCAGGTAAATCGTCATCATTACCGCGATCTTCATCGTACGACTCAATATCCCAGTTATTTTCATTTATATTATCATACCAGAAATTTTCACCCGAATCGATTTTATCTATATTATACTCCTGACCATCATTAGCCCAATCGATGCGATCGATTCCCCCTAGAGGCTCCGCAAATGAATTAGCTGGTTCGATCGCCGATCGATGATAAGATGGCTTCTTGCTCTCAAGTTTAGTATTCAAGGCGACTAAACCTAGAAATCTAAACATACCTGCTCTAATCTCCACAATTTCGGGCATAACATCGCCACTGATGACGATTCGATCGTGTCCGATCGTAACTATTGAGACAGCAGGCAGTTCATAAATACTCGAACAGAAATTTAGCATAGGGTGAATGCTATCGGCAAATAATATCCTAAATGAATCAGTTTGAGGATGATAATATCCAGATACTGTTCGCCCTAATATTATCCCGTTTCCAGTTATTATTTCCATCCCAGCCTTGATGCTAGGGTGGGTTTGTGATGGTGCTAAGTTTTCTGAATGTTCAATATTGGACATTTTTACCTCTAGCTATTTCAAATCATTATACTGTTCGATCGCTTCAAATAATGCTTGGAAATTACCTTCACCAAATCCTTTGGCTTGATTGCGGCGTTCGATGAATTCAAAGAAAAAGGTGGGAGATTCAAATATAGGTTGGGTAAATATTTGGAGTAATATCGCTTCGGGATTGGATTTAGACCAGTCTGCGAGAATTTGAAGTTTGGCTAAATTTTGCCATTCATCATTTGTCAGGTGTTGATATCGATTTGTTTTGGCTCTAATTTGTGACTGAATATAATAAGTCGGCGGGATGGGCAAAAAAGCTATTTGTTGCTGTTGCATTCGATCGACATTACCGAAAATATCATTAGTCTGTAAAGCGATGTGTTGAATTCCTGCACCTCTATTTAGATCCAAAAAATCTTGAATTTGAGAGCTATCGCCACTAGGTTGATTGATATTGAATCTAACTTTCCCACAGGAACTAATTAAAGCCTTGCTTGTCAATCCCGATTTCTGCGTGTGAATATCGAATGTCTGTTCTACGTGAAAATCGAATAGATCTCGATACCAATTTGTGGCTGATTCCAATTCGCCCATCGGCACATTTAGAACGATATGATCGATGGTTAGATCTGTTTCATTTGAGCCGACGGATTCTACTGAACCTTCAATAATTGTATGCTCGATCGCACCCCAACCCTGAATCTCGATCCAGCGATCTCGATCGAAATCGCTGGATGCTGCTAGAATTTTAATCCCTAGTCGATCGATCTTTTCCCTAATCCGATCGAGATCCAAAACTCTAAATGAAACGCCCTTTACCCCCGATGGATGAAGTTGGAGATAATCAGCAATCGGACTAGATAAATTGAGCGGTGATGAAATCGAAAATGATAGATGAGCATTGCCGACTAAATACTCGATCGTATGTTCGTCAACTCGTTCGCCCAAAGCTTTTAAGCCCATTTGTTCAACGAACAAGTCCCTAATTCTGGTGGCATCCACAACATAGAAATAAATTCGATCGATTTCCATAAATGTCAAATTATCAATTGCACTTTTTGCTGACCCCTGACCCCTGCTGTAAATTCGATCGAATTGTGCAACTTTACTTAGTTGCGGCAATCAACCCAAACCGAATCAATCCTCGTGCATAACCCTCACTCATCAACTTCAATGACATCGCCGCTTCGATCGTCTTCTGTCCAGCTTTAAATAACCCTAGAACTGCTTGAGGAGTAATCGCCGAATCGATCACCACATCCCAGAATGGAGCGACTGCCGTAGACCAATCATCGACACGCAAATCTTTAAATCCACACTGTTCGACAATCTCCACATACGCTGGTAATGAAATCACATAAGGTAAACAATAGACCCGATAAATATCTTCTAGGTGTTTTTTCTCACTCTCAGTTAAGGGACTTTCCACGGTAACTGGACGATGACACCAAGTGACAAAGATTAATTTTCCACCTGGTTTTAATACTCGATAACACTCTTGCAAAAATTGCTCTTTATTCGGCATATGTTCGCCACTTTCCAACGACCAAACCAGATCGAAACTACAATCTGGAAAAGGCATCTTTTGAGCATTGGCTACCTGAAAATCAGTCTTTCGACTCAACCCAGCCGCCCGTGCGCGAACAGTCGCGCGATTGGCTTGCACTGGAGAAAGAGTAATCCCTGTCACCCTAGCACCGAATTTTTCCGCCAAATACAGACTACTACCACCAATCCCACAGCCAACATCGAGAATATTTTGAGGTTGATTGGGGGCAGAGTCACCAGCCCAAATTAATACTTCCTCGATGAGGTCGATTTGTGCTTGACGACGATTGACTTTCCGCTGCCCATCTTCGCCATAATAGCCGTGGTGCATGTGTTCGCCCCAGACTTCTTCCCATAAATCGCTAGAAGCATCGTAAAATTCTGCGATCCGTTGATACAGTTCGGTACTCATTGACGAAAATTGCTCGGCTTACGGTTGTCCTATACATTCTAGCGAACTTATAAAGGCTAAGTTTGGATTAAAATTGAGACAAATCGATCGCCTAGCGGAACAGAATACCATGAGAATATGTCGATCGTATGTCAAGATAGGAGTCTACTCCGATCTCGAAGGTTGATGTGCCCGAATCTAAAGTGCTCACAAATACGGACATTTCCCCACTAATTGGTACCGTTATAGCCGTACAAGCCAATTTTTGCCAAGTGCAGATCGATCGAGATACCCCAGTCGTCGGCGGTTGCTATATTCTCTGTACCCGACGTTCGCGGTTGAAAAAAATTGGTGTCAGAGCAATTGTAGGCGATCGAGTCGTAGTTGCTGAAGCTGACTGGATTGGGAATCGAGGTGTAGTAGCTGATGTCTTACCCCGTCGAAGCGAACTCGATCGACCGCCAATTGCTAATGTCGATCGAGTGTTATTATTATTCGCCCTAGCCGAGCCACCCCTCGAACCTTTGCTACTGAGCAAATTCCTCGTCAAAGCCGAATCAACAGGCTTACAGGTCAGTTTGTGCCTAAATAAGAGCGATCTAGTCTCCGAGTTAGAACGGCGGCAATGGTGCGAAAGGCTAACTGAGTGGGGTTATGAGCCGATCGTCATCAGTGTGGAAACTGGAATGGGAGTAGCCCAATTACAAGCTAAACTCGATCGACAAATCACCGTATTTGCCGGACATTCTGGGGTCGGAAAATCCAGTCTCACCAATGCCCTAATTCCTGATTCTAATATTCGAGTGGCAAGTGTTTCTGGTAAACTCAATCGCGGTAGACATACCACTCGCCATGTAGAATTATTTAGTCTGCCGACAGGTGGATCGATCGCCGATACACCCGGATTCAATCAACCCGATCTTACCTGTAGCCCCACCGAACTACCCAATTATTTTCCCGAAATCCGTCAGCGACTAGCGACAGGGCATTGTCAGTTTAGCGACTGTTCCCATCGAGATGAACCAAATTGTGTCGTGCGCGGCAACTGGGAAAGATACTCGCACTATCTAGATTTTCTCGCGGAAGCGACCGTTTGGCAACAACAACTAAATTCTCAACGCAATCCTGAAAATAGCCTAAAACAAAAAAGTAGCTCTGGCAAAAAGAAACTCGAACCAAAACTAGATTCCAAATACCGCCAAGTCTCCCGACATACCGAATTACAATCTCTCGATGAAATGTCCGAAGATCTAGATTAATTGTCGATTGTCGATTGAAACCAATCCCCACCCCCTGACCCCCGTAGCGGCACGATGATCGTGCCCCTACAGACCCGTTGGTATTTCTTGTGCTAAGAGAACCCGGATCTGGGGGTGTCTTGTTGCGCTTTTTACGTCGGGGGACCCGACGAGCGCGCACCGCTCCGACCCCCAGACCCCCCGTCGGAGGGGAGGAGTGTCCCCCCCCCCGAACCCCCCCCTCAAAGGGTTTGGTTTGAGACGGTGGGGTGGGTTTACGGCAGATTTGTTGGTGTGTGAGAGGCGGATGTTGTTGAGAGAATCGCAAAATCCGTCTCAGGAAAACTTGTGTATACAGGGTAGCTCCTTTAGGAGGATTGTTTTTAGGGTGGGGTTTAAATCCCGATCCTAAAAACCCAATTCTCTGCTTGGTGCATTTTTACCGACGGGGAACCCGTGCGGTAAATGCATCCGCAATTCTCAATTCTCAATTCTCAATTAACTTAAAGCGTGAGAGATTGAGGATTAGTTTGCAATAGAAGTGCTAGATCCTTGAGGAAGCTAGCAGCATCTGCACCATAGATGATCCGATGATCGGCGGTCATATTCACCTGCATTTGGCGACGAATCGCGATCGAACCATCTTCGGTAGCGACTACTTGCGGATTGGAGGCACCGACGGCGAGAATTGCACCCGTACCTGGGGGTAGGATGGCATCAAACCGATCGACACCGAGCATTCCGAGGTTAGAGATGGTAAATGTCCCAGAGGTGTATTCCTGGGGCTGTAGCTGCTTGCTCCGAGCACGATCGACCAAATCCTTCCACATCCGAGACAAGGAATAAAGATCCAGTTTGTCAGCGTTTTGAAGGACAGGGGTAATTAGACCCCCATCGGGCATAGAAACAGCGACGGCAATGTTAATCGAGCTGGGATGACGCACTCCGGCATCAGTATAGCTGGCGTTGACGTTAGGGTATTTTTGGAGGGTCATGGCGACTGCTTTGGCAAGCAATGCTGTCATGGTGACACCTTTGAGTTTGAGTTGTTTGTAGATTTTATCGAGATTATTAGTTTCGATCGTGTAGCCGACGCGGAATGTTGGTACCGACAGACTGGCGACCATGTTCCGATTGACGGCGAGTTGGAGGGTTGTAAATGGTACTACTTGCCCTGGGAGAACGATCGTGGGTGGAGCGAGAGGGGGGGCGATGGGAGCTGCAAGTGGGGTAATTGCTGCTACAGGAGCTACAACTGGTTTTCCGGCGGCGGTAGTGACATCATCGGCGGTAATTCGACCGTTGGGGCCAGTTCCAGTCAGGGTTTCAAGTCCTACGCCGTATTCTTTGGCTAGTTTGCGGGCACGGGGAGATACTACGGGTCGTTCGCTACGCGTCGGCTGTGCCGAATCGCTTCTGAGTGTCGTTACTGGTGTTTCTGTTGCGGTGGGAAGGACGACGGGAATGGCGACAGGAGCGGCTGTAGGTGTTGCTGCGGCTGGGGAGTTGCCTTTTGCTTGTTGGATGGCGATTTCGATTTCGGCTTGGGTTTCGGCAACTAAGGCGATTGCAGATCCGACTGGTGCAGACTCTCCTGCTGGCACCATGATGATGGCGATGAACCCACCATAGAAGGTTTCTACGTCCATATCGGCTTTGTCGGATTCCACCACGACAACGGTTTCACCTTTTTCGACTCGATCCCCTGTGGCTTTTTGCCAGGAGACAATTTTTCCCTCTGTCATGGTGGAACTCAGGGCGGGCATGAAAACTTCGCGTATTGCCATGGTGGATATCTCGAATCGAACAGTAGGTTTAAAGTGGATGTCTATTTAGTAGACTTCTAATCTTAGCGCAGTCGGGGGTGGGAGGGTAGGAGGGTAGGAGGATGGGAGGATGGGAGAGCGGGTAGAGAGCACCGCGTAAGCGCGGGAGTCGCAGGCGGGCTTCAACTGCATACATCTCTGGTGAGGAGGGCTTTGTTTGAACGAATCTCTAGTAGCGGAAAGTGCTACTGGTCGTCGGGTCACCCGCCCAGTGGTCTTGGGGTCTCCCCAAGTAGAGCACCTTTCCAAGACAGACCCCTGACCCCTCATCCCCTCATCCCCTCATCCCTGACCCCTGACCCCTGACCCCTCCTAGATATTGCCCCGAACTTCCATTACAACCCCATCATGGAGGAGAATTTCGACATTCATTTTGGCAATCAGGTTGTCGCCGAGTTTGGCAGAGAAGTAGCCTTCGACTTGCCCTTGATTGACTTCCTGATTGAGTTCAATAAACTGAACTTGTTGCAGTTGTTGGAGTGCCTGATTCTTCTGCTCCAATAGTTCGCTTTTTTGTTGATTGACTTGCATTTGGATGCTTTCAATCTGTTGAACTACTTGAGGGCTGGGGGGTTGCAGGTTCTGTTTTTGGATTTCAGCAACTGCTCTTTGCCCTTGGATCTCCAGTTGTTGGAGTTGCCCATCGAGTTCGCCAATTTGCGATTGGAGTAGTTGCTGGGTTTCTTCTTTCCAGCGTTGGGTAACGACTGCTTTGATACTGACGACTCGTTTGAGTAAGAGTTGAGATTCTGGTAAGTCCATTTACCCTTCACTGATTAAACATCTCGTCAATCATACCGTGATACTGTTCCATCACGACTGGACGACGAATTTTTAGGGTTTGGGTGAGGAGTCCATTTTCAATGCTAAATGGTTCGGCAATCAGTTTGAGGGTGACAATTTTATCGTCGGCGCGGTACCCAGGGCGGTTTTTGACTTCTCGGTTGAGTTCGTCGCGGAAGAGGTCGTTGATTTGGCTACTATTAAGTTCGAGGATGGGTAAATTGGATGGTTTTACGCCGTCATCATTGGTTGTCGGGATGTTGATGCGTAAATTTTGAGTTTGTGCCCACGCGCTCAATGCTTCTAAATCGGGTACGATCAGGGCACCTAATGATTTTTGGTCTTGACCGACGAGGACGATTTGACTGATATACTTACTGCGGAGACAGGCATCTTCGATCGGTTGAGGTTCGATATTTTCGCCATTGGTTAGGACGATCGTATCTTTGGCACGTCCGGTAATGATTAGATCGTTATCTTTTGTCACCATCCCAAGATCGCCACTATCGAACCAGCCATCGGGGTCGATCGCTTTGGCGGTAGCTTCTGGGTTACGATAATAACCTTGCATTACTTGCGGCCCACGAATTAATACTAATCCTTTTTGACCAGCCGGAAGTGCTGTCCGAGTTTCCACATCGACGATCTTAATTTCGGTGCCGGGTAAAGGTTGCCCCGATGAGAGGCGGAGATTACGCCAAGGGCGACGCACATTGGTTATGGGGGCGGTTTCTGTCAAACCATAACCAACCAAAATATCAATCCCCACAATCTCAAAAAATAAATCGAGATGTTTCGCCAGAGAACCACCACCACTGATAATATTCTCGATCGATCCACCCGTTGCCGATCGAACCTTCCCATATACTAACTTGCCTGCGATCGCGTGTATTGGTGCCAAAACTGCCGTCTGCAAATGGGCGACTAATTTCTGACTCCAACTTGGATCGAGACATTCCAAACTCAAACCTTGGGCGATACGTCGGGCGAGGATATATTTCTGACTCAAACCTAATAAAGTATTCACCAGCTTTTGCTTGCTAGCTGGCTGCTCTCTAAATTGCTTCTGTACGCCCTCATAAATCGATTCCCACAGCCGAGGAACTGCCACCATACACTGAGGCTTATATTCTTGCAAATCCTGCTTGAAATAGCGAATATTGGTGTATGTCTGAGTACAACCCTGAGATAGTAGATAGTATTCGCACGATCGCTCGTAACTATGCCAGGATGGGAGGATGCTCAATACTCGCATCCCTGGGGTGGCGGGAATGACTGCGCCGCAAGTATTGACTTGATGCAGGAGATTGGCGTGGGAGAGCATTACGCCTTTGGGATTGCCAGATGTGCCGGATGTATAGATGAGGGTGGCTAAATCTTGCTTGTCGATCGAGATCGGTGTAAATTGATGGATACGACCGAGATTGATTAGATCTGCAAAACTAATTGTTCTAATCGATAAGTCTAAATCGCTCTGTTCGTCAGAGAGGAGGATGATTAGATCGATCGGTAAATTGCCAATCCCTTTAGCAATTTTTTTGAGTGTCTTGATATCTTCGACGACTAAAGTTTGACAACCGCTATTATCTAAAATAGAGAGCAACTCTTGAGTCTCAGCTTGAGAACTCCGCACGGCATTAAATGCACCCGCTAACATCGTACCTTGATCGGCAATCAACCACCGAGGGCTATTATCAGCAAACAATGCGACTCCAGTACGGGGGGAAACGCCTAAACTTTGCAATCCGGCGGCAAATAATTGGATCTCCGTAGCTAATGCTCGATATGTCAGAGTTACTTCTGGTTTGCTGTGGGGTGCGTGGAGGGCAATTGTATCGCCGCATTTGGCAGTTAAGATTTCCCATATTTCGGGGATAGAATGAATCTGAGTATAATCGATCGTCCGATTCAGATTCTGTGCTTCTCGATCGGTTGTGGCGTATGGATAGTCTTTCGATCTTGCAGAAGTTGCCATATTTATTACCCTCGCACGAATTTTACTGCTGTATAGGCTATACCCGCCCATATCTCTAGATTAACTGATGCGTGCTAATAGTCGATCGAACATTGTGACAGAATGTGAATTGGTTGCTTGGGTTCAGGGGATAGGGGATAGGGGATAGGGGTCAGCGAAAAGTGCGGTATATTTAGGGTTGCTGTGTTCTAACCAACTCACATCTTGCACCAATTCATAAATACTATTACTCTCATCATCCAGGGCGGGCACTAGACAACTGGGCGGGTGACAAAGGTCAGACGCGCCCTACAGGTTAATTGTGTAGGGGCGCGATCTTGTGCCCGCCCTAATCTACGCTTGTGCAAGATGTGAGTATATCAGTACCGATCGCAGACGCTAAAAATCCGCCTACTAGAATGGTGTTAAGATGTTAACTTATTAACTCCTGTATGCGGATTTTAGTTGTGTAGAGAGGATTTTAACCAAATCTACCCGATACATAATCATTGGTGCGTTTGTCAACAGGGAATGAGAAAATTTGCTTAGTTTCGCCAAATTCTACCATGTTGCCAATTCTACTTTCATCGGTGCTGAAAAAGGCTGTGTAATCAGAAATACGTGCCGCTTGCTGCATGTTGTGAGTAACGATCACGATCGTCAGATCGTTGCGTAAACTGTGCATCAAGTCTTCGATTTTGATTGTGGCGATCGGATCCAATGCCGAACAAGGCTCATCCATTAATAGGACTTTCGGCTTCACGGCTAGAGCGCGAGCGATACACAATCTCTGCTGTTGTCCACCAGATAATCCTAATGCAGATTTATGCAATTTATCTTTAACTTCATTCCATATTGCCGCACCTTGCAAAGAAGATTCAACAATACTATCTAGTTCCCCACGCCCAACCTTCTTTTCACCAATCTTAATCCCATAAGCAACATTTTTCATAGATGCTCATTGGAAAAGGGTTAGGCTTTTGGAATACCATTCCTACCTGTCTTCTCAGTTGGTTGATATTGACTTGTGGGTGGTAGATATTTTGACCATATAAACTAACTTCCCCCTGAACTTTGATCGTCGTTTCCAACTCACCAATTCGATTTAGGGCTTTGATAAAGGTAGACTTACCACAACCAGAAGGCCCAATAATCGCTGTAACGTGATTTTGGAAAATACTCATAGTGATATTGTCTAATGCTTTAGACGTACCATAGAAGAAGCTGAGATTATTGACTTGAATTGCTGTCTCTAATTCTGTTTCTGCCTGATAAGGCTCTTGCATGAAAGTCTTATTTGGATCGTACATAAAATTTTAGCTATATTTGTAAATGGGTGAAATTAAAAATCCGATCGAATAGCAAATCATACAACCATTTACTTTATCTGCCTTTACTCGCCAATAATCGAGCTGGTAGATTGATGACTAAAACTATGCCGAGCAGAAATAAAGATGCTGTCCAAACTAACTGATTTTTAACTGGATCTGGATCGTTGTACAAGTTAAAAATTAGCACAGGTAGAGAACCTGTCGGACTAAAAATATTATCAGCCCAATCTTGAGCAAAAAGAGCCGTAAATAGCAATGGTGCTGTTTCACCTGTGGCGCGGGCGATCGCTAGAAGTACTCCCGTCGAAATTGCGGGTAGAGCATTCGGGACAATAACTCTGGTAATAGTCTGAAACTTAGTTCCACCTAATCCAGATGAAGCCAATCGAAAAGTATTGGGCACTAATTTCAATACTTCTTCAGTTGTCAAAGCAACAATCGGGAGCATAATAATTGCCAAGGCGATCCCACCAGCAACTGCACTATAACTAAAGTCAAATACTTTTTTAGTAGTCAAAACTACCATATCATAGGCAAAAATACCAACCACGATCGATGGTACGCCAGTCAAAATGGTAGTCAAAAATCTAATCGTCCGATTGACTTTACTCTTGGATCCGTACTCAGATAGATAAATACCAGTACCAACACCGATCGGAATGCTAATCAAAGAAGAAATCAAAACCATGATTAGAGTACCAACGACCGCATTGGCAAAACCATCTTCAACAATCGGCTTGGTAAACATCACGCCTGTCAATCCAGGTGCGCCCCTAGTCACAATATTCCACAGTACTGATATCAGTGGTAAAATACCGACACAAGTTAAACCAAAAGCAACTATAGTCATCCCTTTATCGAACCAAGTCCTACCAGGAGATAAGGGAGTGGTTAGCTTAGGTATTTTTGAGATTCTCATATTATTTCTTTCCCCCACTTTCTACTAGTCTAACTAATCCGATCGCCCCAATATTGACCATGAGAGTAAGAACGAATAAAATCAGGACTAGAAAAGATAGTGCCCCCTCATGAATCTGGTCTTGTGCTTCGGCAAATTGATTGGCTAAAATAGCTGGAATGGAGTAAGCAGCTTCAAATAGTGAAGGTCCAACTGTTGCGGCATTACCAATTACCATAGTAACTGCCATTGTCTCACCCAAGGCGCGGCCCAATGCAAGCATAACCCCACCGACGATCCCCGAAAATGCTGTAGGTAAAATCACTCGCGTAATCGTTTCCCACCGAGTGGCTCCCAATGCCATCGAACCAGTTCTGAGATAACCTGGCACTACCAATAGTACTTCCCTGCTGACAGCAGCTAGGGTAGGTAAAATCATAATTGCTAACAATATCCCCGCCGTCAATAGTCCAAATCCAGAAGGCTCCGTACTAAAAAACGGAATAAAACCCAATTTGGCATGTAAAAACTGTTGACCTGGACGAAGCACTTCAACAAGAGTATAAAAACCCCATAGCCCAAAGATAACACTGGGAATGGCGGCAATTAATTCGATCGTAAATGCAACACCAGTTCGCAACCATTGTGGTAACAAGTTCTCACTAGTTACAATTGCGACAGCTAACCCGACTGGAATCGCCACCGTCAAGGCAATCAAACTACTGCCGATCGTCCCGTAAATCAATGGTAGAGCACCAAACCGCAGATCTGGAACATTCCACTCCTTACCGACCAAAAACCCCAGCCCAAACTGATTTAGAGCGGGCAAGGATCGTCCCAAAATCGTCAAGACCATCAGAATCAAGATGATAATCGAGACGCTACTAGCAGCGTACATGAGATAACGGAACGATCGATCGTCTCGATCGTTCCTTGAAGAAGGAGTGTGCCGAGACGAATTGCGTTGCTTCGTCCGAGGCACAGTCAAATTTTCAGGAGAGGACATTGTTAAATTTAGATTATTTTACGCTGGACTCAACAGTTGCAATAGCACGTTCGGCTACATTGCTAGGAATTCTGGTGTAGTTGAGATCGCCATTCAATTTTTGACCGCTGGTAAGCATCCACTTGACCATAGTCTTGATTGCTTGTGCTTTAGCAGGATCTTTGTGAGTTTTGGGAACCAACAACCAAGTCAAACCAACGATGGGATAACCTTGAGCGGAGTTGACATCGAACGCACGGAAGTTGGCTGGGAATTTCACATCAGCCAAAGCTATGTTTGCAGCTTTGAGGGATGGGAAATTATATTTACCACTACCATTTTGGACAGCAGCAGACGCGAGTCCATTTTTGAGTGCGAACTCATACTCAACATACCCAATACTGCCTGGAGTTTGTTTAATCAAACCAGCTACGCCAGGATTACCTTTACCTTTGAGGAAGCTAGATGGCCATTTGGGTTCTTTGCTAGCACCAACTGCTGCTTTGAATCCTGAGTCGATCGCGCTAACGTGATTGGTGAAGATGAAGGATGTACCACTACCATCAGCTCTAACAGTTGGTTTGATAGCAGTGCTAGGTAATGCAACACCTGGGTTGGTTGCCGCAATTTGAGGGTCGTTCCAGTTAGTAATCTTACCTTGGAAGATGCCAGCTAGAACTGGGTTAGAAAGGTTGAGTTTCTTGATCCCAGGTAGGTTGTAAGCTACAGAAACGGCACCACCAGCAGTAGGTACCAAGATTACACCACCAGGTACTTGGGCCATTTCACCATCAGTCATGGCTGCATCACTAGCCCCGAAATCTACAGTACCAGCAATAGTTTGCTTGATTCCACCACCACTACCAATCCCTTGGTAGTTGACTTTGATGTCTGGGTGAGCTTTACGGAATTCACGGATATATCTTTCGTACAATGGTTGGGGGAAAGTTGCTCCAGCACCACTGAGAGTTACCTGAGCCATCGCTGTTTGAGAAACTAGGACTGAGGCTGTTACTGCGGCTAGAGCAGCGAGCCGACTGAAGTTGTTGGATAGCATGGATAGTAAGTTAGGGAATTTGTTCGGGTTGGACAGAATATCAAAACTAAAGAGTTGTAAAGTGACGTTTGTATAGTCGCGTTACTTTTTTTGACATCAACAGCATCTTAGCGCAAGCTTACTTAACTGATTATCCGGTTTTAGTTAAGAGTCGTTTAAATATTGATTAAATATTGATTAATCATGAAATTCCGATCGCTGTCGCCGAACCGAGTTGATTTGTTCCCATGAAGTCCTCGATCGACAGCTCTGTCTCAAACGCAGTATTTTTGACCGACCCCGAATATATATGTCGATCGTGTGGTAAAGTTTTGTTAAAATGTTGTAGGGACCTCCATCCACATCCTACTTCTGGAGACGATTAATTTCATGCTGCGACTGGAACACATCTGTAAAATATATCCCACAGGCGAAGTCCTCAAGGACATTAATTGGGAAGTCAAACCAGGCGATCGAATTGGATTGGTGGGGGTGAATGGAGCTGGGAAGTCCACCCAGATGAAGATTATCGCCGGACATATCGAACCAACTAGTGGTGAAATTATTCGCCCGAATAGTCTCAATATTGCGTATCTCAATCAGGAATTTGATGTCGTGCCCACTCGCACGGTGAAAGAAGAGTTGTGGCAAGCATTCGGCGAAGCAAATCTGGTTCATTCACAACTGAGTGAGATTCATCATCAATTGGAGTCGGCTAGTGGGGATGAACTCGATCGACTGCTGAATAAGATGGATAAGTTTCAGCGTCAGTATGAAGGATTAAATGGCTATGCCTTAGAAGCTGAAATCGATAAGATCCTCCCAGAGATGGGATTTGAAATGGAGGATGCCGATCGATTGGTGAGTGCTTTTAGTGGTGGTTGGCAAATGCGGATGAGTTTGGGCAAAATCTTGCTCCAATTCCCCGATCTACTGCTACTCGATGAGCCGACTAACCATTTAGATTTGGAGACGATCGAATGGCTAGAAAATTACCTCAGAAAATTAGAAACGCCGATGGTGATTATCTCACACGATCGTGAGTTTTTAGACAGACTTTGCAATCAAATTGTCGAGACAGAGCGCGGAGTATCAGCAACATACCTGGGTAATTACTCCACCTATCTCAACCAAAAAGCCGAAAATCAATATGCTCAATTAAATGCCTTTGAACGGCAACAAAAAGAACTCGATAAACAACAAGCCTTCGTCGAAAAATTCCGCGCCAGTGCCACTCGGAGTACTCAAGCAAAAAGTCGCGAAAAACAACTCGATAAAATCGAGCGGATTGTCGCACCCACATCGAGTATGAAAACTCTCCATTTCCGCTTTCCCACCGCACCCCGCAGTGGACGTGAAGTAGTGGAAATCGAAAATCTCGAACATGCTTACGGTGACAAAATCCTGTTCTTGGGCAGCGATTTACTCGTCGAACGTGGCGATCGAATTGCCTTTTTAGGCCCCAACGGTTGCGGCAAATCGACCCTACTTAAAATGATAGTTGGGATGGAAAAACAGACTGGTGGCACAGTCAAACTAGGCGAACATAATGTCATTCCTAGCTACTTCGAGCAAAACCAAGCCGAAGCACTAGATTTGAACCGCACCGTATTTGAAACCATCCATGATGAAGTCCCCGATTGGAAAAATGAAGAAGTACGAACCCTCTTAGGCAGATTCCTATTTAGTGGCGATACAGTCTTTAAAAAGGTAGAAGCACTCAGTGGTGGTGAAAAAGCTCGACTCGCTCTAGCTAAAATGCTCCTCCTCCCAGCCAACCTCCTAATTCTAGATGAGCCGACAAACCATTTGGACATTCCCGCGAAGGAAATGCTCGAAGACGCGCTCAAAAACTACGATGGCACAGCCTTAATCGTTTCTCACGATCGCTATTTTATCTCCCAAGTCGCCAACAAAATCATCGAAGTCCGCGATGGTGAATTTCGCGTCTATCTCGGCGATTATCACTACTACCTCGACAAACTAGAGGAAGAGCGCGAATTAGCCAAACAGCAAGCCCTAGCCGCTGCCCAAGCTGCAAAAAAAGCTGCCAAAGATGCTAAAACTACCGCCAAGAAGAAGTAAAATTCTAGGGGACGGGGAGACGGGGAGACGGGGAGACGGGCAGTTAGTTTGTAAAAGCGCAAGCTATACCCCTGCAAAGTATAGGGAATGGGGAATAGGGAATAAATTAAAAATCCAGATCTAACCCCACATCAATTTGCCAGTCCCCCAGTCCCCCAGTCCCCCAGTCCCCCCGTTCCCCAGTCCCCCCAGTCCCCCCGTCCCCCACCCCCTCCACATGCCAAACCAGCCCCCTCTACTAGTCGTTCAAAATGTCCGCGCTGGCTACATTCCTGGATCGGATATTCTCAATGGGATTGATTTTGTCGTGTATCCTGGTGAATTGGTGGCGGTAATTGGCGGAAATGGCGCGGGGAAATCCACTCTCGCCAAAACGATTTTTGGATTGTTGACACCGCATACAGGGACGATTACATTTAAGGGCGAGCAGATTTCGGGGCTAAAATCCGATCGCATCGTTCAGAAAGGGATGTGTTACGTGCCTCAGATTGCTAATGTATTTCGCTCTTTGACGATCGAAGAAAACTTAGATATGGGCGGATTTATTCGGACTACAGATCTCCAACAGCACAAAGATAAAATTTTCACCATGTTTCCCCGATTAGCCCAGCGGCGCAAACAACGCGCGGGAACTCTCTCCGGTGGCGAACGCCAAATGCTAGCCATGGGCAAAGCACTCATGCTAGATCCTCAATTATTAGTCTTAGATGAGCCTTCAGCGGCACTCTCGCCCGCGCTGGTGACTGATGTCCTCAATCAAGTCAAAACGATCGTAGCAACAGGTACCGCAATTGTACTCGTCGAACAAAATGCCAAAAAAGCTCTGGCAATGTGCGATCGTGGTTACGTGCTAGATACAGGTATCGTTAAGTTTGAAGGGATTGGTACCGACTTACTCAACGACCCCAAAGTCATCGAGACTTATCTCGGTGTTGGTGGACATTAACAGGGGTGAGGGGTGAGGGGTCAGGGGTCAGGGGTAAGCACTAGATCCCCGACTTCTCCAAGTCGGGGATCTGATATGTCTTAATTGATTACCGGACTTGAGTGGGTGATTTGACTGGGGAAATTTCTTTGAAAGAGGCATCCATATAGTTACAAACACTCACCCCAGCAATTAAAGCCGTAATCGCCATCAGTATTGCCAGCAGCCATTTTTGGCGATATGACTCACGCTCTCGATCCTCAATATCCGTTGAAGACAACTTGGAGGTAGATGTGGAAGAGCTATATCTTGGCGCAGATAATAGTGGTGCGCTGGCTGGGGGAATAGATGGAGGCGCAGATAATGACGGTGCGGTGACTGGGGAAATAGATGGAGGCGCAGATAATGACGGTGCGCTGGGGGTGACTGGATTTGGTGATGGTGGTACCATCAAAAAGTTGTCGAGTTGAGATAGAAGTAATCCGGTGTCTCCACGCTCCGAGTCAAATTGCTCTCGATTGAAATCTGGGGGTATCGCATTCTGACTGAGGATCTGCTCCTCTTTCCTACTTAGGTTTCCTGGGGCTTGCTCCTCGTTAAAACTCTGCTCGTCACGCATAAAATCTGGGGAAATAAAACTAGCTTCCACTGATAGTAACCCAATTTCACTCGCAATTCTATCTTGCAACCATTTTTCAAACAACTCATCTAATAGAACTTGACGTAAATCATCGTCAAATTGTGCAGGAACTAGTTTTTCTAGTCGCACAAACATGTAAAATGGGTCGATCGTAAATAATGGCGAAAGTTGTCCTGGGTGGAGATGGGTAATTTGACGATATATCTCTGGATGAAGATTGCCAATTGTCACTGGCCCTAGTTTACCACCATCGCGAGCTTGCACTCCCTGGGAATATTTAAAGGCAAGTTCGGCAAAAGATTTGTCCCCAGATTGCACCCGAAAAAATAACTCTTGAGCGGTTTCCTCGTCTTTGACTTGCATCACCGAACAAATAATTCGATCGAGTTGGGGCTTGCGACTGAGATAGTGAGAGCCTAATTTATGACCCCAAATTTCTTCTTTAAATTGTTGTAATTTGAAGTTGCGGGCGGCGAGGGCGATCGATCCTGGGTCATTTTCGCTGGGAGCTATCGCCAACTTCCCATTTACAATCTCACACCGCTCAACTCTGGTTTCCGATTCAGCTAGTTGTGGTTGTGTGGATGGTTCCCATTGAGCTAGAGCTTCATCGATGAGGATTTCCCGCAATAATTGGGGCAAAAACTGTGATGTACTTAAATGCTGACAAACTGATTGAGCCGTCAGTTGATGATTTCCAATCCGAACAATAGTGGACATACGAAATTTTGGCTAAAGATTGTCGATCTAAATCACATGTCTAGCTACTAAAATTTTAGCATGGACACATCAATCTTTATTTTGCCCAAATATCAACCGCGAAGAGCGGTAGGTTCATTAGACCTCCTGCAAAAGTAAAAGCACAATCATTTTCAATACCGTTTTCACCCCTAAATCCCCCTATTCCCTATTCCCTATCCCCTGACTTTCGCAGGAAGTCTATTTTAAGGCTTGGCGGAGGCGCAGGAGGGTGGTAGTTTGATGAAGATTGAGGGGAATCAGAGAAATACCTTCCACGCGAGACTGAACCCAACCTTCACCCCAATACCATTCATGATAACCATCGATCGAATTACTTAATAACAGCCGCAAAGACTGAGGATCGACTCGATCGACCATATAGTCTACAACAACGGGGCCGAAGGTCGATCGATATTTTGTCCCCTGACTGAGCAATTCCTGATTTGGAAAACTCATCTGTTGGGGAAAGAGCCACTTTGTCAGAGCTGAAGGTGATAATAACTTGTCGCGAATCGTACTAGCCGTAGCTGGAACTTCAATCCGTAGCTCACTTCGTTGAAAATTACCGAGCATGATGAGGTAGCGATGATTAGTTCACTTCTATTATGACATTTTGCGAGGGGCCAGAGGTCAGAGGATAGGGGTGAGGTTAATACAGTTTGGTTATACAAATATCCTTGCGAATAGTAGTCCGCGTTCGCGAAGCGTCTCGCAGAGAAGGCGGACTGAGATCTCAGGTGTCCAACCGATGTGTTATATTATTGAACTAGGATAAATTGAGGCAGGCGCGTTGACACAGCCTCTGACCCCTCAACCCTCATCCCTGACTACTTTAATTTACAAGAACTGCGATAGTAGTCTAATTCTGGTTCTTGCCAAGAGAAAGCAAAATGACTGATGGATTGGATCTGGGGTAGACTTTTGTGGATCCCATCCATTTGTTCTTCCAGTGATGGACGACCTTCTAGAGGTTTACTCCAGTTTCCGGCTAGGGCTGGAACCACCATCGTATTTGGCGGTGCAGAATTGAGTACCCGCTGAATGCTATTTACAATACACTCACTTCGATCGCATGTTGCATAAGCCATCGGGTGCCATTCCGTCGTCTTGGTGGGAAACCGATCCCAAGCTTGGAGCCTAGAATCATAACCGCGCCTACCAACAGGTTTATTCCCTTCGGGGAAAAATACCACCCCAGACTTGAGCTTTTGCTGCTCGACAGGTAAAACCGCCTGCTCGACAAAACTGACCACCCCCTGACTAGCATGAGCCACTGTCAGTTGCCACAGATCCCACTCAATCCAGGCTAATTTATTTTCATAAGTCATCTTAGCCTCTCCTTCGAGGGGAGTACGGCCTTCCCAGAGCGGGAAATCTTCATCGGGGTAGAGTTTGTCTACTTCTTTGAGGTCGTTAACTGTGATGGTACCTCGATCGACATAACGTTGAATTAGCTCTGTGCCTTTGCTATTGTGAGCCAATGCGGATAAAGCTTGACGCGACTCAGCACTGTAAATCCACAAATCTTGGACTTGACTAGCTACCGATTGCGGCCCTTGTCCCCGTGGAAACCGAATATAATCAAGTAGTACTCCGTCAGGACGACGACGGGCGACTTCTTGTACCATCGTGCGGTAATCACGGCGAGCTTTGTTGCTGTAGGGGTCTATAAATACGGTAGCCCCAGCTCCCCCACTTTCCGTTGACTGAAATCCGTTCGTACTTGAAAGTAAAGTAGTTTCTCCCCGCCCATTTACAGCCAATGCCGCTTGCCCTTCAGGAGTCGCGACATATTGAGGGCCAAAACTCAACCCATATAACCAGGCATAGACTTTAAGACCCCGCTCTTTACCGATTCTAATCGAGTCAGCTAGCAAGTCAGTCTTCTCAGTCCCCTTGGTGGTTAATACAGAACTCCAAGTAGTAGAGTTGTCAGAGCTAGGCAATAATACCCTACCTGCATAGAAGGTGGCTACATAGACTTGATTGTAGCCTTTGTTGACCATCCGATCGAATATTTCTTCTAAGGCACCTGGACTTGTATCACAAGGATATAGGCGAATCCAAATTGCCTGATTTTTTAACCAACTTTTTTCCCGACACTGTTGAACGTAGGTGACGTGCTTTTGGACGATTTCACTGTACTTAGCTTTACTCTCGCTGTCACCTTTTCGCGCCGCTAGTCTCAACACATTTTTGGTATTGGCTTCGCTGGGAGGAATTTGACAGTAATCTGCATTCTGGGCTTGACTGGGTGCGGCGTGATAAGCTTGGGCGATCGAAATACTCGTCGTCAATAGCCCAAGCAAGCACCTTTGAGGCCATTTACGAGTGGGAATTCTCATTGAAGAGACGGTTAAATTTTTGGTTGCAGGAAAATACATATTAACGATCGGCGTAAGTCTAATCACTGTCTAGAACAGGTTTACAGTCAGGAAAATAATCGATCGATTTTGGCTCAAGATCTGACTTGAAACAAAGTTATCGCCGATCGTCGATAAGCTATCTAGTATATTTATATACTTCAACTGCAATACCCCTTCGTCAGGAAAGACTCAAAACTAATCGATTAAGTTCCGAACAAAAAATTCAATCGACTCACCGCTGGCACCCCCAATCTCTAGGCAGGTTCTCGTTGGAGAGCTAATTCAACTTGCTTGAATTTTTGATCCAAGCTAGCGCGGAGTTTTTCGGGGAGGGGGCGATTGGGATAGGCTGCGTAGTGAGCTGCCAGGGAATTGAGCGCGGTACGCATACTAGTAAAAGAACTCAGTTTTGTCAATGCGGGATCTTGACGATAGCGAGATGCAAAATCATTGATATTCTGACGAGCTAAAGACTGTGCTGCGGCTCTGTCTGGCGAGTCAATGGGCAATTCGAGCACGGCTTTCATACTAGTTAGTACGGTAAGGGTATCCTGACGATAATTTCCAACTAGTCCACCAGGGCTAGCCGAACAGCCCGCTAATCCGACGACAACGACTAGTACCAAAGCCAACAACTGCGACCACAGACGCTTAACCATAACGATATAAAGATTCACAAATCCAAAATTACTGTCTATCCTACCGCGAATTCGATCGCAATAGTTAACAATCGGCGATCTTATGTTTTAATTAGGTTGGCTAGCTCTATTAGTTACAGCAATCGCCAGAGCTGTTAGGACAGATGTAGATGCTTCCGCTCTGGCGGAGGCTACGCCAACAAACCATCAGGGCACGATGCATCGTGCCTGATCCCTGACACTTCGACTACGCTCAGTGCACGCCCCTGACCCCTGACCCCTCAAAATTATGACCACAATTTCACGTCCCTATATTTTGATGTGGACGATCGTTGGTTTATTTCTGACCATCGGTGCAAATTTTCTCCCTGCCTATATTACCAGTGCCCCATGGGAATGGTTTAATGGGGGGTTTGGTGTTTATCCATTAGGATTTAAGTGTCAAGTTGGGGCGGTGTTATTGGTAAGTTGTTTGGGTGGTAGAACGACTGGAGTATTGACGCAAGCTATCTATTTGCTACTCGGATTGTTGTGGCTAAAAATTTTCAATGATGGTGGCGGGATGGAATACCTTCAAAAGCCCGCTTTTGGTTATTTGCTCGCATTTGTGCCTGGATCTTGGGTATGTGGACAGCTTGCTTTTACGCGATCGCTTAGACTAGAATACCTTAGCCTTAGTTGTATCTGTGGACTGCTGACCATTCATGTGGTCGGGATTATCTATCTAATTTTGTTTCAATTATTCAATTGGTCTCAATTAGGCGGGTTTAAGTTGTTCGATTTGGTGATGAGTTATTCGGTTTATCCATTTCCCAGTCAACTGATGCTAGCTTCTGCTGCCAGTCTAATTGCTTTTGCACTCCGAAAAGTCATGCTCTACTAATCTCATATACATGAAAATCAGAAATTCCTATTTTTGGCTGGTAGCAATTGTTAGTTTGGTTTTGGATACAATCAGCAAACAAGCGATCGTCAAAAATCTCCAAATCGGTCAGAGTATTCCCTTAATTCCCAACATCTTTCATTTTACCTATGTGAGAAATAAAGGTGCGGCGTTTAGCTTATTTGAAGGCCATGAGTGGTTGCGGTGGCTATCATTAGTTGTTAGTTTGGCATTGGTAGCATTCGGACTCCTAAAGTCTTTTCCGAATATTTGGGAGCAATTAGGTTTGGGTTTGATCTTGGCAGGGGCGGCAGGTAACGGGATCGATCGATTATTATCTGGCTCTGTAGTCGATTTTATCGAGATTAGATTAATTAATTTTGCAGTATTTAATTGGGCGGATATCTCGATCAATTTAGGGATTCTGTGTTTACTAATTTACAACATCCAAGACCAATCGCCTAGATCGAATCAACATTGATATCGATCGAATCATAATTCCAACCTATTCTGACCTTAATTCTTTGGAGATCCGGCTTGTCATGTTAATTACAAATAAGTTTCTTAGGTACGGGCTGATTATCTCGATCGTTACATTAGTTCACGGAATTATTGCTGACAGTGCAGCAGCAGATCCTCGTCGCGAAAGATTTTTTAAAATTGTGAGATTGGACGATCGAGCGGTGTACAATCCGATGCCATTGCCGCCGAATGGAGAGGCGAAAGATACTCTATCCGATCGAGATATTCCTACAGGTGATGGCGGTTTTGCTCGCGATTATTCGATCCAATTAGCCGTTGGCGATCAACTAGCGATCGACGTAACTTCAGAAAATTTTGATACAATTGTGATGCTGATCGATCGGGATGGCAAAACCGTCAGTAAAAATGATGACGGCCCCGATGGTAGTAGTAATTCGTTGATCTTTACCAGAGTCAAGAATCCTGGCACCTATTACATCCGCGTTCAAGGATTTGGCGAAACCAGCAGTGGTGAATTTAAGCTCAAAGTCACCAGACTTGTTAAAGGGGAGTGAGTGGCAGTTCGACTACGCTCACTGACCATTCGACTACGCTCACTGACCATGGGGAGGGGAAGAGGGGGGAACCGGAAAATATCAGACCCTAACACCCTCCTACCCTACAGTTCGGCTTCTGCGTTGGCGTTAGCCTGCTGTAAGCACAGGCAGACGCTACGCGAACGCTCACTGACCGCCACCCTACCTACATGCCCATCGTCTCATAACCAGCATCGACATAGATAATTTGTCCGGTAATGCCACTAGCGAGATCGCTAGACAAGAAAGCTGCTGTGTTACCGACTTCTGTTTGTGTCACAGTACGACGGAGGGGGGCAATTTCTTCAACGTGGTGAATCATATCCAAGATACCACCTACAGCAGACGAAGCTAACGTCCGAATTGGGCCAGCCGAAATCCCATTTACGCGGACATTTTGGGGACCCAATTCTGCGGCTAGATAGCGAACACTCATTTCCAATCCAGCCTTAGCAATCCCCATCAAATTATAATTGGGAATCACCTTGACACCACCCAAATAAGTGAGCGTAACAATGCTTCCGCCCTCAGTCATCAACGGCTTGGCAGCACCAGCAAGGCGAGTGAGTGAGTAGGTACTAATGTCCAACGCTTGACTAAAACCAGCGCGAGAAGTTTTGCTAAATTCACCAGATAAATCTTCTTTATTCGCAAATGCTAGACAATGGATCAGAATATCTATTTTCCCCCATGTTTTGCCAACTTCGGCGAAAGTCTCCTCGATTTGCTCGTCATTTTGAACGTTGAGCGGAAGATAAATGCTAGGGTTCAAGGGGGCGACTAATTCTTCGACCTTGCGTTCCATTTTTCCCTTCTCATCGGGCAGATAGGTGATGCCAATATTAGCACCAGCCGCGTGGAGTTGTTGCGCGATGCCCCACGCGATCGAGCGATTATTCGCAATTCCAGTGACTAGTGCGTTTTTTCCGCTTAGATTTAACACAATAATTTTACGTCCTATCTTTAAAATCCCACGGCTTATAATATCAGCGATCGACACCCATTCGGTCAGTGAAACCCCGTAAACTGGATCGATTGGTATGCTGTGATACAAAAAACAATTGTCAAGTCAGATTAAGTAGTCTGTAATACCGTTAACTGGCATTGACTCCAGATATTTCCAGGAAGCACATTATTGATATGGTCGTGATGCAAGACAAACCCCTAGCTACTATCTTTCAGCAAATGGCTGGAGGTGCTTTTCCACCGACGATCGAGAAATTCGATCGAAATAAAACTATTTTCTTCCCTGGCGATCCTGCCGAACGAGTATATTTTCTCGTCGAGGGTGCTGTCAAACTTTCCCGTGTCTATGAGGCGGGAGAAGAGATTACGGTAGCCTTACTTCGAGAAAATAGCATCTTTGGGGTACTATCACTGATCACGGGCAGTAAATCCGACAGGTTTTATCATGCGGTGGCTTTCACCCCTGTAGAATTGTTATCGGTGTCGATCGATCAATTTGAGCGATCGCTCAAAGAAAATACCGAGCTATCTTGGATGATGCTCAAAGGTTTATCATCGCGGATTCTGCAAACTGAGATGATGATCGAAACCCTCGCACATCGAGATATGGGTTCTCGTCTAGCTAGCTTCTTGTTGATTCTATGCCGAGATTTTGGCGTACCCAATGGCAATGGTATCACCATCGATCTGAAATTATCCCACCAAGCGATCGCCGAAGCCATTGGCTCCACCCGCGTCACTGTCACCCGCCTCCTTGGAGACTTGCGCGACTGTGAAAATCAGGTAATCTCGATCGACAAGAAAAAAATCACCGTGCACAATCCAGTCGCTTTGAGTCAACAGTTTAACTAGGGGATAGGGGATAGGGGATAGGGGATAGGGAATAGGGAATAGGGAATAGGGAATAGGGAATAGGGAATAGGGAATAGGGATTGAAATTCACCTGGCTACACTGCTAGTGAGGAGGGCTTTGTTTGAATGAGTCTCTGGTAGAATCTCGTTATTGATTTCATAAAGCGGTGTTTTTATTTCTAGGGTTCCCCCCGCATAAAAAAACGACAAGACACCCGCCCTACAAACCCCTCATCCCTAACCCCTACCCCCTACCCCCTATTCCCTATTCCCTAGCCCCTATCCCCTAGTCCACATCCATCAACCGAAAACCCATCTGACACTGATAGGCATCTGGTTGAGATTCACTACAAAGATTGAGATTGCGAATTAATTGCCCACAACAGAGTTTACCTTGTCGCCAGCGAGGTTGACCATCGCGATCGGCCAAAAGGCAAGCATTACAGACAGATTGTGGTGAGAGAAGGCGATCGTCGATGACAACTACTAACATACACCACCTCCATTGTGGCCATAGTCGATACAACTAGTTATACACAATAGGTTGTCGGAAAATATCGAAAAGATAGTTAATTAAGTATTAAGTCTTAGGTCGGCAAATAACGATCGGAAATTTTACCAGTCTTGGGTAAATTGTTACCATATCTAAAAGTATGCCCACAAAGACTAGATAATGGCGAAAACTAACTTAGAATTTTTGGTAGAGTCAGATCCTGCGATCGCCAATCTGATTGGCTTAGAAATGGGTCGTCAACGGGAGCACCTCGAACTGATTGCCAGTGAGAACTTCACTTCTGCTGCGGTCATGGCGGCGCAGGGTTCGGTACTCACCAACAAATATGCCGAAGGCTTGCCCAGCAAACGTTACTATGGTGGGTGTGAATTTGTAGACGAGATCGAACAGATTGCGATCGATCGAGTCAAACAGCTATTTGGAGCCGCCGCCGCCAACGTGCAACCCCACTCCGGCGCACAAGCAAACTTTGCCGTATTTCTCGCCCTCCTCAATCCTGGCGACAAAATCATGGGGATGGACTTATCCCACGGCGGACATCTAACTCATGGTTGCCCTGTAAGCGTCTCCGGTAAATGGTTTGAACCCCATTACTATGGTGTCCACAAAGAAACCGAACAACTAGATTACGACCAAATTCGCGACTTAGCCAAACAACATCGCCCCAAAATGTTGATTTGCGGTTACTCCGCCTACTCTCGCATCATCGACTTCGCCAAATTCCGCGAAATCGCCGATGAAGTTGGCGCGTTGCTAATGGCAGATATCGCCCACATCGCCGGATTAGTCGCAACCGGACATCATCCTAGCCCCATTCCCTACTGTGATGTCGTCACAACTACCACCCACAAGACCCTCAGAGGGCCGCGTGGAGGCTTGATAATGACTCGCGATGCGGAATTGGGCAAGAAGTTTGATAAAGCCGTCTTCCCAGGCACTCAAGGCGGGCCATTAGAACATGTAATTGCGGGTAAAGCAGTGGCATTCGGCGAAGCTCTCCAGCCCGCCTTTAAGACCTATTGCGGGCAAGTAATCGCCAATGCTAAGGCAATGTCAACCCAACTCCAATCACGGGGCTTTAAAATCGTTTCTGGTGGGACTGACAATCATCTGATGCTGGTAGACTTGCGATCGATCGGTATGACTGGCAAACAAGCCGATTTACTCGTCAGCGATGTGAATATTACGGCGAATAAAAATACCGTACCTTTCGATCCTGAATCTCCTTTCGTCACTAGTGGTTTACGCCTGGGTTCCCCAGCGATGACTACTCGCGGCATGGGTGAGACAGAATTTGTCGAGATTGCCAATATTATCGCCGATCGACTCCTCAGTCCTGAAGATGATACCGTCGCGGCAAATTGTCGCACTCGCATCGGCACTTTATGTCAGAAGTTCCCTCTCTATCCTCACTTGAGTATGCCAGTTCCTACACTAGTATAAAATTTAGAACCCCGACTTTTTCAAAAAAGTCGGGGTTCTCCCCCAACTCTTCTAGCGTCTAACCTACCTAAATTCAACTCAAGTATTGAGCGAGTTTTTCATAGTCGGGGGAGTGTCAAGTCTTCATGTATCCCCTCTCGCCAGTCAAGATTTTGACGAGATTTACAAAAAAAGATTTGCACCTTATAACCCACATTCCGCACTATCGCCAAAGGCGAGGCTACGCCAACGAGAAAGTATTATCCAAATCTAGCAGTTTCCGCTTTAGAGACGACACGAATTGCGGCTTTTCTAGCTTCTTCCCTCACCCCTCACCCCCAAACACTAGAATTTTCGAGTGAATTCTATGAAGTGCGGAATGTGGGTTATAATCGGCTCCTACAGTCTTTGACGATCGAATACCATCGTCGTACTAGTGTTGTGGTTAAAGCCGATGCGCTCATAAAAACTTTGTTGATGGGTGGTATTTAGATAAATACGTTCTACTCGATTCATCGTTGGATGACTGAGGATAGTTTCTAGGAGTTTGCGCCCCAAACCGAGTTTTTGGTAGTCACAATCGATGACGACATCCCAGATTGTTGCTCGATAAATGCCGTCGGAAGTTGCTCTAGCAAACCCAATCAACCTGTCGCAATCGAGTGCTGATATCACGGGTTCGCTGCGATCGATCGCAATTTGTAGGTCTTCAATATTGCGATCGCGTGCCCAAAATGCACTTTTATTAAATAGGGCTTGAAGTTGGTATATATCCACATCTGCCCTAGCTTCGGAAAATTTAATCGATCGATCTTTCATCTACTAAATCAACAACTTTAACTACTAAATCATATTTAATTTAGATATGTATAGACGGTGTAAAACTTCGCCCTTACATAAAATTTTAAGATATTTTAAGACTTTGAATCTTATCAATTTCAACTTGATAAAAATTGCGATCGTTTATTAGCCTACTTATTTCTATTAGGCAATATTCGGCTCCATCTAACAAAGTATTTATCAACTCCTGTCGATCGCAGACGATCGATTCATCATCGACAGTCATTTCTATTTTATCTTGAAACTCAGTTTGTTTGAAACTTAATTCTACTGACGAATCAGGAAAAGACGAGCTATAGTCAGTTCCATCGATAACGCTTTCAATCCCATCAACTAGATATATCCATAGCAGATCGACTAAATCCCATTGCTCTTGACTGATGAGATATTTACCATCGATAATAAGTTCGATCGCCCCATCGATATGTCGAGGATCGTCGATCGCACCATCGTATTCACCAATCAAAGTGAAATTTTTACCACTCTCGATATTTATCGAGCCAATATAAGACTTAACTTCAATCATTTATCAAATCTCTTCAATTAAGTTTACCTACTTAATACCGATTAACAATTCAAAACTTAGCGAGCTTTGGGATAAAATTGACCGACATGTCCGCGATTTAAGCCCAATACATAAAATGTACCCTTGACATTGGTTGGTGGAAGTTGTCCATATCCATTCACACCGATTTTAGTTACTTCTGACTGACGTGAATTCATCACCGAGCCGATCGTTTGTTCGACATCATTTATCGTCATATTCGGATTGAGAAATGTCTGACTTCGCTTGATTGAGCCATCCCAGTATTTGGGATGATGGCGTTTCAAGAAATGTTTCATATCCGATTTATCGACGAGGAAGATATTAGAGCCAACTTTTATTTTTAGTGGCTGCCAATTTTTCAGATCGTCGATGAGTTTATTTGGATCTGCTGCTGCACTTGGAAGGGTTCTAGATGCGTCGAATTGCCCTGCTTGAGCTAGTGTGTCAAAGGAGAATTTAACTAAGCTGGTAGGTTGAATTGTCCATGCAGAAATGGCGATCGCAATGACAGGAAGTATCCGAGTTAATCGAATTATATATTTATTCATTTTACAGTTGGGTTTTGAGCGATCTGTTGAGATTTATGGTCGAGTGAGAATCAGGATCTGGGGGTTCTGACCCCCAGACCCCACATTGGGTGGGGGAGTGTCCCCCCCCAAACCCCCCCTCAAAGGGTTTGGTTTGAGACGGTGAAGTGGTCTTGCGGCACATTTGTTGGTGTGTGAGATGCGGGGGTTTTTGAGAGTATCGAAAAACCCCTACTCTTGTTGCGCGATAATATTCAACTAAAAAGTTTTTAAAAAGCCCTATTGCGATCGAAGTAGTTTAGCCGAACAAATTTAGGGGAAAATGTCCGTGGGTACCTTTATAACCATCTTCAAAGTCTGATTGAAAAGAAACTAATACGCCGCGATAGGTTCCGGTATATCCTTCGATTTGGCAGGAGCGACTGCGCGGGTTGAATTTGAGATATACGGCTCCTTCAATTTTGGCTAGACTTTCAGTTGTACCAGGCATGAGCAAGTAGCCGAAGTATTCAGCATAGCTTTCTAGTGCTTGAATACCTTCAGCTCGATCGGCAGCACAAACACCAAAAATTTGGTAATCTGAGGATGGCATGAGCGTCGCTAGGGCGTATTGGATTCGATCGCGTTGTTCGGTGTTAGCATGGACATCGAGATCTTTTAGTTCCAATAATACTCGTTCGGCTGCTTGGATGGTCATCACTTACCTCATTAGATTTTAGTCTTCTAAGTCCCAGACATCTTGGGACTTACTGCCAGGATCGATCGGATGTTTGGGGCGGAGCACGATTAATAATTTACCCAGGATGGGAATATTCGGCTCTGATTCAAACCATTCGACGGCTAATTGACCATCTCGATCGATAACAAAATAATTATACTCATCCCAGGTAGTTACACCGCGATCGAATACTAAAATTAGCTCGGTAGATTGTACCGCCATTTTGAGTGGAAGTCGATCGGGATGGGCGATAATGGCGATCGGCTCCTGTGCTTTGACGAGCACAATCCAACCAGGAAGACTTATCCATCCACCCGCCCAATTATTCCGGGTAATCTGAAACATACCAGTACTAATAACTTCGGGTACTGATAAGAATACCGCAGTACTCAGGGGAAATTCGCCAGCGACGGGGAAGGTGCGAGGTAGCTCGTCATCGACTTCCAAGCGATACATCGGGAAGGCTGGAGCGGTGCGAGAGGGGGGAGCTGAGAGTTGGGTGAGTAATTTCTCGATTTGAGCGCGAGCAGTCTGACTGTGGGCAAACATCAAGCCCCGTGCAATCAGGCGAGTTTTTTCGGTGAGATCGGCTTTTTGTTTGACGTATCGCCAGTATTGATACGCCAGTGCATCACCTGGATGGTGGGTAAAACCCTCTGGAAGCTGTGTGATGTAAGAGAATTCCTTAAATGCCTTGGCGACTTCTTTCGAGCCTTCTGAGTCGATATTGCGGCTGTGGAGATAGTCGGCGGTGGCGGCGCGATCTTCTTGGGAGAGGATGCGGAGTTCGTATAGGCTATCGCTACCCGATCGGCTGTAGTGAGCTTCGGTGGCTGGAGCGATACCCACAGCCATCATACTGTCGAATACTTGGGCGGCGACGATGATTTGATTTTGTTGAATCGGTTCAAATCCGGTAGCTTCAAAGATTGCTTGGGGTGTCAGTCCACTTTTTTGGAGTTGTTGGCAAGCTTTGCCCCATGATACCCAATTGTTTTGCTTCCGGCGCAACATCAATAGTAGTGCTTCGGTATCGATGGTTGTCTGGTTGTCTGTGGATTCGGACATGGGGAGGGGTGGGAGGGTAGGAGGGTCGGAGGGTAGGAGGGTTTTAGATCTATCCACCTCTATTTAGTATCTTACGTTGGGGGAGTTTCTAGTTAAAACTGTGGCATATTTCTACAGATCGTTCGGTAGTCCATCGTACCAGACCAGATACTAGGTCGTCACCAATTTCGACGCTCGGTTTTACCTTGTCTTGTCTGTCGAATTGATATCAATTGTATAAATTTTAGTTTAATATTGCGTAGTTACGCGGTATTATTAATTGCATTTATCCTGTATTATTATATATATTTGACATCAAATGATGTTAGATTGAGAGCAGTTATTGGTAGGAATAGCCCTGTGTCAAAAGTATTCTGGCAAGCGAAAATATGGGGACTGCTCCACGATCCGATCTTCAAAGCACTCCATGACAATAGTGGGCGGGGAAAGAATAGTCTATGGGAAAAACTTGCAGTGATGCAAGATTGGATCGCTAATGATTTGAATCCAGAAACATCTGGCGGTAAAGCGATGAAGCAGATCCATCTGGCGGATTTAATTACTTCTGCGAGCGATCGAGGGGCGATCGGTAGTTTGTCTGTGAGTATGAATTATGCAGATACTGACGATCGCAATTCTGGACTCAAGATTTCTCATTTGCTTTCAGGTGAACAGACAGAGTTTAAGTTAAAACCAGCACAGCATCAAGAACTAATTGGGGGTTCTCGTCAAAAGGTGTTGAGTGAGAAAGAAGCTGCTTTATTTAATCTCCAAATTAAAGATAAAGATGGGATCCTGCGATCGATCTCAGAACTAGATGATCATCCCCAAAAACTATTCTGGTGGCTGTGGCGATGTTTGCCCAAAGCTGCTTGTAGATTAATGGGTGATGATGAAAACCTATTATCAATGCCTGCGGAAACCCGCATTCCTGACGGCTCGATCTGGAATCATAGCAGTTTGACGGCAGCAATGGCAGGAGCTTTGACAGGATTTGATTTGACGATCGAAGATTTGAAAAAATGGCCGAATAAACAAGAACTATCTCGCGCTTATTTGGCTACTTTTAGCTTTTCACCAGTCCAAGAACTGATCAAAGCTAGTCGCAAAATGCGCGATTTTTGGGCGGGTTCGTGGCTATTGCACTATCTATCGGCGAAAGTATCTTGGGAATTGGCACTTAAATATGGGCCAGATAGTTTGGTTTATCCGAGCTTGTTTCAACAGCCATTGATTGATGATTGGTTGTTGGAAAAGTGGCCAGATTTTGGATGTTGGATCGATCGACCTTCAGAGCGTCAACTTTTGACAGCGGGTTTTCCTAATGTAATTGTCATCTTATTACCAGAGGGAAAAGTAGATGCAGCGATGCAATATGCCAAACAAATTCTAGAAGCTGAATGGTTAAATATTGGCGATCGAGTATTTAACGAATTGCAACAAGAGCGAGAATGGATGCCCGAATTAGTCAAAGAACATCTGACTTGGAATGGGTGGCTTGAGACTCAATGGCAAAGTTATTGGAGTGCAACGCCAGTGGGCGATCGAGAGCAACCACTAACTAGTAATGAGATTCATCAAGCGATTGAAACTACTGCTTGGCGCGATCGTCAAAATCAGACTTTTCAAGTCAATAAGGATAATAAACTATTCAAACAAAAAGAGTCAATATTTCTCGAAAAAGCAGCAATTTTGCGCCGAAAAAGATATAAAAAACATCCCTTCAATGCTAATGTGGGTTCTTGGTGGCCGTATGTATTCGATCGAACTCGGACTAGTTTAACTGCGATCAAAAATGCTCGAACTTGGAAACTACCGACAGTTTTTGATACTCGATCGACAATTTCGGGATTGGGATCGATCGTCCATCATTATCCAGTTAGACATAAAGTAACCGACTCAGAAGCTAAAACAATCTGGGCACATCATGCCGGATTATTTGATGGGCGAGAACAACTTAATGCTACCGAAGTTGTCAAACGGGGCTTGCATTTAGTTATCCCCCAACTAGTACCAGGTTTGCAAGATATCGCCAAAATCGATGCGACTTACCCAGATCTCACCGCCGGAGTAGCAGGGTATTTAAAAACCAAACCAGAGCATCAACATAATTTTCGACTTGCTTGTGATGCGATCGAGCGAGACTTACATAGTCTAAATTTAAAGGCTAAAAATCTCCCCAATAATTGCGGTATTCCGTGGATGGAAGAGCAACTAAAATTAGCTCATAAGAAATACCATCCGCGCCATCTTAGCCCAGGTTGGCTAGTAGAAGAGATCGAAGTAGCCGAAGCAGAAAAGCAGGATCTAAAAGCTACTCTCGATCGCACCATAGCGAAATATTACCCTGATAATAACCCTGCCGATTGGTATGTATTAGCCGCTGGTGATGGTGACAATATGAGTAAATGGCTCAAGGGTACCAAGCTGAAAAATTATCGTGATTATATCCCCAATAAGTTGATTGAAAAAGTTGATGCTAGTGGGCGTGGGCTTCGATTCCGCCCAGCCAACGCCTCAGAAACCAGTGGATTGAGCGGAGCCGAAACCCACGGCGTAGAAACCAGTGGATTGAGCGGAGCCGAAACCCACGGCGTAGAAATCAGTGGATTGAGCGGAGCCGAAACCCACGGCGTAGCAACTAATAATTCGAGCCAAGAAGAGTTAGATTTAGCTATTGCTTTTAATGATTTCTTGGATGAACAGAAACGGATGGGGCCATCTACTCACGCTGCTCTCAGCCGCGCTCTACTGGACTTTTCCAATCAATTAGTACCTTACATCACCGAGCAACGTTACGCGGGTAGACTGGTTTATAGTGGCGGTGATGATGTGTTGGCTTACACCAATTTGTGGGAGTGGGATAAATGGTTGTGGGATGTACGAAAGTGCTTTCGAGGTGAATCAGATCCAGATGGAGAGTTTGGAAATGATGGTGACTATTGGCAATGGAAAAATTTAGATCCTTTACCTGACAATCTTGCTAAACGTCCATTATTTACAATGGGTAAAAATGCAACGATTAGTTTTGGAATCGTGATTGCAAATCAGGGCGTACCATTGGCGATCGCTCTCGATAATATGTGGGATGCTGAGGCAAAAGCTAAAGAACATTTTTGTGAAACTTTAGGTAAAGCTCACAGAAAAAAGAATGCAGTTCAAGTGAGAGTCTTATATGGTAATGGAAATATCCTCACAGCGACGGCAAAATTTGAAGCCTTCGATCTATGGCGTGGATTATTGGATCTCGATCTAGAACCAGCAATCTTTGAACAAGCCGCTCAAATTTGGGCACAACATCCAATTCCTGATGATACCGCGATCGAACCTTGGACAATTGCATTTAGTGACAGACGAGATATTTTTTCAGTCGATCAAAATCGAAATCGGTGTCTGAGCGAAGTCGAAGACCACAATTTCGATCGACAAATATTCATAACTACCCTGAGCGAATGGTTGAGTGAAATGTGGAAGACAAATAACGAAGCAAGTAGAAATGATGAAATCGGCTATTGGCTAAAACTCGCCGCATTTGTATTGCGAAAACGGGATATTAAAATTATGCCGTCAGGAGGCGAATTGTAATGGTTTGGTATCGACTGATTCCGCTGGATGTCTTATTATTTCGAGATGCCAAGCCTTTTAGCCCTGGGGAACGAGCCTGGGCTGGTAGTACATTCCCGCCGACTGGAGATGCGATCGCCGGAGCTGTAAAGGGTTTGCTCGGTGAGAACCTAGAACTACAACTGACTGGGCCATTTCTTTGTCGCCAAGTGCAGCATCAAGTCATGTTGGATCGATGCGGTTCGATTAGCCAGCGACTGAAGTCGCCGCTGGTGATGCAAAGTCCGCCTACGCGGACTAAAATCAGTTCAAATGAACCGGATTGGATGTTGTATTTTCCCCGCCCCTTGGGATTTGTCGGAGATCGATCGCTGATTCCCCGCCCCTGGCTCGATCCTGACGATCGAACCGATCGAATCAAGTTTGACACATCCATCCCACAGCCATTAATTACACCCTTCGATCCTAGTCAAAATTCGGGTGATGACGATATCGAACCCCCAAAATATCGGCAGTATCTCCCCGCTGACGTAGTACTCGAATATCTGAAGTCAGGAAAAATCTCGGCTGAGGATTGGTTGTGTGAGTGTGACAGCGAACAAAAACCCTGGGCGATTGAGAATAGATCCCATAATTCGATCGAACCTGGCACTAGACAGGTAAAAAAAGAGAGCGGTTACTTCATCGAAAATGCCGTGCGACTCCATCCAGACTGGAGTATAGCAGTAGAGATCGACAGAGAATTACCCACAGGGGCAACCATGCGACTAGGTGGCGAAGGGCATCGAGTATTAGTAGAACGCTGTGATGAGCTAGGAGAGCAGTGGGAGGGGCTACAAGCCGTGTCTGAGGAGAATTTCCAGAGTGATGGTAGATCGATCGGTTATCTAGTCACACAGGGCATCTTCGAGCGTCCCTGTAGCGGTAAGATATTGTGCCAATCTTGGCCGTGGGAATGGAAGCTAGCCCACATTTCCAACCCCAATCAATCGCCAGGGGATTTGGTAAGTGTGGCGACAGACAAATCTGTACCCATCAATGGGATTGGCAAGGCGCAAGTATTCGCCGCTCCACCAGGTAGTAATTACTATCTAAATCAGCCTAGACCACTATATCAAGATTTACCAACTGCCCCCAATAAAGTCAAACGCTGGCGGCAATTGGGCTATTCAGAATTGTTGTGGATTAAATATCTCCAGGAGTAAAGCGATGAATCATCATACAGTCTATTTATATCTAATTGCCCCACTGCACACAGGTGGAGCGACTCAAGAAGGAAACTTGTTGGGGATTGCGAGGGAATCCCATACAGATATGCCCTACGTGCCTTCTAGCACGATTCGGGGAAAATTACGTTCGCTCACAGCAACTAATAGCCTAAACAAGCTCTGGGGCAATACTATCGATGATGTGACTAAGGGTAACGATCTTAACTTATCTCAAGGAGCTTTGTGGGTTGGGGATGCCTCTATTTTATGGATACCTGTACCTTCTTTGAGTCATGGCATCGTCTGGATTAGTTCGCCATTCTTGCTGCGTCGTTGGGCGAGGTTGAATGCTCCCAACCAGCAAATTCCGACTGAATACAGTACCAATATTCCATCAGGTCAACCAGTGTATCTCAAAGATGCGATCCTCAAAGCAAAGAATCTCACAAATTGGAGTGAATGGCGGGAATTTATTCCTACTCAAGCTCAAGCCTCAATTCAGAATGTGATGATTTTACCCGATCGACATTGTGCGACATTGATTCAAATGAGTCTATGGCGACAAGTAAAAATTAAGTTAGACGAACATAAAGTTGTCGATGGTGGATTTCGGTATGAAGAAGCAATTCCTCCAGATACCTTGATGTACTTTCCCTGGGGTGTAACTTCTCAAACTAATGGCACTGGGGCGAGTGCTGTCGAAGATTTAAAGGATTTACTGACACAACATAAAATTCTCCAAATTGGCGGGCAAGAAAGTTTGGGTAGAGGATTTGTACAACAATGGATGGAATCCAAATAGGAGATATAGCGATGAGTTTCGATCCACGCACCATTGGTAAGCCCGTTTATGCGGCTTTGAGCCAGCTACGAAATAATCACCGAGATCGGGATAGATTAAAAGAGCAAAAAAATCAAGCAGTCGAACTATATACCTATCTCTCAACTTGGGGACTATTGCGACTCAAAGCTGAAGAAAAAGCCTTGAGTCAAGATGGTAAAAAAGATGTTGTCAAAGCTTTCTTTGCTTGTTTGGGTGAGATTATCGATCGACCCGATCTTGCTGAAACTAATGGTTTAGAGATTCTGACTCAGCTAGATACCGATGATTATTTAGGACTTACTGGTTTGGGATTGGCATTAGCTCAGGAATTTAGCTTTTGGGCAAATACTGTTTACTTTGATATTAAAGGAGTAGATTAAAATGGGAGCCGGAAAACCTACTAAACCCAATCGCCCACAGCCTAGTCGCCCAAATCCCTCTCCAGCAACTCAGAGCATCGATAAACCAAAACGAGTTTTACCGCCAACTGGCGGTAATGGTGGAAATAGAGCTAATCACAGTGGTGGGGGTGGTGGTAATGGGGAGATTCCATCCCCCTGGCTAGGAGAAACCCCCCAACCTCATGTTACAGCTAGTTTTGTCGAATACCTGCGGTGGATGCGATCGCCTGACAGTCAACATAAAGATCCCACCAAAGTCCAAATATTGCAACTGGCGGCGGAAAAAGCCAACTATCAAGCTCGATTGAAAGTACTCAATCAACGCACCAAATCGATCGCTGGCGACCAAAATTGGTTTAATGCCAAAAGTCCTTGGCGGATGCGCGTAGGCGGGCACAAGGGGCCAGAAAACATCCTTCTACCTGCTTTTGATGCCCTGGGAATGCCCTATCTTCCGGCTAGCACTCTGCGAGGTGTGGCTAGAACCCAAGCCATTCGACATTTTATGGCGATGGAGAATTTGGACTGGAAAACAGCAGAGCAAAAAGTAGCGGTTTATTTCGGTTCATTAGATGCAGAACCACATCATCGATCGGCTAAAGTAATCTTTTTGGATGCCTATCCAAATGGTAATAATGCTAATTGTGGATTGATGGTAGATATGGCAAATAATATTTGGAATTGGCAAGACGATCGACCAAAATATGATGCTAATCCCAATCCCTTTCTATCCTTATACCAATCAGAATTTATCATCGGATTCAAACCGACCGATCGATGTACTCCAGAAGTCTTGCAACAGGTGCGTGAATGGCTAATTGAAGGCTTACGACAAGGTGCTGGATCTCAAATTAATACAGGCTATGGAACTCTTTTGACCCAAGGACAATCGAGTGAGAATGGCTTTCTGGAAGTGGATTTTCGAGTAGAGGGACAGTTGATTCATGGACAACAAAGATTTGCACCATGGAACTCCGATAGGCGAAGATACGATCGCGGTCAACCATTCGCAGAATCTCGCCCTGTTGCGTTTAAATCGATGCTGCGGTATTGGTTTCGCACCTTAGCTTTGGGAGTATTACCTGTCGATCTAGTCAAGACTTGGGAAGCCCAAATTTTTGGATCGATTAAGCCCCAAACACGCGGTTGGCTCAGAGTTCAAGTATTAGATGGAAAAGTAGTTTCAAAAGAAGCTCGTTATAAACAAGATCCTTGTGGAAAACAGGTTGGTAAGCTGGTATTAGAATTTTCCCCTGAAGCTCCATTATTATCTCAGCCTGGGATTGAACAATTAGTAAAAAACCTAACTTGGTTGATGTTTCATCTAGGCGGAATCGGACAAGGTGCTAGGAGACCTTGTTATTCTCGTGCAAGTCGTCAATATGCTCCCTGGTGGCGGGGTTCAGATTTAATTGCCAATAGTCAAGATTTATTCTGGGATTTGCCAGAGTCGATCGAAGACTTGCAAAAACTGTTTCAATCTCGGCTCAAAGATTTTTATCAAGCTTTAGAATTGTTGGCAAATACTAAAATTTTGGCTCGATCGAATGGATCGATCGAGACTTTACAACTAGTAGAAGCCGTAGATAATAATGCCGCAATATTACTCTGCATGGGTAAAGATCGGTATGATAAACCCTATGCTTTAGCAGTACTGCATGACGATGATTTAAAGGTGCAAAATCGAGGTAAACTAGATTACGATCCCGATCTTTGCGGCAGCACTAATACTAAGCCAGTTCAACCTTCACCAGTCTGGATTGCTAATTTTGGAGATTTCCAAGTAGTAACTATCTTTGGAATAGATAACGATCCGCGCAATCCTCGGAATAAGTTTCTAAAAACTCTTCAACAATCCACAAATGGATCTACTTATCGACAAATACACCCCAAACTATGAAAGCAATTTTAATAGCGACGATCGGTACCCGCGATCTGATGTTTGAGATCTCCAGTGGACTTTGGTACAATGTTGGGGACGATCGAATGCAAGATGGTGATATTATTGGCGAGCAAGCTGAAGTTATTAGCGATCTGGGCTTGGGCAAAATCACCTATCGCGATTTGACCAAATATTTACTCGATCGTCAAGATGAATATATCGATCGAATCAAACCCGTTATCATCGGTAAATTACTAATAGACTCAGCAACTGAGATCGACAAATTATATCTCATTGCCACAGATCAACCAACTACTATATCCCAACGTAGCAAAGATACTATCAATAGCTGCGAACTAATTAAAATCTGGGTGGAAAAAAATTATCATATCCCCACAAAGATTGTTTCAATCGGTGCAAATAGCACCAATCCAGCTAATTTTGAGGCGATGTTTGAATGGTGGCGCAATACTTGGCGCGGAGAGATCGCTCCGCCAATCGATCGGGAAATATGGTTGAGCTTAACAGGTGGCGTAGGGCAAACTTCCGAGGCTGGACGAATATCAGGATTGAGTTTGTACGGCGATCGGATTAAGTTCTTTGAGTTTCATCAAAATCAACGAAACAACCAAGCAGGAAACCCCTCAGACTATAGTGGGCCATTTTTGGGTACCAACTATCTCTGGGATCGAACCCAACAACAGGCACTCAAATTACTCGATCGGTTTGACTATGCTGGTGTCGCCGAATTATTAAGACCTTATATTCTGACCAAAGATTTAGGAGCTATGCCCAAGTTACTTGAGGCTGGAATTGCTTGGAATCGAGGTGAATTCGATCTATTTTTGACATATATCGATGCTGCCAATATCTTGGATTCATCCCAACAACAACAGAGTCTGGCTTGGTGGTGGATGGCTTATGAACAAGCATATCTAGCCGTAGTTCGACTCGAACAAAACAACACTGTTGAAGCTATGTTGCTCAGTTTCCGAACGTTGGAGGGTTGCTTATTGGAGTGGGCAAAGAACAATCTTGGTAATATTTTTGAAGATAATCAACGGGATGCGCCCAGAGTCTCTCAAAAAATATTGACTAGTCATCCAAAACTAAAAAATAGTTTCAAAAGTAAAAATGCAAGGGGAGAACTTGAAGCATATGCTAAATGGGAACAACATTCAGTGAAAAGGGAAATATTAAAGGTTTCTCTCCCAGGGGCTTTGGCAGGCGAGTTTGAATCTTTTTGGTCAGATGAGTGTAGAGACATCCGTAACAGATTATCTCATCGTCTTGGTGGTATCTCTGAAACCGAACTTCTGAATGCTTGGGGGGCAGATATCGAAGATCGATCGCAATGGAAAGCACGAATTTTAGCTTGTCTCAATATTTTGACTGGCGAGTCTTTTTCTAAGATCGAGCGGGCTAGTCTATTTGCTAGTTTACACGATCGAGTCCGCCAATCGATCGAGCAGTCATAAGGCTTCGCTACCCTCACCACCAAACTCTGAAACCTTTATATCTCCGTCGGGAGCCTCGATAGTCTACTATATATGGCTTTGAATGCGATCGGGTCATTTACTTCTCGATCGATCTGTCTCCCATTTGAGCCAGGTTCGCAAACCGATGTTGAATCTGGCCCTGGTTTTGGGTTTAATATAGTTACTATCCCTACTCGCTAGGGATACCACCTGATTGGAAACAAAAAGACAAGATAATCTTAACAGCGTAAAAAATGAAATCCCTACTCGCTAGGGATACCACCTGATTGGAAACACACCTACCTACCTGCCCACCTAGCAAAGTATCGAATCCCTACTCGCTAGGGATACCACCTGATTGGAAACTTCTCCGTGATTGCTGCGCTTTGGACGATGAAGCTCTCGATGGATCCCTACTCGCTAGGGATACCACCTGATTGGAAACCTGTTGGGTCTATCAATATCGTGGCGGTAGTATCGCCAGATCCCTACTCGCTAGGGATACCACCTGATTGGAAACTTGGGGAGCTGTAGTAAATATGTGCTGTTTTTGTATCATCTCTATCCCTACTCGCTAGGGATACCACCTGATTGGAAACGTTCTACAAAACTATGAACACGGTGCCTTTATCAAGTTCCATCCCTACTCGCTAGGGATACCACCTGATTGGAAACCCACAGGTGCCTCTAGAACCGTCCAGGACATGCCTCTAGATCCCTACTCGCTAGGGATACCACCTGATTGGAAACTGCCCGTGGGTCGATGTTATTGCTGTAATATTTGTAGATCCCTACTCGCTAGGGATACCACCTGATTGGAAACGCACTGCTCATAGTTTTTCCCTGTGTTTTTGGTTGGTTACATCCCTACTCGCTAGGGATACCACCTGATTGGAAACTGGCGGGTTTGCTTCGATATACTTCTCGCTCCCCGATGATCCCTACTCGCTAGGGATACCACCTGATTGGAAACGTATGTAGTGTGCAATGTGTATTGAAAATCCGCAG